>CAZVSA010000087.1:0-13600 GCA_964629955.1 uncultured Luteolibacter sp.
TCATCGACAAGGAGGACGTCGCGAAAGTCCTCCCGCTTCATGCCATCAGGCAGGACGAGCCCTACTACGTCGCCGTCTTCCTCGTCGGCGCCTATCAGGAAACCCTCGGCGACCTCCACAACCTCCTCGGAGACACCAACGTCGTCGGCGTTCATCTCGAAAAAGGCAAACCCGTTTACACCCACGAGGTCGAAGGCGACACCGTGGCCGATGTGCTCACCTATGTGGAATTCGATCCCAAGGAACTCGTCGGAAAATTCCGCAGCTTCGCCGAAAAAGCCGTCGCCGACGGCCGGATCTCGCCCAGGGAACGCCGCGAGATTCTCGATCTCTACCGCGCCGGTCTCAACGGCTACACGTATTTCGAGTCGTGATCTTCCCCCTCGCATCCCGGCAAAAACCCGCTAGGATGCCGGTATGAACGAACTCATCGACTCCGGCGATCCCCGCGCCAAAGTCGTCGGAAAACGCCGACCGCCCGCTCCCGGCTCCGCCTCGCTCGCGGCAGCCGGACGGATCATGGCTTTTTCCAACTATGCCTGTCCGCGGAAATGCCGCATCAGGCATGGAATCTACCGCTTCAAAACCCATGAGGAGGCCGACGAATGGATGATGGATCTTCAGGTGAAGCGGAGGTAACCCGCGCTCCCACCGATCAGGACCTTGTTCTTCTCGCCCGCACGCTGAACGACGCGGGCGTCAAATACATCGTTGTCGTGTATCCGTTTGAAATCGGGCGGATGGGGAAATGAGAAGGGGAGCGCCGCCGGGACGGCGGCGCTCCCCCTCCCGCCATTCGGCTACTCCTCCATCATGTCGTGGAAGATTTCGATGTATTTGTCTTCGAATTGGCGGAGAGCGGCGCGGTAGTCGTGGGTGGCCTGGCGGCGCTTGGCGGATTCGAGGGTGGCGAGGATTTCCGGTTTGGCTTCCTCGAAGGAACGGGGTTCCGCGTCCTTGCGGGTGGTGACTTCCACGAGGTGCCAGCCGGTTTTCGTGCGGATGAGCTGCGGTTCGCCGGGAGCCATCGAGAAAAGGGGCTCGGCGAAGTCGGGGGAAAGGTGGCCGCGGGTGAGCCAGCCGAGCATCCCGCCCCGGTCTTTGGTGGAAGGGTCCTCGCTGATTTCGGAGGCAAGGGTGGCGAAGTCTTTCGTGCCTTCCTTGAGGGCGGCGAGCGTTTCTTCGAGTTTTTCCCGGGCCTCCTCGGGCGGGGTTTCGAGGGTGCGGAGGAAAATGTGGCGGGCTTCGACCCGTTCCGGGGTGGCGAGGGGGCCGGAGTTTTCCTGAAACCAGCTTTCCGCTTCTTCTTCGGTGACTTCGGCGAGCGGAGCGACGCGGAGTTCCACGTATTTTTCCTGCTGGATCCGGGCGGCGATGCGGTCGCGAAAGTCCTGCAAAGTGCCAAGGTTCCGCGATGCGAGGGCGACTTCCATTGTCGCGGAGGACTCGAAGCGACCGGCGAGAACGGCGAGGCGGGCATCGACTTCCCCGTCGGTGACGGGGGCTTCCGTGGTGTTCGCCTTGGCTTTCAGGCGCAGAAGCTGGTGGTCGATGAGATCTCCGAGGGCGGCGTAACGCAGGAATTTCCGTTCGGATTCGGAGAGACCGGCGGGGTCGCGGTTTTCCAGGCGGAGGCGGTTGTGGACCGCGTATTCCAACTGGGCGCGGGTGATGGGGTGGTGGAACACCCGGGCGACCGCTCCGCCCGCTTTGGCCGCGGCGATGGATTCCGGGCTGTCGGGGCGGTTGCGCTCGATTTTCCGGCGGAGGGGGCCGTTGAAGACGAACAGGTCGCCCACAACGAAGGCGAGGACGACGCTGTAAATGGCGAGGCGCAGGGAGAATTTGCCGGTTGCGGTCATGGGGTCTGGTGCGGGGAAATGCGGCGGGCGGATTACCCGCGGCGGCGCATGCACCTTTCAATACGCCGGTTCGGCGGATTTCAATCGTCGCGCCGCGTGGGATTTGCCGGGACCACGTGTTGCGTGGGTTGGGGAAAGCGGGATTACTCCGGCTCCGGGACGCGGAAATAGGCTTTGGCGTCGGAGGGAAGGGAAGGGTCTTGAACGAGCGTGCCGGGGGGAATGTCGCGGACGTCGACGACCTTTCCGTTGAAAGGGTTGGTGACGAATCCGGGCTTCAACCATTTGGCGACGGGAATCGCGCCGGGTTCCGGGTGCTGCGGGAGCTTGGCGAGCAGCTCGGCGGCGTCGTCCTTCACATCGAAAATGTGGCGAAGCCGCAGCGGGAAATGGGCTTGAGGATCATCGGAGGGCAATTGAGGATCATCGGAGGGCAATCGCCGGACTTGGGCGAAGTCTCCGCTGGTGATGCGGGCGTTGAGATCTCCGCCCGTTGCGTCCGGGGTGATCTGAAGATCGATCTCTTCCATGCCGCGTCGTTTCCAGCCGGGCACGGGTTCGGAGAAGCGGTCCAGACCACCGCGGATCCAGAGGGAGCGGGCGAGGGTTTCGCCGAAGGCGTCGCGCAGTTCCTGCCGGAGTGCTTCGGGAATTTCCGTTCCCGGTTCCCTCCAGCGGACTTGGTGCCGCCCGGGTTCCAGCCGCACGGCCTTCAGGTTGGCCTTTTCCCAATCGAGCTGGCGGTGCGCGGCCCGGCGGAGGATTTCCCTGAGGGAGTGGCGTTCCGTGGGTTTCAAATCGAGCCAGTTGGCGAGGGTTTCAAAGGAGGTTTGATTATTGAAAAGCAAAGGTTCAATCGGTTTGTCGTTCCAGAAGTGCTCGATGTTGAGTGCCGTCCCGTAAGGGATTTCGTGGATGCCCTCGAAATCTTCGAGCGGAAAGACCGGTCCGTTCCATGAGCGGCTGGAGGAGGCGGGAGTCCCGGCGGATGCGGAAGCGGAAGAAACAGGCCGCTTCGGGGAGGACGCGGGATCATGTCTGGTGGCCGGCGGCGATCCGCCGATCCCTCCGCCCAGCCACCAACCGGCGGCGACGGCAAGAACGATGATCAGGATTTTGAGAAACCGGGAGTTCATTGCGGATCGGTTCCGGGTGCGTTGGATGCCCGCTCTACTTCGTGCACCCAGTCGACGGGCGGGAGGCGCTTGAGGAAATCGATCGGGGGGATCGGTCCGTTCCTCTCGGGGTTGAAATGAAGGCCGGCCCCGCGGTCGGGAACGTCCCGCCCGTGATCTTTGAGAGATAGATTCAGAACGTAACCATGCTCCCCACGAAAAATTGTTGAGCCCAGTCTTGGCACCAGCCGCAGGGTCAGCCGGGTCTCCGGTGTGATCGAATCTTCGACGTCCCGGAGGATGCCGAGTCGTTCGAATTGTCTGAAGGCGCTGTCGCCCAACGCATCCCCGATCGCCGCAAGCAGCAGATCGACTTCCTTTTGATAATCATCCGCGACGGCGGAGTAATCGAATTCGATGACACCGGCTTGCGAAGTTTCAATCACGGTCCGTTCGTCGATGAGCGCCCTCACGTTCCGTTTGAAATCAGCGAGGGCCGTTTCGATCGCAAGTGCCTGTGATTCGTCCCAGCCGAAGAATCCGGCGAGCCAGCCGGCCCTTTCGGAGGAGGTCGCCTGGCCTGCCAGGATCTGATCGAGGCTGATCCGGTGGCGCGAAGGATCGGAGAGAAGGGCTTCCGCCTGTTCGGCGGTCAGGGGCGGGTCCTTGGGGGTGGAAGTCCGGGCGGCGGGCCGGGGGCGGCGGGAAGTGGGATCGCCGGGGCCGGAGGCGACAGTGGCCGAAGACCCGTGCGCGGCAGAGGTTTCCGGGAAGGAGCCGGTGGGTGTGGCGGCCCCCTGTGTCCCGAGGCGGAGAGCCAAACCGACGGTCAATCCCGGAACCACCAGCGCGAGCCATTGGAAGGGGGACGCGGCAAACGTTCCGCGAGGATTTTCCGACATCACCTCAAGCTCCTATCAGTCTGGCGATGGGGGAGGCAAGGGGCAAAAACCGCCAGGGCAGGGCGGACGCATCAAAAGACGGGGGTTTCCTTTCACCGCGAAGCCGCGAAGGTCGCAAAGGAACGCAGAGGGCCAATTGAGGATCGAAACGCGGAGGCGCGGAGATCGCGGAGAGGACCGCGGAGGTGCCTTCTTCACCAATAACGAATCACAAATAACCAATAACCTCTTCCCTGCCTTTGCGGTGAATCCATTTTTTTGATGCGCCGGCCCTGATCGCCATGTCGGCGGCTCAGCGGATTTCAATCGTGGCGCCGGGGCGGATCAGGCGCGGAAGGCGGATGGCATCCCAGTTGGCGAGGCGGATGCAGCCGGCGCTGCGGGCGCGGCCGATGGTTTCGGGGTCCGAGGTGCCGTGCAGGCCGATGCCGGAGCGGCTGGTGCCGTTCCAGATGATGCCGACGGGGCTGTTGGGGCCGGGCGGGATGTTCAGGGCGTTGTCGCTGCGCTTGCCGGTATCGAGGAACTGCTGGTCGTAGCGCCACCACGGCATTTCGACCATGTTGCGGAGTTCCCAGGTGCCGAACTGGATGAACCTGGGCTGACCCGGAGTGATGGGGAAGGAGGCTACGAGCGCGCGGTTGGGCCGGGCGGCGGTGGTTCCGCCGGATTCATCGACGATGAGGGCGACGGGCGCGGCCTCGAAGATGCGGACCTGATTGGTTTTCGTGTCCACCACGGCATGGCGGGTGCCGAGAATTTCCTCGGGCGTGCCTTCCTCGCCCTTGTGGTAGGCGCGGTCGGTGACTTTCTCGATGTGAAACGGGGAGACGTTCGGCACGATGATGCTGTCGCGCGGCTTGAGGTTGCGGATTTTCGCGCTGCCGTTGAGCTCGATCAGATAGGGAACATCGCAGTGGTAGCGTTCGGACATGAATTCGCCGTAGCTGCGGTAGCTCATGCGCTTGCGTTTCGCCTGGTCGGCGCGGCGGGTGGGGAGGGTGGTGTCCACCCAGTCCCTGGCGGCTTCCGGCACGACGGCGACGGCGAAAGGATTCGGGACGGCTCTGCGCGCGGCGGCGTTGACGGCGGCCCAGTCATCCAGCGGGTGGCCGTTGACCTCGTTCCAGGAGGCGGCCGCCTGCTGGGTGAAGCGACCGGGTTTCCCATCGATGATTCCGGGGCCGAACATCGAGTCATCCAGGAAAATCTGGAGGCGAACGGCGTCGTCGCCCGCGGGTTTTTCATCGAGCGGCGAGGAGGGAGCCACCGTTTCCAGTGCGACGGTTTCGGCGGCGGTCCCGGCGAAGGACGAGGAAGCGATGTCGTCATCGCCCCCCAGGGGCAGCGCGCGCAGGACAGGGCGGGGGTCTTCCTGGGCCGCGGCGATGGCGGAGAGGATGAAAAAAATCGGAAGCAGTTTTTTCAACATGGGAACCGGTGAAATAAGAAAGATTTGCAGTGGGTGGTAAATCAGACGGAAACCGCGGAGAAAGATTCAAGCCGGCCGGCGATGGCGGCGGGGACGATGGCGCTGATGAGGATGTCGTCTCCCTCGTAGCCGGTGGAAAGCACTTTCGCATCGCGGTGCAGGAGGCCGACGAGATCGGCCCGCTTTTGGGGGATGCGGTAGTCCTGGCGGCGGACGCGGTTTGCGAGGACGGCGCTGCACGCGCGGAGCAGATCGTCCATTCCGTCGCCATGGAGGGCGGAGACGCGGATGGCGTCCGGGAAACGGCGCCCGAGGAAGCCGAGGACCTCCGGATCGGTGACGCGGTCGATCTTGTTGAGAACGGTGACGACGGTTTTGTCCTCCGCGCCCAGTTCCTTGAGAACTTCCAGGGTGGTGTCGTGGAAACGCTCGATTTCCGGGGCTCCGGCATCCAGCACGTGGATGAGAAAATCCGCGAGCACGGCTTCCTCCAGGGTGGCCTTGAAGGCTTCGACGAGGCGGTGGGGGAGGTTGCGGACGAATCCCACGGTGTCGGTGATCAGCATGCCCTGGCCGTCCGGCAGGTCGATGCGGCGGGTGGTGGTGTCGAGGGTGGCGAAAAGCATGTCCTTCGCCATCACTTCCGCGCCGCTGAGAACATTGAGCAGGGTGGATTTCCCGGCATTGGTGTAGCCGACGATGGCGGCGTGCGGCGTGCCGAGTTTTTCGCGTTCCTTGCGCTGGGTCTTGCGCTGTTTGCGGACGGCTTCGAGTTCCCGCTTCGCGCGGTCGATGGTGAGGTGGGCGAGGCGGCGGTCCACCTCGATTTGTTTTTCCCCCATGCCGCGGGATGCTCCGCCGCCCGCGCCGCCGCCGGACCCGGCTCCCTCGCGGTCGAGGTGTCCCCACATCCGGGCCAGCCGGGGCAGGGCGTATTGCATGCGGGCGAGTTCCACCTGGAGGCGGGCTTCCTTGGTCTGCGCGCGTTTGGCGAAGATATCGAGAATGACCTCCTCGCGGTCGATCACGCAGAGGTCGGCGAGTTTTTCCCACTCGCGCTGCTGGGAAGGAGCGAGGCCGTTGTCGAAGACGATCACATCGCATTCATGGGCGCGGGCCAGCTCAACCAGCTCGGCGGCCTTTCCGGTGCCGCAGAGGAGCTTCTTGTGCATTTCGCGGCTGCGGACCAGCACGTGCTCGGCGATTTCGATTCCCAGCGTCTTCACCAGCTCGCCGAGTTCTTCGAGCAGCGATTCCGATTCGTCGGCTTCGCGGGCGTCAAAATAAATGCGCACCAGCAGGGCGCGCTCGACCATCTCGGGTTTCTGTCTGACCTCGAACATCCGCGCAACCCCTAGCACCGGACCGGCGGGCGGGCGATGCGAAATTTCCGCGGCGGCGGATTCTCAGCGGGTTTCCCCGGTGAGGTCCTTCTCATACCGCCAGAACCCGCCCACCACGGCGGCCAGGCCGAAAAACAGCAGCAAGGGAGGAATCGCGATGGTCGCGGCGATTCCCGCCGGGCCGATGGTTTCCTCGAACCCCATCGTCATGAAATGCGGGGAGGTGAGGAAATACAGCCGCGCGGCAAGCAGGGAGACCGCGCCCGCCGCGATCCAGACCAAGCCGCGCGAGCCGTGGGAACGCGCCAGCCGGGCGGCGCCCATGCCGACCAGGCCGAGACCGAGAATGCCCAGGGCATCCACGAAGAGACCGTGGGTCAGCAAAACGTCAAGCAGCGGATTCATGCGCGGGGGAGGGGTTCGGTGCGGTGCTGGATTGGCGCGCCGGTGCGGTGTGGAAAAGCCTGGCATGCATCGCGAGGCCCAGGCCGAAGAGCAGCCAGCCGCCATTGAGCGCCACCAGCCTGGAGGCCTGCCAGATCTCCACCGCCGTTGCGGATTCCCGCGCGGATGGGAGCAGGCCGGAGGCGGGCAAGGGGAGAATGATCGAGTAACCGAGGCCCAGCAGCAGCGCGCCCGCCAGGGTGACACGCCCCGTCCAGCCCGGAGTTTTCCGGGTGAGACGCCACGCGATCATCATGAGCGAAACGCCCATTACGATCCAGAAAACCGGCCGGACGGCTTCGATGGATCCCAGGATGAGGAAACTCTCCAACTGCATTGGAGATCATTCGATAGGATCGTAAGTGATTGAGCAACAAGATATTAAAAAGGATTAGTTGGATATGAAGTGATCCCGAAATACGGAGTTTCCTGATAGAGCCATGAAGATTGAAATTTCGCATTTGCTGGTTATGAACTCCGGCGAGGGCACCGATTTTCCTCTCCCGTTCCGGTTTCGATTCTTGCGGGAGCCCTCCCCGCCGCCTAAGCCCCTCGCGTCATGAACGACGCCGCACCCACGCAGCAACCCCAGTCCACCGAAGCCGAATTGATCGCCGTAAGGCGCGAGAAGCTCGGAAAACTCCGCGAACTGGGAATCGATCCCTTCGGTTCGCGCTTTGAAGTGGAGGTCACCCCGGGTGATCTCCGTGCGAACTTCGAGGAGGGCAAACGGGTGAAAACCGCGGGACGCATCACCGCGTTGCGGGACATGGGGAAATCCGTTTTCTTCCAGCTCGGGGACGTCCACGGCTCCATTCAGGGGTATCTGGGAATCAAAAACCTTCCGGAAAACGAGGCCGCCGCATGGAAATGCCTCGATCGCGGCGACTGGATCGGCATCGAGGGCGAAACCTTCCTCACGAAAACCGGGGAACCCACCGTGAAAGTCGAGACCTTCACCGTGCTCTCCAAGGCGCTCCGCCCGATGCCCGACAAGTGGCACGGCCTGGCCGACCGCGAGATCAAATACCGCAAGCGCCATCTGGACCTGATGGGCAATGCCGAAAGCGCGGCCTTGTTCGTGAAACGCTCGCAAATGCTGGCGGAGATCCGCTCGTTCCTGCACGACCGGGGTTTCCTGGAAGTGGAGACCCCGATGCTCCAGGACGTCGCCGGAGGAGCCGCCGCCCGGCCGTTCGAGACGCATCACAACGCGCTCGGCATGCCGCTCACCCTGCGGATCGCGCCCGAGCTGTTTCTCAAGCGCTTGCTCGTCGGTGGGTTCACGAAAATTTTCGAGCTCAACCGGAACTTCCGCAACGAAGGGATCTCCCGCCGCCACAACCCGGAATTCACCATGCTGGAAGCCTACTGGGCGTTCTCCGATTTCGAGCAAATGGCGGAACTCGTCGAGGAACTCACCTGCCACCTCGCGGAAAAATTCTGCGGCGGCCTGAAAATCGAGCACAAGGACGAGGAAGGCAACGTCATCCGCACCATCGACCTGACCCGTCCATGGAAGCGGGCGAACTATCACGACCTCATCAAAGGCGTCGCGGGCGGGGATTTCTTCGACATCACTCCGGAGCAGCGCCGGGCGAAATGCGAGGAGCTGGGCGTTCAGATCTCTCCGGAAATGGAGGACTACGAGGTCATCCAGCAGGTGTTTGAGAAGAAAGTAGAGGAGCACACCTTCGATCCCTGCTTCGTCACCCGCGTCGCGAGCGAACTCATCCCGCTGGCGAAGGTCACGCCCGGCGGAAAAACCGTCGAGGTGTACGAACTCATCATCAACGGCCAGGAAATCTCTCCCGGCTATTCCGAACTCAACGACCCCGACGTCCAGCGCGATCGCCTCGAACATCAGGCTGGCGGCGAGGAAGAGCAGAAGGTGGATTACGATTTCATCGAGACCCTCGAGCACGGCATGCCTCCGGCGGGTGGCATCGGCATCGGCATCGACCGCCTCGTGATGATGCTCACCGGCGCGCCAACCATCCGCGACGTGGTTTTGTTCCCGCTGCTCAAACGGAAGGAATGAACCGTGGCGGCAACGCCGGAGGCGGGTTTTTCGGTAGGGATGGACCGCCGGGCCGTCCCACTTTTTCCCGATAGGTATGGCATCCATCCCGGCCCTTCCACTTTCTCCGCCAAATACAGCCCCACCCGCTGCGGAGAGACAGTCACGGCGCGCCCGGCGGTCACGCCCTACCCGCCAGCAAACCGCAAACTTCTTCAGTAAGAGTTTGCCAAAAGCCTTTTATCGAATGGCGGAGCGCCGGCACGGGAGAGCGATCCCGCGCGAGTTGATTGCATTTTTTTGCATTGAGTTCTTGCGCTCGGGAAAGCCCGGTGGTAGCAGCATTTGGCATGCATGTTTTCCGCATGAAACCCATCCTGCCGCGGTTGCTTTTTTCCCGCGCGGCGGCTCCCGTCCTCGGGCTGGCTTTCTCGTTGCAGCCGGTCTCCGCGCAGGAGTTCTCCGTGCCGGGCTTTGTCGATGAGAGGCTGTATTCCGGGAACGGCATGATTTCGATCGCCTTCGATCACGAGGGGAATCTCCTTGTGGCGGAGAAACGCGGCCGCGTGCTGTTGCTGAAACAAAATTCCGGAGTCACCGCCCCTTCGTTCGCCTATCAGTACTACGAGGGCACCTGGACTTCCCTGCCCGATTTTTCCACGCTCACACCGGTTGCCACGGGCACGGTTTCCTCCATCACGCTGGAGCCGCGTCTGCGCAACGATTACTTCGCCCTCACGTTCACGGGCGGGATCGAGCTGCCCGCCGACGGCGAATACACGTTTTATACGAGATCGGATGACGGCAGCCGCATCTATCTGAACGGCAACCTCGTGGTGGATCACGACGGCACGCATGGAGCCACCGAGAAGGCGGGGGCGGTTACGTTGAACGCGGGAACCCACGAGCTCCGCGTCGAATACTTCGAGAATGCGGGAGGCGAGGCGCTGGAGGTCAGCTACTCGGGGCCCGGCATTCCCAAGCAGCTCATCGGGGAAAACTCCGGGCCCTACCTCGCGCCCACGGTTTTCAGCGACATCGTTTCCCAGGTAAACACCGATGCCGAGCGCGGCCTGATGGGACTCGCGCTCGATCCCGATTATCAAAACAACCGCTATATCTATCTGTTGTTCTCGGCCGCCACGGACCAGAAGATCATCCGGCAGACCGCGAACTCCACATTCACCGGAGTGGAGCCCGGTTCCGATCTGGTGCTGCTGTCCGGGCTGCCCAACACGAGCGGTGTCCACAAGGCGGGGGATATCGGCTTCCGTCCCGGGGAACCCTACAATCTCTATGTGATGCTGGGGGACGACGGACAGCGCTACATCGTTGGAAATCTCGACAACTACAACGGGAAGCTTCTGCGGATCGACTCTTCCACGGGTCTCGGCCTGGCGGACAATCCCCACTACGACGGGAACCCAGGCTCCGTCAGGTCCCGGATCTGGTCGCACCGCTATCGCAATCCGTATCGCTTTGCCTTCGATCCGGCGGATGCTTCCCCGGACGCGCTTTACATTTCCGAGAACGGAGATGGAACGGACCGGATCGCCCGCATCGCAAAAGGGGCGGACGGCGGCTGGGACAACCAGTTTCTCACCAGTTCCCCGGACGGAAAACGAAAGATTCTCCATACGACGCAACCTTCCCTCACGGGAATCGTGTTCGTGCGCGGCGGCCCGTTCGCCCCGGATGGCCCGGTGATTTACAACGCCCGTTATGGAGGAAACGACCGCAAGGAGATCCGCCGCTGGCGCGTGACGGGGGATCAGCTCGATGCCCTCGAACCGATCGCCGGTGATGAGGGCGAGCCGTTTTTCAAAGGCTATTCCTACAACATCGCCAGCCTCACCCATGGCCCGGACGGTTCGCTTTATTACACGGACAGCAACCAGGGATCTTCCACCGGCAGCGGCTATCGTCTCGGGCGCATCCGTTACATCGGGGGCGATGCCCCGGTGGCCGCGTTTTCCGCCGATCCCGATCCGGCGTCCGGGATCGCCCCGCTTGCCGTCCAGTTTGCCGATGCCTCGACTTTCACCGATGCTCCGATCGTCGGGTGGGCGTGGGATTTCGGCGACGGAGAAACTTCCACCGCTCCGTCCCCGCAACACACTTACAATGCACCGGGTGTTCACACCGTCCGGCTCACCGTGACCGATACCGCTGGCCTCACCCACTCCGCCGTTTCGGAGGTCACCGTTTATCATCCGGCAAGTCTCACGCTGAACGGAATGATCCTCGACGCCCGCCAGCAAGGCACCGCCGGTCCGTTCGGCGTTGCGACGGATTTGAGGCTTTATCAGTCGGATGGGATCACCCCCCTGCCCTTCGACGGAGGTCTTGGAGACCACGGCAACATCCTCCCCATCGCGGCGGGTGGAGTGATCGGGGCGTCCGTGGATGTTTTCCTGACCGGTCCAGGCGTGGTGGTTTCCGCCGGTGAATCTCCGGATGACGGGGTGTCCCCCGCATTCGCCGGATTTTCGCTCCCGTTTTCTTCGGGCGAACACACGGTGGAGATTTTGTTCCACCTTGCTCCCACGCTCATCCGCGGTCGTGCGACGGATACCCTGGGCAATGCCGCTCCGCTGGACATCGGCATTTCCCGCGGGAGCGCGCAAACGCCGTACCCGGTGGCGGGAGGGCGGGATTTCCTTCCGGCGTCCGGCCGTCCACCGAGCGGTGTTTTCCATCGCGTCGTGGCGGACGATCTCGGCTATTTCCATTTTCCCGTCGCCGATGGAGATGGTGGGGAAACCTTCACACTCGATACCGCCGCGGACACCCTTTCCTCCACCCACGGAAAGGTGAAAGTGGATCCAACCGTTGCGGAAGGGGAGGGAATCGAACGGAATCTTCTGATCGGCCTCTATCAGGCGGGCACGGGGACGGATGATCTCTCGTCCATTGCGGAAACTCCCGGGGTGGACTTCGATTCGCAAATCCAGCCGATTCTCTCCGCCCAGTGCATGGCCTGTCACAATGACATCGCCACCAACAGCGGAGGCCTCGATCTCCAACCGGGCGCGGGTTATGAGGAGCTGGTCAACGTGTTCAGCGTCGGCGCTCCCGGAGTGAAGCTCGTGGAACCGGGGCGGCCGGACCGGAGCTTCCTGATGGAAAAGATCAACTCCTCAGTTCCGCAAACCGGCACGAGGATGCGCCCGGGTGATCCGATGGCACCGGAGTTGCAGGCCCTTGTGCGGGATTGGATTTCCCAGCTCGCACAGCCCCATCCGTACGAAACGTGGAGGCAGGGCGTCTTCGGCGAACATGCCGGCGATCCCGCGACCGGACCTCACGAGGATTTCGATGGGGACGGAGTGAGCAATCTCATCGCATACGCCTTGGGAACCTCCCCGCTCGTTCCCACACCGCCCTCGGCATTGCCCTCCCATGAGTTCACCGGGATCGATGGGAAAAACCACCTCACCCTCCGGGTCGTCAGAGATCCATCGGCGGCGGGCATCGTCTGCACCATCGAAGCCTCCGGCGATTTGTCCCCGGAATCCTGGTCTCCCATCGAAACCGTTGTCATCACCGACGAGCCATCTCTGCTGCTGGTGCGGTCGCTCCTGCCGATCGGGGAAGAACCACGCCGTTTCATGCGGTTGCGCGTGGATCTCGATCCGCAACCTTGACGGAGGATGATTGGGTGGAACCCATGCCGGAATGAACCGGACTTTTGGCAATTCAAGGAGCGTGGGCGTCCCGCCCACATCCCTGCACAAGTGGGCGGGACGCCCACGCTCCTTGAATTGAAAGATGGGATCAGAGAGGCATTTCGCGATGGAGGGCGCGGAAGGAATGATGGAGTTTGTCGCTGACGTCCGCGCTGAGAATCAGAAGACCGGGAACGCAGAGCTTGTCGGTGCCTCCGGGGGAGTGGCATTCGATCTCGCGGATGGCGAGTTCCGTGAGAAGACGGATGCAGGCGGTGGCGAGATGGACACTCTCTTCCATTTCGGTCAGAAGATCGGTCCGTGCGGCGCGGGAAGCCGCTTTCTTGGCGGTGGATTCGGGGGTTCGGGTCATGGCTCCGGTTCGGTCGGGGATGGAGGCACCTCCCCGAAAGGAGGTGCCGGGTGTCAACTACCGCGACAGTGCGGCGACCGGTATTCCCGTGTGCACGGTGTTGTATTCCCGGTTCTCCACCCGGCTTTGGGAAAAGCCGCCAGAAAAGGGCGTACAAAAGCCGTCTCTCGGGACGGCCACCGACTGTCGTTGTAGTGTCCGGAAGCATGGCGGCTCCCGCTTGTCTGTCAAACCGATTCCAAAAAGGGAGCGCGGGCGTTCCGCCAAAAGTGTTCGGAGAATGAATCCAACTCGTGAGCCCGTGCTTCAAGGGCAGGGCGCGATGCACTCACCCGCGTCTCCTGAGAGGTAGGGCGTGACCGCTGGGCGCGCCGTGACTGTCTCTGCGCAGCGGGTGGGGCTGTATTTGGCGGAGAAAGCGGAAGGGCCGGGATGGATGCC
>CAZVSA010000088.1:0-13593 GCA_964629955.1 uncultured Luteolibacter sp.
CCCGCGCCACTTGCTTTGCCCTGCCTCCGGCGGTTCGCGCTTCCCGAATCCCGAACAGGTTCTGACGCTTTTCGGGGGAGCATGCCGCGTCAGGCCCCCGGCAGCCTGCGGCGTTCCGGCGGAACTCCCGCTTCCTTCCCCGCCTTTTTCCGGGCCTCCGCCAAAACGGCTTCCAGGCTCGTTCCCAGCGAATCCGCCCAGTCGATCCAGAAGCCCAGTGCGGGAATTCTTTCCCCGCTTTCCGCCCGCTTCAACGCGGCGCGATCCAGATCGCTCGTGCGCGAGAGCAGATTCAGGCTCACGTCGAGATCGACCCGCTTCGCAAGCAGGATTCCGGCCACGGCGCTTACCATCGTTTCAGCTTTTTCGCTCGGCATTTCCGCACGATGAGCGAGTTCCTGCTTCGCCAATATGAGCGATAAATATGTGCTGATCCGCACAGTTAAAATTGACATGATTCCCGCCATTCACTTGTTTTGAAGGCCGAGCCCCTTCGGGCATTCCACATTCCCATCCATCTCCACCCCATGAGAACGATTCCATCCCTCCTCCTCGTCGTTGCCCTCCCGGCATCCCTCTCCGCCCAAAACCGCCCGCCCGAAATCGAGGAAAAAGTCCTCAAGACCAACCGCCACGCGATCTACGATCTCGACCAGAGCGGCTGGTGCAGTCTCTGGCGCAGCCTGTTCCCCGAGATCGACATCACCCAGCCGGACCGCGATGAAAACGGTGACGGGAAAACCAATTACCAGGCCATGCTGGATTTCGAGAACCCTTATCTGGGAAGCACGCCCGCGCGCGAACTCACCCCGGAGGAAGCCCGGCAAGCCCGGATCGCTCTCGAACGCACACGCGATGCCAGCGACGTGGCCAAACTCGCCCGCTTCCAGTCCATCCTCGATGCCCGCCACAGCCAGCCGGGGCCTCCGCTGCTCAAGGGCGGACAGGGGGAAGGAATGCATGGCGGGGGATTTCAGACGATGGCTTTGCAGGCCCCTGCGGGCCCTCACATCCTCGCCTTCGAGCGCCTGTCCACCGGCCACAACATGATCGCCTGGGAAGGAGCCGCCGACCGGTTGTTCCACATCGAATATTCCGACGATCTGGAGAATTGGAGCACCGCAGCAATCAACATTCCCACCATCGGCGGGATCGGAAACGGCGGCTTCTCCACTTCCCTGCCGAAACGGTTTTACCGCGTCTTCGAGACAAGTGAGGAGGAGGGCGGGATCATTCCCAGCGATCCGTCCGGGGGCAATGGGGTCACGACTTTCGGCGGCACCGCCACCGCGAATCTCTCGTCCCCCACTTACGTGACCTTCGAGATCACGTCCAATCTACCGGATTTTGCCGAGCCCACCGTCGCGCTGCACATCGATGGCCGCTTCATTCAATACTGCGCCCTCCAGCAGCACGACGGGAAGTTTCGCGCCTACGTTCCCAAGCTGAACCTTTCGCCCGGCACGCACACCTTTTACGCGATCCTCGATGCCAGCGCCGACCTGCCCGGTTCCTCCGGGGAGCCGGGCGCATCCTACCGCAGCGTTTTCCGCACCCCGATGAGCAGCTTCACGCTCCCGGCGCTGGGCCAGTCCGGCGGCAGTCCGGCGTACTTCCATGTCGAGGAAGAAGAAATCGCGCCGGACGATCCGAAGCTTCCGGACACCACGGTGTTCCATGCCCGCTTCGCCCAAGAAACCATGTGGGTGGTGAAGCTCCGCAACGAGGACGGGAACATCGTCCGCCAATGGAACAGCGATGGCTTTTCCTATTCCTTTTCCATTCCCTGGAATGGCACCAATGAAAACGGCTCCCTCGTTCCCGGAGGATTGTACTCGGCGGAAGTTACGATCAATGCGGGCGGGGGCGATCTCCAGTTCGGGGAGGTGATGACGGTGGCGGCGGGCCAGCGGCTCTGGCGGGTGCTTGGAGTGATGGAGCCGATGCTGGGGCTTCCCGCCGCGGCCGGGCCCGCCCAAAATCAGTGGCTTGCCAACTATCGGCCCGAATGGCGGGGGGCCTTGTCAAGCTCCGGCCACTCGAATGCCTTCTCGGCATGGGGACCGTGGGGCTCTCTCGGTTCCGTCCACAATATCGTGGATGAACTGAAGCCAGCACGTGATGGATTGCCCGGAGGGAAATGGACCGTCCATCAGTGGGAGGCGAACCCGAAAAACAGCACTCCCGCGGCGGGAAATCCTCCGGCGGTTTTCTCGGCGGGTGGCAATCCCTTCAATGCCTACGACATGGGTTTGATCGTGGGGCACGGGGTGGCTTCTTCCGGGGGCGTTTACGCCGGTTCCGCCGGGCCGTCCCTTCTCCCGCCCCAGCACTACATGCCCATCGTGACCAACCGCGCCACCGGAGCAACCACATGGGTGGGGAGCGCCCAGCATGAAAAATACGGTGCGGCGGGCAGCAAGCTCAAGTGGATGTTCCTCTTCACCTGCAACGGCCTGCGCGACACGAACCCGCACGCGATCTACACCGCCATGAAAAGCGCCGGAACCCTCCCCTTCGGCCCTGATCTGCATATCCTCTGCGGCTACGAAACGTCGATCGATCTCGAGACCGGCATGGGCAAGCAACTGGCCGAAGCATTGAAACACGGCCCCCCCACCGGAGGAGATAACACGGTGGCCAACGCCTGGGACGCGGTGTGGAGAAACTCCAGCAACTGCAAAGAACTCAAGGCAACCGGCAAAGACAGCGACATCCGGACCGCGCGGGTCGTCTATTGGCCGGAATGCGAAAACGACACCATCTACGGCGTTCCGAACGAGAACGTCACCGAGCCCACCGGCCCTTACAATCAAGGCAGGCTTGAACACTTCGACATCAACCAGCACACTTCCCCACCACAATGAAAATCTCCTTGTTCCTTTTCTCCTGCCTCTTCCTCTCCGCCGAGGCCGGACCAGCGGCGCTCCCGGAGGTGGCGGAGGTGGAGATCGTTCCCGCCAAGCGACTGGGCCACCGCGGCTATGTGAAGGTGGAGGAAATCGAGTGGAAGAGGGATCATTCCAGGCTCGGCAAGACCACCGTCGTTCACAAGCTCTCGGGCGCCGCCGATGATTCAGCCCCCCTCCTCGCCCTCGCCAGGGAATACGGAATGACCCGGCGGACCGAATGGAAAAACATACATTCAATATACGGCTCGCCGGAAGACGATGTCACCTACTACTGGAATAAGGAGCTTCCGGGGGCGGTGTGGATCAATCCGAAGAACCACTACCGCCATTTCCAGATCAAGCCATCCACGAACACCTTTTCCCGCGATGAGAATCAGGACCCCATCCTGAAGGGCATGCCCAGCTACGAGGAGGCCGTGGAACTCTGCCGCGAGTGGATGAAGAAACTCGGCATCGACGAAAGCCGCCTCGCCCGCGATCCCGAGGGCATCGCCGGGTTTTCCGTCCAGACATCCACCAAACGGGTGACCAAGTGGAACGAGAAGGCGGGGAAGGACATTTCCTACCCGATCGAACTCAACATCAGCTTCGCCGCGTCCATCGGCGGCCTGCCCGCCTATTGGAACGGCCTCGGCGGCCGCTACGAATTTAATTTCATCGACGAGGGCGAATTGAGAAGAGCGGAATGGTGCATCCGGCCTTCCGAACCGCTGGGAGAATACGAACTGCTCGACAGGGAGGAACTGACCCGCGCCATTCTGGAAGGCTTCTGTTGGGTGGAAGCTCCGTTGAAGGAGAAGCGGATCGAGATCACCCGTGTGGAACTGGAAGCCTATCACGGCCGCGCCGACGAGCCGCAGAAGCATTTCGCGCCGGTTTGGCACCTGCTCGCCCAACCCGCAGGGGAAACCACCAAAGGCGTCTGGATCACCATCCCCGCACTGAAACAGCACCGGGACAAATATCCTTTGCCGCCCGTATCAGAAACCGAATAAGCCCCGCGAATCCATTGCCATGAAAAGCTTCCTGAAAATATTGCTCCCGGTTTGCTGCGGGCTGGCCGTTCCGGCTTGTCAGTCCGGGGACGCTTCGGGCGAAGCGGATGACGAATTTCCCCGCGCCATGTATTTTCATTCGTACGACGGCAAACGCGTTGTCGGAATGCGGGATGCCCTTTCGGAGAAAGACAGGGAGCGCGTGAACAAAGCCCGCTGGGCTCGCGGGCAGCATCAACTTCCCGACGATATCGGCCAACTCCAATTCGACCTCAATGGCGATGGGGTGAATGAAATGATCGTGGAGACGGGAAACGACGATCCGGCAGGACTCGGCGGCCATCTCGTCCTCCGTTTCGACCGGGGAAAGTGCGAGATCATTCTGGCGTTCCATGGCTCCTTTGGCCTGATCAGGAGAGAGGGCGAATGGGACGACATTGTGGTGTACAGTTGGAAAGAAAAAGAATCTTCCGGCACCGCGAGAACGGGCATGAGGTTCGACGGGGAACGCTACCGGGCGGTGTGGAGGGAAGAGAATCTGGATCCGGGTTCCGCGTTCAAGGTCACCGATTTTGTGACGGATTCTGCACGTTAAGAAACAATCACCATCAGGGATGGCTCCCGGCTTGTCCGGCGCATAATCTGGAAGCTCCCGTAGCGGGAACGAAGCGCCGGCTTCAGCCGGCCTGGATGGGAGAGCCGGATCTGCCAAAGTCGGCTCTCCGTTCTTTTTCATCCGCAAGGAGCCGGGCGGGTTCCCGTCCCCTGCTTTGGGGTTGAGTTGTGCGTGCGGCCGCGTAGTCTGCGGGGGTTCCCGCGATGAAGTATCTTCTGATTGCAAAGGCCGCGATTCCGCTGATGGGGTGCGTTTCCCAAAACCTCTCCGCCCAGGCGCCGGAGAGTGTCATGGTGATGGAGGCGCATTCCGGGAAAATTCTGATCGCCTCGAACGCGGGTGCGAAGCGCCCGGTGGCCAGCCTGACCAAGATCGCGACGGCATCGGTGGCGATCGACTGGGCGAATGCCACGGGGGTGGACATGGGCAAACATCACATCACGGTGCCGGCGACCGCGTCCCTGCTGGGCGGGCCGAATCCGATGAAGCTCCAGCCGGGGGACCGGCTGACGATGCGCGACGCGCTGTATTCCGCTTTGCTGGGTTCCGACAATTTCGCGGCGCTGGCGCTCGCCGATCACGTCGGCAGGGAAGTTCTCAACCGGCGGGGCAGGCAGGGCGATCCGGTGCGGGAATTCGTGACCGAGATGAACAAGCTGGCCGCCGCGCTGGGGATGTCGGACACGCGGTTCACCAATCCCCACGGTTTGGACACCGGGCGGGGGGCGGGGGTTTCCACGGCGGCGGACATGGCGAAGCTGTCGGTGGATTCCATGCGGAGGCCGGCGTTCACCTTCATCGTCCGGCAGAAATCCCGGCAGGTGAGCGTGTTTGGGCCGGGAGGGAAACGCGAATTCCGGGTGCCGAACACGAACCAGTTGATCGGCGAACAGGGGATTCTGGGAATCAAGACGGGGAGCACTTCTGCGGCGGGGCCTTGTCTGGCGACGTGCATGGAGCGCGATCCGCTGGTCCGCCAGATGCCGGACGGCACGAAAGGCGTCACGCCGCGGCGGTTGATCGTGGTCGTCCTGAACAGCCCGGACCGCTTCAACCGCACGAGATCGCTGCTGCGCCAGGGTTGGCACAACTACGATGCCTGGCTGGCGGCGGGCACCCCGGTGCCCGATCCGCGGCGGGAAATTCTCCAGGTGCCGAACCCGCGTTGATTCCGGCACGCGGATCGCTTCTCCCGGAAAAAAACATCTTATCATGCGCATCGGAATTTTGAACAGCGGGGGGGATTGCCCCGGACTCAACGCCGTGATTCACGGTGTCGTGGGAGCGGCGGATCAGCTCGGCTGGGAAGTGATCGGGTTCCGCGATGGATTCGAGGGGCTTCTTCCTCCGGGGGATTACCACATTCTGAAACCTCAGGACACCATCGGGATTCTCAAGCTCGGGGGCACGATTCTGGGCACCACGAACAAAGGGCATTTTGCGGCGAAGGTGGGTGCGGGCGATGTGGCGGAAGTCCCGGCGGAGGTGGTGGCAAGGGCGAAGAAGACCATGGACCAGCTCGATATCCGGGCTCTGGTCGTGGTCGGCGGGGATGGCTCGCTGACGACCGGGTTGCAGCTTTACCGCGAGGGCTGGCCGATCATCGGCGTCCCGAAAACGATCGACAACGATCTCAGCGCTACGGCGATGACCTTCGGGTTCGACAGCGCGGTTTCCACGGTGGTGGATGCGCTGGACCGGTTGCACACCACGGCGGAGAGCCACAAGCGGGTGATGGTGCTGGAGGTGATGGGGAGGCATGCCGGATGGATCGCCCTCTGGGGCGGCGTGGCGGGTGGCGCGAATGTGATTTTGCTGCCGGAGATTCCGTTCGATTTGAAAAAGGTGGCGGATTTCATCAAGCAGCGCGACGCGCAGGGCATGCACAGCACGCTGGTGGTGGTGGCGGAGGGTGCCCGCATGCCCGAGGGCGGGCTGGTGACTCTCGATGCGAACAGCGGGGGGGAGGTCAGGCTGGGAGGGATCGGCGAACAGGTGGCAGCGGCCATCGCGAAGGCCACCGGAAAGGACACCCGGGCCTGCACGCTGGGGCATCTCCAGCGCGGCGGCGCCCCCACTTCGCTGGACCGGATTCTGGGCATGCGTTTCGGCGTGATGGCCGTGAAGCTGGCGGAGGAGGGAGCGTTCGGCCAAATGGTCAGCTACCAGTCGTATCACGTGGGCTCGGTGCCGATCGAGGAAGCGGTGAACAAACTCCGCCTGGTGGACCCGGAGGGAGAGGTGGTGCTGGCGGCCAAAGCGGTGGGCATTTGCCTTGGGGATTGATTCTTCCGTGCGCCGGGTGAAGATGCGCCGCCATGTCGTCCGAACCGCTTCTCCAGCTTCTCCGCCGCCAAGCCCGCGTTTCCAATCAGGAGCTGGCCGAACTGCTCTCGATCAGCGCGCAGGAGGTGGCGGAACGGGTCGGCGTGTGGGAAAAAGATGGCACGATTCTCGGCTACCACGCGGTGATCGATCCGGAAACGGCGGGGGATACCTCGGTTTCCGCCTTTATCGAGGTGAAGGTCACGCCGGAACGCGGGGGTGGTTTCGATCGCCTCGCCATGCGGATCGCCCGTTTCGACCAGGTGGTGTCCTGTTATCTTGCGAGCGGTGGATACGATCTGATGGTGGTCGTCGAGGGCGGGGATTTGCGCGATGTCGCGCGTTTCGTGTCCGAAAAGCTGAGTTCGCTCGATGGGGTGCTTTCCACGGCGACCCATTTCCGGCTGAAGACCTACAAGGAAAACGGTTTTATTTTCGCGGCGGATTCCGCGCCGGAGAGGCTGGCGGTGGCTCCGTAAAGGGCGGATTTTCTCAGGGCAGACGCATCAAAAGACGGGGGTTTCCCTTCACCGCAAAGCCGCGAAGGTCGCAAAGGAACGCAAAGAGGGGGAATTGAAGATCTGAAACCGGAAAAACAGGCAAAACGTCACCCATCCGCCCCCGACCTCATCCGGAATTTTTCTCCGCGACCCTTTGCGACCTTCGCGGCTTTGCGGTGAATCCATTGGTTTTTTAGATGCGTCGGCCCTGCGGATTTTCTTGGATTGCACGGAGCAATTCCGGCCTTCACCTTGCGGTGGGCGCTGAACAAGTGTTCCAATCCCGGG
This sequence comes from uncultured Luteolibacter sp., assembly GCA_964629955.1. GTDB lineage: Bacteria > Verrucomicrobiota > Verrucomicrobiia > Verrucomicrobiales > Akkermansiaceae > Luteolibacter. Next base: position 7,637 of record CAZVSA010000088.1, read on the forward strand.
CACGGGGCAGAAATCTCTTGTGGGAATGATGAATAAACCAAGCGGACAGCCGTCGAAAAACGTGCAGGGACCAGCGGAGCCCGCCGGTCCGGACGCAACGAACGGCGATCCGGACGACGATTTCCGGCTGGTCGAGCAGGCACAAAAGGGTGACATGCGCAGTTACGACGAGCTTGTCACCCGTCACCGTGGAAGAATTTACGCCATGATCCGCAACATGATTCATCAGGAGGCAGACGCCTGGGACCTTTCCCAGGAGGTCTTCATCAAGGCGTGGCAGGCGCTGCCGCGGTTTGAATCCAAGGCGCGTTTCTCCACCTGGCTGTACCGGATCGCCCACAACACCGTGTACGACTTCACCAGAAAGCGGAAGATCGAGAGTTCCGGTGAATTGAATGACGAGATTTTTGAAAAAGACCGGATCGACCCGGCTTCGATCACCACGCCCTCGGGCGGGGAATCCCCCGATGACACGATGGCGCACGGGGAGCTGCGGGTGAAAATCCAGCAGGCGCTCGACAAACTTTCCCCGGAGCACCGCGAAGTGGTGGTGCTGAAAGATGTGCAGGGGCTTTCGTATAAAGAGATCGCCGAGGTGATGGAAAGCACGCTCGGCACGGTGATGAGCCGGCTTTTTTACGCCCGTCAGAAACTCCAGGCATTGCTCAAAAATGAATACGAATCCAGATGATGCGAAGCTGGCCCTGTGGCTGGACGATGAGCTGAGCGGCGACGAACTCGCCGCATTCGAGGCTCGTGAAGTGACGCCGGAACTCCTGGCCGCGCGTGAGGAAACACGCCGCTGGAGGCAGACGCTCGCGGCCGCTTTTCCGGCATCGGAGGAGCCGCCCTATCCGGACTTTTTCAACAGCCGCATTTCCCGTTCCATCCGCGAGGAGGCGAAACCCCGGGAGCAGGCGGCACCCGCGCGGAAAAGCGCGTTCTGGTCCTCCTGGCTCCTGCCCGCGGCGGCTTGCGCGGGGATGGCGTTTTCCTTCTGGATCGGCAGGGCCTCGGGTCCGGATGCTTCCGGAATCGTGGAGAGCCGTCCTCCGGTTTCCGGGGTTCTCCATCCGTTGGTTTACACGCCGGATATGAGTGTGAAGGCCGAGTGGTTCGACAGCTCGAATGCCTCCGCGACGGTCATCGTGTTGCAGGGAGTGAACGCCATTCCCGATTCCATGGATTTTGCGGACTCCGCGTACGTGCCGATCAGACGCGAATCCGATTCGACCGCCGGTCGGGAAATCCCCCTCAGGAGTATCCAGCAATGAATGTCCGGGGTTTGCTAGCATTGTTCGCCTTGTGGATCGCTCCGTTGCTTCCCGCTCAGGAGGATCCCGGAAAGGTCAGCGTCGGGCGCATCGCGGTAGCGGTGTATTATGCCACGAACGGCGATCCGGCGGTGGCGGGAAAGCAGGCGTCTCCGGTGGATGCCGCCATCGTGGAACGTCTGCGGAAGGAGGAAAGATTGCGTTTCGAGCATTACCGGGCGTTGGGAAACGACGTGCAGCCGTTGTTCCAGACCTACGAGAATTGGGCCCAGCCGCTCAAGCCGTCGGATGAGGTTCTCGTCCGCTTCGAGCCGAGGAGCCACCCGAAGGCGGACTCGGTCAGGCTCGATCTGGAGCTTTGGCTCAGCCGGAAGAAAATTCTGAAGACGGATGCCCAGGTGGAGAAGGGGCGTCCTTTGTATGTTCTCGGCCCCAAATGGCGGGGCGGTAATTTGATCATCTCGGTGGCGCTTGCACCGGAGTAAATCCCACGGATTGTCTAACATGAAGTTTCCTTCCCTCGTTGCGTTTCTGTTTTTCGTTGTTTCCGCCGGTTTTCTCCAGGCGGAGGGGCTGGAATTCGATGAGAAGATCGTTTCCATCAAGGCTCCGCCCGACGCGAAGGTGGTGACGGCGGAATTCAAGTTCAGCAATGCGGGCGGCGCGCCCGTCACGATCAAGAAACACGATGCCTCCTGCTCCTGCATGACCGTCGAGATCAGCGGCGGAAAACTGACCTATCAGCCGGGGGAGGGGGGGATCATCCGCGCGAATTTCGACATGGGAAATTTCTCCGGCTCGGTGGACAAGACGGTGCTTTTGTGGGTGAACGACGATCCGCAGAACCAGCCGTCCGTGCAGTTGACGACCCGGGTGGAGATTCCGGTGCTGGTCGCCCTGGAGCCGAAGACCCTTCATTGGGACATCGCGTCGAAACCGGAAACGAAGGTGATCCGCCTGACGATGCGGCATGACAAGCCGGTCCACGTCAAAAGCGTGAGTTCCGCTTCCGAGGCGTTCGGGCATGAGTTGAAGACCATCAAGGAGGGGGAGGAATACGAACTGCACATCACTCCGAAGGAGATCGAGGTGCCGGGGCTGGCCATTTTCAGGATCGAAACCGACTGTGAAATCGCGCGCCACCGGACGCAGCAGGCGTTCGCCGTGGTCCGCCGTCCGGTGGTCACGCCGCCATCCTCCGCGGGGACCAAACCATGAAAGCGCTGGGGCAGTTGGCTGTGATCGTGGCTTTGGCGTTGCTCGCCGCCGGTGCCACGCTGATCGTCAAGGGACCGCCGCACAGAGGGGTTGCCTGCGATCCGGCAACTTTGCAGCCCGACGAGGTGTGCCTTGGGGATGTGATGGCCCCCGGTTCCGGGGAGGTTCTCTGGGTGGATGCCCGTCCGCGGAAGGATTGGCAGGAGAGCGGGCTGCCGGGCTCATTGCTCTGGAATCTGGACCCGAGGGAGGATCTTCAGCTTTTCGAGGCGGAGCTTGCGATGAGGATCATCGAGGTGCCGCGTGTGATCGTTTACTGCGGAGATGAGAACTGCGGTGCGAGCAGGCAGGTCGCGAAGCAAATCCGTGATCTGGGGCTGGGGGGGGAGGTTTCCGTTCTCTACGGAGGGTGGCGGGCCTTGCGGGACGCGGGGCTGGTCAAGGATTCCAATTCAGGGATTTGATGTCGATGGCTTCCAGATAGGGATTTTTCGGGTCTTCCTCGGTGTTCCACCGGAGCATGACCGTGCAGGGGCGGGCCTGCCCGTAGTAGAGCCCGGAGGTGTCGTCCTGAAGCATTTTCCCGATTTTGGAGAGCCTGTTGAAGTAGGCTTGGCAGATTTCCCTGGCTCCATCCCGCGCCATGAGGCGGAGTGTCAGTTTTTTCTCCCGGTTGGGAACGTGCTCCTCGTTGCAGAAAGCTCCGGCCCAGGCGATGACGCGGAAAACGCCGCCGCGTTGTGACGGCTCGTTGGCATAAGCGAGAAGGCGCCCTCCGTAGAGATCGAGAAATGGATCGATCACCACCTTGGGTTCTTCCCCCGTGCGGATGCGCACGAGAAGCGTTTGCGGGTTGATGACGCCTTGCCCGAGATCGAAATCGACATTGAAGTAAACATCGATCAACTGCTCCACGGTATCGGGTTCCTGGATGTCGGTGTAAATGCGGGGGGTGGGCGGGAGAGGGCCTGCCAGAACGGATTCCACAAGCTGGTCCTCCGGTGTGCGGGATTCGATCAGGGGAAGGCGTTCTTCGAGGGATTTTGCGGCCAGGAATTGTTCGAGCGTCCGCAGGGCGATGATCCCCGGGGCTTCCGGCTCGGGCTGGACCGGGAAATCCTGCGGCTGGATGAGGTCTTCCGTATCGGCGGCAGAGGGGAATGGAACGGCATGGAGGGAAGCGATTTCGATTCCGGCCGGAGAAGCGGCCTGGTTTTCCTCCGGGAGGGAGGACGGCGGGGCGGCCGGTTTGGGAAACAGGGGCATCGCCGCGATGTCGGTATCCCGTTTCATCAGGATCACCGTCCCCGCGATGACTCCGATGCAGGTGATCACGAAAAGCAGCGGCACCAGAATCCGGAGAGGGCTTCTGGTCCTGCGGCGTCTTGACGGAGCGGGCTCATACGGAGGGGCCTGGCTGGTTGCGGGGATCGGTTTGGCCGAGACTTCCCCGCTGTGGGCGCGCTGCGGCAGTTGCCGTGGTTCCGGTTTCAGCACGACCGGGGCGGGACTGGCGGGAGGTTCGTAAACCGGTTGGACCTGGACAGGCGGAGTGTTGACGGCCTGGCTTTCGGGAAAGGGGGCTTGAATGCTCGTGCCGCAGGAAGGGCAGGGGCCCACGACACCAGCCAGAGTTCCCGGCACCGTCAATTTCACGAAACAGGCCGGGCAGGCGAAGGAAATCGTAGCTTGTACCGTCAAAGTGGGGATAGTTCTAGGCTTTGCAAACGTCCGAGTCAATACGGCATGAGGCCGGCTATTGGCGGAGGCCATTTGATTTGTCATGCTCCTCCGCGGCATCGTGTCTTGCGCAATGGGAAAGGGATACCGCTTGACGCTCTTTCCCCGGCTCTCCTAGCTTCACCATGCGACGCGCACCCCGCCGGGCGCGTCCGCTCCTTCGCTCCTTTCCAATCCAACTTACCTTTCATCCCGTGGACCTTCAGGAAATCCGCCGAATCGTCGAACTCATGAACGAGCATGGGCTCACCCATTTCGATCTCACCAAAAAGGACTTCCATCTCAAACTCAAGAAAGGTCCGGACTTCGACGATCTTCGCGGGTTGCTGTCCAGCCTCCCTTCGGCACCGGCTGCTCCCGCGGCAGCGGCTTCCGGGGCGGCCCCCGCGGGTTCCCCGGCTCCCGTCGCGGCTGCTGCCGAAGGCGCGGAAATCACCTCGCCGATGGTGGGGACTTTTTACCGGAAGCCCTCGCCGGATGCGCCGAACTTCGTCGATGTCGGCTCCGTCGTTTCCGAAGGCCAGACGCTCTGCATCATCGAGGCCATGAAGGTCATGAACGAGATCAAGGCCGAGCGCTCCGGAACCATCTGTGCCATCGTCGCCGAGGACGGCAACGCGGTGCAATACGGGGATGTCCTTTTCCGCATCAAGTGAGTTTTCCGTTTCGCCCCTGAAAACCGGAAACTGAAAACCAGCAAACTCCATTCATGTTCAAGCGCGTTCTGGTCGCCAACCGTGGCGAAATCGCCCTCCGCATCATCCGCGCCTGCCGCGAGCTGGATGTCGAATCCGTTGCCGTTTATTCGGAGCCCGACGTCGATTCGATGCACGTTCAACTGGCCGACGAAGCCGTTTGCATCGGCCCCGCCTCCAGCAAGGAATCCTACCTCAAGACGGACCGGATCATCGCGGCCGCCGAGATCACCGGAGCGGACGCCATCCATCCCGGCTACGGATTCCTTTCGGAAAACGCCCGTTTCGCGGAGATTTGTGAAACCTCCGGCATCACCTTCATCGGCCCCTCCGCCAAGGTGATTTCCCTGATGGGCGACAAAGCGACCGCCCGCGCCACCGCCGTGGCCAACGGAGTCCCCGTCACGCCCGGCTCCGGCATCATGGTGGATGCCAAGGCGGCGCTCGAGGAGGCGAAAAAGATCGGGCTGCCCGTGATGATCAAGGCCACCGCCGGCGGGGGAGGCCGCGGCATGCGCCCCTGCTTCAAGGAAGAGGAGTTCATTTCCCTCTTCCGCGCCGCTTCCAACGAGGCGCTCGCCGCCTTCGGAAACGGCGAATGCTATCTGGAAAAACTCGTCATCAACCCCCACCACGTCGAGTTCCAGGTCATCGCCGACGCCCATGGGAATTTCATCCATCTCGGGGAACGCGATTGCTCCATGCAGCGCCGCAACCAGAAGATCATCGAGGAGTGCCCGTCTCCTCTTCTCACGCCTGAATTGCGGGAAAGAATGGGCGAGGCTTCCGTCAATTTGATCCGAAACATCGGCTACCAGAACGCCGGAACCATCGAGTATCTCGTCGATGCGGCGGCGGAAAACTTCTATTTCATGGAAATGAACACCCGGATCCAGGTCGAGCACCCTGTGACCGAGGAGGTGATGGGTTGCGAGCTGATCAAGGAACAGATCCGCGTCGCCGCCGGGGAGCCGCTTTCCAAGCACGTGCTCGAAAGCAGTCCGCGCGGCCATTCCATCGAGTGCCGCAT
>CAZVSA010000089.1:0-5141 GCA_964629955.1 uncultured Luteolibacter sp.
GTTGACGGTGCCGGTCGAGCCGTCGATGTTGCCGACCAGGGTGGCGCCGTTGGCGGCGGCGGTGATTTCTTCATCGGAGCGAATGGAAACGGCACCTGGAACCAGAGCGCAGGCAATACCACCACCGGTGGCTGGCTTGTCGTGGGACGCCACGGATCCGGCGTCGGGGAACTCAATCTCTCCGGCGGCACCCTCACCTCCACCGGCCAGCGCCTCCAGATCGGCGAGGAAGGAATCGGCGTGGTGAACCTCTCCGGAACCGGTGTCCTCGAGATCTCCGCCGGCGGCGATATCGGCGTGATTCTGGGAAGCCACGCCACCGCGCCCAACAGCAGCGGCACGCTCAACCTCAACGGCGGAACCCTGATTACCCGCGACATCCGGAGAGGCAATGGCACCGGCATCGTCAACTTCAACGGCGGTCTGCTGCAGGCCAAGGCCGGCGACGCGCAAAACAACTTCATGAACGGCCTCACCTCCGCCAACATTCTGGCAGGCGGAGCCCGCATCGATTCCAACGGAAACAACATCACCATCGGCCAGAATTTGCTCGATGGCGGTGGAAACGGAGGGCTGGCCAAGCTCGGTTCCGGCACCCTCACCCTCACCGGCGCGAACACCTACACCGGAGCCACCGTCGTGGAGCAGGGAACGCTGGCGCTTGGCGCCGGAGGCTCCATCGCCTTCTCCACAACCATCGACGTGCAGGCCGGAGCCACGCTGGACGTTTTGGCGCAGCCGGACTTTTCCCTCGCAAGCGGCCAGACGCTCATCGGCGATGGCAACGTGAACGCGGGCACCTTCTCGATAGGCTCCGGAGCGAACCTCTCGCCCGGCTACAGCATCGGCAGCATTGAGATTGCCGGAAACCTCGCCTTCGGCCCGGGATCGACGCTCACCGCGGAAATCTCGCCCATCACGCTGGCGGCGGACCTGCTCGTCGTCACCGGCAACCTGAACATCGACGCCGCGGCCACCCTCGCCCTCTCGGTGTTCGGTGGCGATCAGGTGCTGGCCGAGGGGGATAAATTCACCCTCATCGACTACGAAGGCACATGGGATGGCGGAACCTTCGCCGGATACAGCGATGGCAGCGTCCACTCGATCGGAGCCAACCAATATCACTTCAATTACAATGATGGCGGTGCGTTCACCCTGACCGTCGTTCCCGAGCCCTCCGCCGCTCTTCTCGGTGGTCTCGGGGCGTTCTTCCTCCTGCGCCGCCGCCGTTCCTCGTAGCGGAAATGTTGTCCCGCCCCGCCGGGGGAGGCTATCGCTCTCTCCCGGCCTGCCAGTGGAATTCCAGTTGCACGGCCATGGGTTTTCCGCGCCGTCTTGATGCGCCGGCACAACGGGGAAAACGGCGGAGGATCGCCTGCCGGAATTGCAGGAAAACGCGTCGGAGGGAATTCATGTCCACGCAATCAAGTGTTTGAATGAACACTTGATTGTCAAGCGGGCTTTCCGGGAATTTCCAGCGCCCGCCGCGCTGCGTCCGCATCGCGGGAGATTTGCAGGCGAAGTTCCTCCACGGATGGAAACCGGATTTCCGGCCTGAGAAAATCGTGGAATTCCACCTCCAATTCCGTGCCGTAAAGATCGCCGGAAAAATCGAAGAGATGCACTTCGAGCAATCGCATGGCGCCATCCACCGTGGGGCGCACGCCGAGATTCGCAACCCCGCAAAGCCGAGCGCCTTCGCCCGTCCTCACGCGCACGGCCCATACTCCGTCCGGCGGAAGCTGGGCGTTTCCCGTGGAAAGATTGGCGGTGGGAAAGCCGATGGTCCGGCCCAGTTTCCGGCCTTCGATGACGGAGCCCGCGACCGAATACGGGCGGCCGATCATGCGTGCTGCGGCGGAGAGATTTCCGTCGCGGATCGCCTGGCGGATCCGGGTGCTGCTGATCCTTTCCCCGTCCATCATGACCGGTGGCAAGGCGGCCAGCCGGAAGCCGTTCCTCCGGGATCTGTCCGCCAAACAGGTGACGTCGCCCTCGCGGCCGCGGCCGAAACGCCAATCTTCTCCCACGGAAATCGTTCGCACCGGAGCGGCGAGAAGCCGGTCCATGAATTCCTCCGCACGCATCGCCGCAAGCTGCTTGTCGAAGTGCAGGGGGATGAAAAGCTCCACGCCCAGATCGCCGAGGATGCGGGCTTTCTTTTCCAGCGTGGAGCAGAGAACGGGGGGAGCCTTTTGCGGAGCGAGCACCTGAATGGGGTGGGGATCGAAAGTCAGCACCCCGGCCAGCCCTCCCTCCCGTTCCGCCGCCCGCACCGCTTCCGAAATCACCGCCTGATGGCCGAGGTGGACGCCATCGAATACGCCCAGCGCCAGATGCAGCGGACGGCCCGGCACCGGGAGGTCATCGAGGCGGTTCCGGATCAGCACGCGGGAGGAATAGCGGTTGGCGCAGGCCGCATCAAGCGCCGCGCATCAGGGAGATTTCCGCGAGGGAAATCATCGCTTTGAGGAGATCCTCGCGCGGGGCGTTTTTCAGATCCGCAACGGTTACGGCGCGGTCCAGCGTGAATTTCCCCGACCGGGTGCGGCGCAACGCGCTCAGGTGGCCGCCGCAACCAAGCCGTTCGCCGATGTCGTGGGCGTAGGTGCGGACGTAAAATCCCTTGGAACATTGGACGATGAAATCCACCTCGGGCAGCTCCACGCGGGTCACTTCATGGGAAGTGACGTAAACCGGCCGCGCCGCCCGCTCCACCACCTGCCCCTTGCGGGCGAGCTTGTAGAGCGGCACTCCGTCCTTCTTGATCGCGGAAACCATCGGCGGCATTTGCTCGAAGGGGCCGTTGAAAAACGAAAACACCTCGTCCACCTGCTCTTTGGAAAAATCCGGCACCGGCTTCGTTTCGAGAACTTCCCCCTGCCGGTCCTGTGTGCCGGTGACGACGCCGAGTGTCAGGGTGCCGTGGTATTCCTTGTCCTCGCTCATGAGGAGATCCTGGATCTTGGTCGCGCGGCCGATCACCAGCATCAGCAGGCCGGTGGCCATCGGATCGAGCGTGCCGCAGTGGCCGATTTTTTTCGTGTCCAGGGCGCGGCGCGCGATCGCAACCACGTCGTGGGAAGTCATGTCCTCCGCCTTGTCGATCAACAAGACTCCGCTGGGGCCGTTCAAATCCTTGGGATTGGCTTTCATAGATGGTCTGGAAAAATTCAGGCTTCGATCCGGCGCTGGATGGCATCGAGCACGAGCCGCTTCGCCTCCGCGAGCGGGCCCGGCATCCGGATGCCCGCGGCGAGCGGGTGCCCCCCTCCGCCGAATTCCATCGCGATTTTGCACACGTCGATGCTTTGGTCCCTGGACCTCATCGACACGCGGATTTTGCCATCGGGAAGCTCTTCAAAAAACACCGCCACCCGGACGCCGCGAATGGCGCGGATGATGTCGATCAGGCCTTCGCTGTCGTCCGGGGTGAGTTTCAGGTCGATGCGCGTCTGATCCCGCATTTCCCAATGCGCCACCTGCCCGTGGGACGAGAGTTCGAGGGTGTTCAGCAGGGACCGCATGAGTTCGATGCGGCGGTAGGGGTTGTTGTCGTAGGTGTTGGAATTGATCGTCCCCACATCCAGGCCGCGCCGGATCAGGTCCGCGGCCATTTCGTAGGTCTCCGCGGTGGTGGATGGATACTGGAAAGAGCCGGTGTCCGTGGAAACCGCGACGTAGATCGCATCGCGGGTTTCCGGAGGGATCGGGAGGTCCAGCGCGCGGATCAACCGGTAAAGGATCTGGCCGGTGGCGGGGCTGGAGGGATCGACGAAGTTCAGATCGCCGTAGCGGGGGTTGGAAATGTGGTGGTCGATGTTCACCCAAAGGCCCGCGCGGGATGCGGCGGCGAGGGATTTTTCGCCCAGCCGGGGGCGGGTCGCGGTGTCGAGGGCGATTGCGATTTCCACATCCAGCGGGGTTTCCGGAGGAGTGGAGATCCGCTCCGCACCCGCCAGAAACGCGAGATTTTCCGGAAGCCCGTCGTCGTTGATGAGCCAAACGGTCTTGCCGGCGGCCATCAGGGAAAACCCGAGCGCAAGCTGGGAGCCGATCGCGTCGCCATCGGGACGGATGTGGCTGAGGATCGCGAAGGATTGGTGATCGCGGAGCACTTCACCGATTTGGTCGAAGGTCGCGTTTTCGGGATTCGGGGTGATTTCGCTCATGGGATGGAACCGCGGCGCGGGGCGCGGATTCTTCCCGCCTGATCCCCCGGCGCAAGAATAAACGGGATGCGTGTGGGCGACGGAGCAAAGCCGGATTTCTTGAGGTCTGCCGGCGCAAATGGCAGGAAACGGAATTCCCATGAACTTCCCGTCTCCCCCCTGTCCGACGCGAACATCCAAATCTTCGTTCAGACCGCCAGTGGCTTGATCGTACGTTTCAGCTCCTTGCCTTTCTCCCGGCTCGCTTTGCTCAAATCGTAATCCGACTGGAGGCGCAGGCACAAGGATGCCGGAATGCCGAGATAGCGCTCGATCCTCAGCGCCGTATCCGCGGATACCCCCTTGCGCCCGGCGAAAATATCGCTCAAGCGGCTCCGGGGTATGTGCATGTCGCCGGCGGCGCGGGAGGCGGTGATGCCCCGCGCTTCCAGTTCATCGCGGATCAGGCCCGCCGCCGGGTTGGTCTGGAGGTTCATGGTCATGAGTGCGTGTCTTCGATTTCGACGAGTTCCACGTCGGTCAATTCTTCGTTCGCCCAGGCAAAGGTGATCCTCCACTTGGAATTCCGGGAATTCGCATCAATGGAATAGCGGTCTTTGCCATGGAGCTTGTGGTAATGCAGGGATTGGAGTATCAACAGATCCCGCCCGGTCGCCTGATTGAGGATGGCGAGGCGTTCCTGCGCCTTGTCCACCCGCAATCCTCCGAATCGCTTCTCTTCCTTCCGGGAGAGTTTCCCGCCCCGGAATATCTTCCCGGTCGCCGGGTCGGCAAAACTGCGGATCACTTCCCCGTTTGTAACCCAAAAAGAGAACAAGGCAAGGTCGATTTTTCCGGAAAAGACCCACCCGACAATCCGGAAAATCTTTCGGTGTCCGCTTCAATGAGGCGACACGCTTGTTTTGGAGCACTGCCTTTGGCGCTTGCTCATGGCTCGGGTGGCGGAGCATCGTTCCGCCGTGCGATGAA
>CAZVSA010000089.1:5151-8232 GCA_964629955.1 uncultured Luteolibacter sp.
ATCGAAGAACTCGAACGCTGGGGAGCGGATGTGATCTTCGGTCGCGCCAAGGGCTTCCGCGCCACGATGATGCGTTTCGCGATGCGCGCGCTGTCCGGCGTGTTCCGGCTGATGGTCCAGCTCCGCCTGAGGCTTTACCGGACCGGCTGGAAACCCCGCCACCATCTGGGCACCCTGGTGGTGGCCGTGGGAAACATCACCGTGGGCGGCACCGGCAAAACCCCGGTGGTGGAGTATCTGGCCCGCTCCCTCCGCGACCGCGGCCGGAAGGTGGCGATCCTTTCCCGGGGCTACAAAAGCAGGAAACTCGACAAACCCCAGAACTGGACCGATGCGAGAACCGGCCGTCCCATTCCCGGCGAGAAAATGCCGAAGGTGGTATCCACCGGGAGCCAACTTCTGCTCGATTCACGATATGCCGGAGACGAGCCGTTCATGCTCGCCGGCAATCTGGACGGCGTCGCCGTCGTGGTGGACAAGAACCGGGTGAAAGGCGGGCGCTTCGCCATTTCCCAGCTTGGGGCGGACACCCTTCTGCTTGACGACGGCATGCAGTATCTCGATCTCGCCCACGCCATCGACATCGTTCTTGTGGACGCCCGCTCCCCCTTCGGCACCGAGGCCCTGCTGCCCCGCGGAACCCTTCGCGAGCCACCCCGGAATCTGCGCCGCGCGAGTTACATCTTCATCACCAAATGCGACGGCAGCCCGAACGACGGCTTGATCCGCAGGCTCCGCCGCTACAACCAGACCGCCGGGATCCTCGAATGCACCCACGGGCCGATCCATCTGGAACATCTCCTCACCGGCGAGCGCAAACCGCTTTCCTTTCTCGAAGGAAAATGGACCGCAGCCATCAGCGGGATCGCGGTGCCCGAGAATTTCGAGAAGTCGCTGGAGAAGCTCGGGGCGAAGCTGGAGATCCGCCGGCGTTTCTCCGACCATCATCGTTTCACGCGCAAGGAGATCGACAAATTCATGCAGCGCTGTGTGGAGAGGGATATGGAACTCGTTGTCACCACGGAGAAAGACGCGGTGCGGTTCCCGAAAGCCGCGGCCGTGGACGTTCCCGTGTATTTTCTCCGCATCGAGGTGCAGATCCTCAAAGGGCAGGAAGTTTGGGATGGCTTGATCGACCGGTTGAGCGGTCCTCTCCACCCCGCGGCGGAGTCCGTTTTGCGGCATCGCCATGCCTATGGCGAGTGAGCCGTGAAATTCTAGCCGCCGATGAGCACGGTGGGGCAGCCCTGGACGATCACTCCGCCATGGGCGGTCATATCCAGCATGCGGGCGGCGGGCATGCCGCCGATCATCACGGTGGTGGAACCCTTGATGATCGCGTCGGGCGGACCGACGCAGGTGCAGATCGAGGTCACCGTCGCCGCGGGTTGGTAGCCGATGAGAACGTTGGGTACTCCCTTGGTGATCGGCCCTCCCACATGCGGTTTCACTCCGTCCACCATGGGGCAGATGTGGTTGTCCCCGAGACGGGCGGCCATCAGGGGCGCGCCCGCCGCGGGCATGGCGGCCTGGAAGGCGACCTTCGCGTCCTCCATCGCCTGAATTTCCTCTTCGGTAGGTTCCTCCGGCATTGCTTGCAGGGTAGTGGTTTCCCGCGGGAGTGTCAAACAGCCCGTGAAGCCGGAAGTGTTCTTCCCTTCCTTCCACCCGGCCCTTGACGCTGTTTCGCGGCGGTCGATAGGTTCCGTCCATGGACCTTTCCGTGGTGTTGAGCACCTACAACCAGCCGGAGTGGCTGCGGAAGGTGTTGCATGGCTACGCCGCGCAGACGTTGCCGGATTTTGAAATCGTCATCGCCGACGACGGTTCGGGGGAGGAAACCGCGGAGGTGATCGAGGCGTTCCGTGCTTCTTCCAAACGCCCGGTCCGCCACGTGTGGCAGGAGGACGAGGGCTTTCAGAAAAGCAGGATTCTCAACAAGGCGACGGTCGCCGCATCGGGCGAATATCTGGTTTATTCCGACGGCGATTGCATTCCGCGCGCCGATTTTCTGGAGGTGCATTCGCGCCTGGCGGAGCGGGGGAAATTTCTATCAGGCGGCTACTGCAAGCTGCCGATGAACCTGAGCCGGGCGATCACCACGGAAGACATTCTTTCCGGGCGGGTGTTCGACGTGGGGTGGCTGAGAAGGCACGGGATGAGCGGATTTTCCCAAATGTTCAAGATCGGGCTGCCCGTGGGCATGGGGCCGCTGATGGACTTGATTTCTCCCACGAAGGCGAGCTGGAACGGCCACAACGCCTCGGGCTGGAAAAGCGACATTCTGGCCGTGAACGGCTACAACGAGGAGATGCAATACGGGGGGCAGGACCGTGAACTCGGCGAACGCATGAGGAACAACGGAATCACCGGCAAGCGGATCAGGCATCGCGCGCTCGTCGTTCATCTGGACCACAAGAGGGGATACAACACGCCGGAAACCATTCGCAAAAACCTGGCGATCCGCGAGGAGGTGGCGGCGAGCCGCAGTGTGTGGTGTGCGAATGGAATCCGGAAATCCCCGCAGCCGTGAGTTCGTTCGGCAAGAAACTCGAAGAGTTGCACCGGCGGTTGCGCCCGCATGTTCATCCCGCGTACCGGCGTGCCTACCGGTCGCTGATGGCGAGGGGGATGAGCCAGCGGCGGCCCGGCGAGCCGGTGGTGTGTCTCGATTTTTCCAATCCGGCGATTGATGCGGTGGGGGGCAGATATTATTTCAGTCTCGTGCTGGATTTGATCGATGCCGGGTATTTCCCGGTGTTCATCGGGCACCGGAGTACGGTTTCCACTTTTGGAAAAGGCCGGGTGAAGCCGCTTCTGTTGGAGAAGCGGATGGGATTCGTGAAGTCGATGGCGGAGATCGGGGGGGGGTTCCCGTTGATCACCGACTCGGAGGAACCGTTTCCCGGGGTGGGGAAAAAAGTATGTGTGGACTATGAATGGCGGATCGCATCGGGGCCGGATGAGATCGCGTTCCCGGTTTTCGTGCATCCGCGGATCGCGGTGGGAACCGGATTGCCGTTTCCCTACGATGCGGGGGAGAGCAGGCCCGTGCGGATTTTTTTTGGAGGAAACACGGAG
>CAZVSA010000089.1:8242-11937 GCA_964629955.1 uncultured Luteolibacter sp.
CACGGAGGAGGGAAAGTACGACAAGAACGTGATCGGCGAGGTTTACGGCATGCTGACCCGCCGTGAAATGCTGGAGGTGGCGCGGGTCGCGGCGGGAGAGGAGAGGGTTCACCGGCCGCGCGATGCGGCGGAGTGGCTCGCGTCGCGGGAACCGCATCCGTTTGTTTTGTGCGAGACACAGCACTGCCGGATTCCCGGGGAGCGGTGGCTGGAGGCGATGTCGAAGGGGGATTTTTTCCTGGCATGCCCGGGTGTGGGAATGCCGCTGTGCCATAATCTGGTGGAGGCGATGGCGGCGGGGGCGGTTCCCATTTTGCAGTATTCGCGGTATCTCACCCCGGAGCTGGAGGATGGGGTGAGTTGCCTTGCCTTTCACGATGCGGATTCACTGGGGAAGGTGGTTTCCCGGGTGCTGGCCATGGATCGGGAGGAAATCGCCGGACTGCGGAGGGGAACGAAGGCTTACTACGACGCGCACCTTGCTCCGGGACGGTTTGCCGCCAAGCTTCTGCAAGCCGGGAAAGGGGAGGCGAGGCTTCTGCTCAACGACTACCGGGTGCCGCGATGACAACGATGAAGGATTACCTGTTAGATCACGGGAGCGGCGGCTTTCGGAAGAGGAAGCGGCTGCAAATGTCGGTGGTGGACCGCTTGCCGGGTTTTCTCCGGAAACCGGTGGGGAAATGCCTGTGGGGCGGGGCGCTGGGGCACATGCGGCGCTTCGATCATGACTACGGGTTCGAGCGGAATGAGGAAGGGCTTTCCTCCATGACATTCCGCGGGCGGAACGTGTTGTCCGCCGTTCCCTTGTCCCGGTCCATCGGGCCGGTCGCCCGTCCGGTGGCTTTGGTGACTCTGGGGCCTTCGGCGAAGGATCATGACTGGGAGGAGGTTAGAGCTTCCGGAAAGATGGTGGTTGCCGTTTCGGGGGGCGCCACGTTTTTGAAGGAACAAGGCATCCGGCCGGATTTGATGGTGGTGAGTGATCCTGATTTCAGCAAGGCGGCGGGGTATCATCTGGCGAACGCGCCGGGGGTTCCGCTGGTCATCGAGTACCGGGCGGCGGCCGCGCTTCACGCGCATTTTCCCGAAACCCTGGAGGACAGGGAGGTGATGTTGGTCGAGCGGGTGAACAAATGGTACGGGGTTCCCGCATTGCCGGAACGGGGGCTGGAGGAAATCAACGTGCGTTCCGGATCTCCGTTCCGGATTCCGGACAAGGGCGACAAGCTTGGCAGGATCGGCTGGTCGGACCGGATCGAGTGGGGTGTTTTTCCCTCCGCGACGGTGGCGATGGTGGCGCTTCAGGCCATTGTCGCACTGGGAGCGAAGGACATCGAAATCATCGGAATGGATCTGGGGGGTGGAAACAGCTTGTATGCCGATGTGGGGACGAGCCGCCTGGCGCGGGATTACGACGAAGTGATCCTGCCTTCCTTCCTGACCATGCGGGACGCCCTGGCAGGCCGTGGCATCGCGATACGAAACCTTTCTCCGCGGTGTCCGCTGCCGCCGGAGATCTTCTTGCCCGGGAAATGAAGAACGAATCGGAAAAGCCTGTCGCGCTGGTGTTCCGGAAACGGATGCTTCCGTATTCGGAGACGTTTGTGGCGGCCCAGGGAATTCATCTTCCGCGTTGGAGGCCGGTGTTTGCCGGAGCCACGGAAGATCGGAGCGGGCTTCATTTGTTAGAGGGTTCCGGAACCTGCATTTTGACGGAATGCGTTGCGTGCAGGCAGCGCCCGGCGGCTTCGTTTTTGTTCAAGCGGTTCGGAAAAATCCCCGGCTCGTGGTTGCGGGCGTTGCGGGCGTTGCGGCCTTCGTTGCTCCACGTACACTTCGGGCCGGATGCTCTTTTCATGGGATTGCCCCTGTCGAAGGCGCTGCGAATCCCCTTGGTGGTGACGTTCCATGGATTCGACATCACGATCGATGCTCCGGACAGCCGTTATCAGAAACAACGGCACCGGCTTTTCCGCGAGGCCGCCCGGGTGATCGCCGTGTCCGATTATATCAAGGGGCAGTTGATCCAACACGGATGCCCTCCGGAGAAAATCGTCCGGCACTACATCGGCATCGATCTCGAAAGGTTCACCCCTCTGGAAGGGACTTTCACGCGCGAGGGGGTTGTGTTCGTCGGGCGGCTGACGGAAAAAAAAGGCTGC
This sequence comes from uncultured Luteolibacter sp., assembly GCA_964629955.1. GTDB lineage: Bacteria > Verrucomicrobiota > Verrucomicrobiia > Verrucomicrobiales > Akkermansiaceae > Luteolibacter. The sequence continues at coordinate 10,408 of CAZVSA010000089.1, forward strand.
CGTCATCTGATCGAGGCGATGCTGTTGATGAAGGAGGAAGGAAAGCCGCACCGCCTGGATGTGATCGGCGATGGCGGCCTGAGACAGGAACTGGAGGAACTTGCCAAACCCTTGGGGGAAAGCGTGGTTTTCCATGGCCGGCAGGGCCCGGACTTCGTGCGCGACAAGGTGGGAAAAGCGGCGGTGTTCTGCGCTCCGAGCGTAACGAGCCGGAGCGGGGATTCCGAAGGGCTCGGCATGGTGAATCTGGAGGCGATGGCACTTGGCACTCCCGTGGTGAGCACGTTCCACACGGCGATCCCCGAGGCCGTTTCGCACGAGGAAACCGGGATTCTCGTCCCGGAAGGGGATTCCCGGGCGCTCGCTGTGGCGCTGGCGCGTTGCCTGGAGGACGGGGAGTTGGCTTCCCGGCTCGGCTCGAACGGGATTGCCCGCGTCCGGGATGTTTTCGATGTCCGGAAGCAGTGTGCGGAACTGGAGCGGATTTATGGGGAAGCCGTTGCCGCCTGGAAGGGCTGACGCCTCATGCGGGCTTGCAGACTTCCTCGAACTCCCGGGGAAACTCCTTCATGATTCCGGCGAATTTTGGCGACACCGCCGCGATGCGCGGGGCGAAGGTGTAGGTTTGGAATCCCCGCTCGCCGGTGTAAAAACCAAGCGAGGAGGTGCCGATGAAAACTTTCGTCGCGGGGTCGAAAGCCATTTTTTCCGCGACGTAGCCGGGAGGAAGCTCGCCAAGACCGGTAATGCACGGGAGCGAGGAAATTTCATCCATGATCCGCTGGCGCCGCTTCTGATCGCGCTCCGCCGGATGAAATTTGATGGCGGCGGTCGCGGGGGATTGGACAATGTTGACCAAGCTTTCTTTCAATGCGCCGAGGTATTCTTCGAGCGTGCAGTTTCCGATCACGTATTGGGAGTCGATGAAAATCATGACTTCCGCGGGCACCGGGGTGGTGGCGGGAAGATCCTTGTAGGGAAGCTGGATGCGCCCGGGAAAGTCTTTGAATGCCGCGCTGGAGATCGCGCAGGCTCCGCCGTAGTTGGCTGCGGTGACGTCGAAGAACGGGCGTTGTTTGTCGATTCTTCCGCCGAAGAAAACCAGGCTGCGCAGCTTCCACAGGAGTTTTTTGTGGGCCCGCTTCTTCGGCCTTCCGAACTGCCTGCCGACCATCGCGGTGATTCCTTCCTCGATGTAATAATACCTGCGGCACAGCGGGTGGCTCGAAAGAATCTGCGAAAACGCATTCATGCTGTGGTGGATGAAGCAATCGTAGGGTTTCCCGCCGGTGATTTCCGCGATGCGCTCCGTCAGCTTCCGGATCTTCTTTCGCGCTCCGAGGTTCCTGATGTGTTTCATCGCGTCCACCAGCGCGCTGCCATCCGGCAGGATGGGAAGGCTGGTGGTGGCTCCGCGTCTGGCGATGGCAAAAACCTGCGGGTAGCCGCCTTCCTGCACGGCGAGTTCCGCCGCGATGGCGGTGACATTGGAACGCGCCGATGTCGCCATCGTGCTCGTCGGTTCCAATG
>CAZVSA010000089.1:11947-13592 GCA_964629955.1 uncultured Luteolibacter sp.
GGCGACATCGGCGCGTTCCCTTCCCGAACGCTTGTCCGGTGTTGTCATGATCCGTTCCCTCCGCCCATTCCCCTTTGCTTCAATTTGCCACGCCGCCCCGGGAGTTTGCGAAGGTTTTCTCGAAAAGATCGCATAGGAAAACCGCTCCCTCGGCGCTCAGGTGGTCGTCGTCACGGTAAAAGAGCTGTTCCCCTTTCCGGATTTTGACACGCCCGTTTTTCATGAGTTTCCGGTCGGGGCGGATGACGCTCACGCCGGGCTTGTCGGCCCAAGCGTCGAGCATCCGGAGCGATGCCCGGTTGTAGGCATGGTATTCGTTGGCGGCGATGTCCGAGGGGGGAGTTTTTCCGGCTGCCGCGAATTTCGCGAGAAGGTTCGGGGCGCTGTCCCCAAGCTCCGGAACCGGATAGATGAGGACGACTTTTTTCCCCGCGCCGAGGAGCATCTTCATGGTTTCATTGAAGCGCGAGGAGATGAATTCCTGCTGTTTGCCGACGGTCCGGAACGGGTGGCCGAGAATGGCCGGGGGAGGGTCGTTGTCCCGGCGGTTGTCACCGCGGGCGTAGGACGCCCAGCGGCAATGCAGGAAGATGGTGGTGATTTCCGGGGAATTCCTGAGGCGCTCGATCACGCTCTCGGTGTAGGAAACCCGCTGTTCGCGGTCGAAATGCCTGGCTCCCGTGATGCCGATGATCGGCGGTTGGGATGGCATGTCGAAGGATACCACCGCCTTGTTGTGCTTGATGCCCATTTCGTCGAGGGCGGGCAGGATGGCCCCGGCATGGCTGTCCCCCCAGAGGGCCATCGTCGGCGTTCTGGATGCGTCGCCATAGATGGGTGCATGGCCCGCATCGTAGGTCTCGCGGGCCTTGGTGCGGTATTTCTCGGGGATCGCTTCCGCTTCGAGAAATTTCAACACCGATGGAGGGAAGCGCTCTTCCAATCCTTCCGCCTGCTTTACCAGCACGCAGGCCGCGAGGAATACGAGGCTTGCCGAAGCCCAGCCGGCGTAGATTTTCTTCCGGGTGAAAAGCGTCTGATTGCGGAATGGCTGCTCGACATATTTCCAGGAGAGAAAGCCCAGCAAAAGACTGGCGCCGAAGATGGCGGGCTTCATCGCCTCATGGTAAACGAGGGCGTATTTGGCGAGGGTGATCATCGGCCAATGCCAGAGATACACCGAGTAGGAGATCAGCCCGATGAAAACGAACGGTTTCCAGCTCAGGATTTTCGCGCTCGCGGCACCGGGGTTGTTTCTGCCCGCTTCGATCACAAGCGCGGCCCCCAGGCACGGCAGCAACGCGGAGAAGCCGGGAAACAGGGTGTGGTGCGTGTAAAGCAACATGCTCCCGAGGATCATGCCCAGGCCCGCGATCCCGAGCGCGTGATCGACGGCGGGTTTCCGGGCGCGGAATGGAATGACCGCCAGCAGGGCTCCCAGCAGAAGCTCCCATGCGCGCCATGGCAGGAGATAGAACGCCCTGTCCGGGGAGCGGGTGACCACCCATTGCGACATCAGCAGGGACGCCAGCGCCACCAGACCCAGCACCACGGGGAGTCGTTTTGCGGAACCGAGCTTCCGGTGGGCGAGGATCAGCAGGAAGGGGAAAATGATGTAGAACTGCTCCTCGACCGCCAGCGACCA
>CAZVSA010000090.1:0-13585 GCA_964629955.1 uncultured Luteolibacter sp.
TGGACCACGAGATCGCCTATGCGGTGAAGGCGAACTCGACTCTTTCCGTCCTGCGCCTGCTGGGAACCCTGGGAGCCGGTTTCGACATCGTGTCGGGCGGCGAGCTTTTCCGGGTGATCAAGGCGGGCGGCGATCCGGCGCACTGCACGTTTGCCGGGGTGGGGAAAACCCGGGAGGAGATCGTGTACGCGTTGGAGCAGGGGATTTATTCCTTCAACGTGGAGAGCGAGGAGGAGCTGCGCTATCTCAACGAGGTGGCGGGCGAGCTGGGGGTGATCGCTCCGGCGGCGGTGCGGGTGAACCCGAATGTGGATGCGAAGACGCACAAGTACATTTCCACGGGGAAATCGGAGAACAAATTCGGCGTGGATTTCGGGGAGATCGCGGGGCTTTACGAGCGCGCGGCATGCAATTTCAAAAACATCCGTCTCCGGGGGCTGCAAATGCACATCGGCTCGCAGCTCACCTCGATCTCGCCGTTCATCGAGGCGGTGGAGAAGGTGACGCCGCTCGTGCGTCAGTTGAAGGAGGCGCACGGGATCGAGTTCTGGTCGATCGGAGGCGGAATCGGCATCATCTATCAGGATTCGCTGCAATCGGGGACTCCCGAGTGGTGGGAAAACCAGCCGGAAGACGAGCGCCCGCTGACGATCGAGCGCTACGGGAAGGAGCTTGTGCCGCGCCTGAAAGGGCTGGGGTTGAAGATCCTGCTGGAGCCGGGCCGCTACATCGTTGGCAACGCCGGAGTGCTCATCACCCGCTGCCTCTACGAGAAGAAGGGTTCCGCGAAAACGTTCAAGATCGTGGATGCGGGGATGAACGATCTGATCCGCCCGGCGCTCTACGAAGGGCATCATGAGATCGTGCCGCTGAAGGAGCCGGCCGATGGCGCTTTGACCAAGGTGGATGTGGTGGGACCAATCTGCGAGAGCGGAGACTTTTTCTGCCAGGACCGTCCGCTGCCTGATTTCCAGCCGGGGGATTATGTGGCGCTGATGTCCTCCGGCGCGTATGGATTCGTGATGGCGTCGAACTACAATTCCAGGCCGCTGCCCGCCGAGATTCTGGTGGAAGGGGACACCGCCACTGTGATCCGCAAGCGCCAGACATTGGAGGATTTGATTGCCGGAGAGCTCTGAGGATCCGCCGCTCATGCCGAGGATGCTCTATCTTCAGTTGCATCTTCTGGTGGCTCTCTTCGCCGCTACGGCGATTTTGGGGCATCTCATCTCGCTTTCCGCGCTTCACCTGGTGAGCTGGCGCGCGGCGTTGGCCGCGGTCGGGGCTGCGGTGGTCGTGGGGCTGGTGCGGAGGAGGAAGGTGTTTCCCGGGCTCCGGGATCTGTGGCCGTTGCTCGGGATCGGGGCGATTGTCGGTGTCCACTGGGTTTGTTTTTTCGCGGCCATTCATGTCGCGAACATTTCGATCTGTCTGGCCGGTCTTGCGACGATTTCCTTTTTCACCGCGTTCACGGAACCGCTCTTCGAGAAAAGGAGGGTCCGTCCCCTGGAGGTGTTGCTGGGAATGCTGGTGCTCGCGGGGATTTTGCTGGTGGCGGGATTCGAGAGAGGGAATTTGGCGGGGCTGGGGTTTGCGGTGGTCAGCGCGCTGCTGGCGGCGGTTTTTCCGATATTCAACCGGAGTCTGATCCGGGAGCGGCGGTTGGAACCGCTGGTGATGGTGATATGGGAAATGACGGGGGCCTGCCTGATTTGCCTGGCGGCGCTGCCTCTCATTCCCGGGGCGGGCGGCTACGGTGGTTTGCTGGAATGGAAGGGCTTGGACTGGCTGTGGCTGCTGCTGCTGGCCTGGGTCTGCACGGTGTTTGCCCATGGCTTCCACATTCACCTTTTGCGCTACCTGAGTGCTTACACCTCGAATCTCGCGATCAATTTCGAGCCGGTGTACGGGATCCTCGCCGCGGCGCTGCTTTTCGGAGAACACCGCGATCTTCATCCCGCTTTTTATGTGGGCACCGGCGCGATCCTCGCCGCGAACATTCTCCATCCGCTGCTCCTCCGGAGGGTCGCCCGGAAGAAGGGGGAGCCGGTTTGAGTCTTTGCAGCGGGGATGGGAACAACACTTGGCGGGCGGGGCGTTTCCTGTTCCTCTTCCGCTACTTTCGCACGGTATGAAAATTCTCAGCTATCTCGATCCCGGTTACGCTTCCTTTGTCCGCCGTCTCAACCGCCGGGCCATTCCGGAAACAGGGACGCGGGATCTTGTCGCGGACATCATCGCGGAAGTCGCCGCGAAGGGGGATTCCGCTTTGATCGGGTTCACCAAACGGTTCGATGGAGCGGATCTGACGCCGAAGACATTGTTCGCGAGCCCGGCGGAATTCGCGGCTGCGGAAGGAGCCGTCACCCCGGCCACAAAAACCGCGATCGCCCGCAGTTTGAAAAACATCCGTGCGTTTGCAAAACGCAGCCTCCGCAAGGACTGGAGCGCGAAAAACGCCGAAGGCGCGGTCGTGGGAGAGCGTTTCACCCCGTTCGAGCGGGTGGGGGTGTATGTTCCCGGCGGGAAGGCCCCTCTGGTTTCCACGGCGCTCATGACCGCCGGTTTCGCCAGTGCGGCGGGCGTTCCGGAAATCGCCGCCGCCACTCCGTGCGGTCCGGACGGGTCCGTCAACCCTGCTCTTCTTTATGCTCTTCAGGAAGCCGGGGCGACGGAGGTGATCAAGGTGGGGGGCGCGCAGGCGATCGCCGCGCTTGCTCTGGGAACCCGCTCGATCCGCCCCGTGGACCGGATTTTCGGCCCGGGAAACAGCTTTGTGGTGGAAGCGAAACGCCAGCTTGTGGGGGCGGTTTCCATCGACCTGCTTCCGGGGCCCAGTGAAATTCTCATTCTCGCCGACAAAACGGGCGATGCCGATTTCATCGCCGCCGATCTTCTCGCCCAGGCCGAGCACGGCGGCGACAGCGTGGTGGGATTCGTGACCGATTCCAAGGCGCTGCTGGGAAAGGTGGCCAAGTCCGTGGAAAAACAACTCTCCGCTCTCGGCCGCGCCAGGATCATCCGCGAGGTGCTCAAAACCGGCACCTTCCTGCTTCACGTCAAATCTTTTGAAGAAGGGGTCGCCATCGCGAATGCCTTCGCCCCCGAGCACATTTCCCTCATCAGCGCGGACGAGGAATTCTGGTTGCCGAAGATCCGCACCGCGGGAGCGATTTATCTGGGGAATGACTCGCCGGTTGCCGTCGGCGATTTTCTCGCGGGACCGAGCCACACATTGCCGACAGGCGGGGGAGGGCGTTCCTTTTCGGGTCTCCGGGCGGATCAGTTCCAGCGCCGCACCAGCATCGTCCGGCTGGACAAAAAAGCCGTCGGGAAATCCCTTTCCGTGGTGGAGGAGTTCGCGCGCATCGAGGGGCTGGACGCCCACGGCCGGTCCACCGCCATCCGGTTGGAGAAACCGTAGGAAAAGTGACACGATCCGGGATGGATTCCCGCTTTTCCTTGCCCGGAATTTCGGCTACATCCATGCGATGAGTTTCCGGAATGCCGCCATTGCCGTTGTTTCGTGTGCGCTTGCGGGTTTGGCGTCCGCCCAGACCCGCCAGGCTCCCGTTCCGCCGCCGAGTCCACTGCGTTTGCCGCTCGATACGGTTTTTAAAGGGGAATCGAAGTTTTACGCCATGGTCGCCAAGGCGGAACGCGAACGCTGGCGCAATCTGCCTCTGGGAGAACGAACGATCCGCGCGGCCCGGGAAATGGTGGGAACCCCCTACGTGAATTACACGCTGGAGGTGGATGACAGGATCGAGAACCCGGTGGTCAACTTCACCGGGATGGACTGCTGGACCTATTACGAGAACGCCCTGGGGTTCGCCCGGATGCTTCATCACAAACCGGGGCCGTACAAACCACAGGATCTGCTGCACATGGTCGAGGTGGAGCGCTACCGGAACGGTGTCTGCACCGGAAACTACCTGAGCCGGATGCATCATCTGGAGGAGGTTTTCCACGATAACCAGCGCCGCGGCTATGCGGAGAACATCACTCCGAGATTGCCCGGAGCGGTCCGCCTGCGACGCGAGATCCGGGAGATGACCGTGCAGTGGAAAAACTACCGCTACCTCCGCTCGAACACCGCCCTGATCGAGCCGATGGGCCGGATCGAGGCGCAGGTATCAAATCTGCCCGTTCATCATATTCCGAAAGACAAGGTGGCGAATGTGGAGAAATATCTCCAGGACGGCGACATCTGCGCGATCACGACGAACTGGAAATACGGTTACACGTCGCATGTGGGGTTGATCGTGAAATTGAAAGGGCGCGCTTATTTCACCCATGCCACCTCGGATCGCGGCAAGGGCCGCATGACGATCATCGACCGCCCGGTCACGGATTACCTCAACGGTTCCTCCAAGCACGCGGGGATCGTCATTTGCCGCCCGAAGGATCTGCCGAAGTCGCCGCTGTGGAACCAGGGCGTGGCGCGCCAGTAGCCGTTCAGGCGCGGCTTTCCAGCACTGGAACCCGTATCTGGTGTGGAACGGAGCGCCGGCTTCAGCCGGCTTTGGCAGATCCGGCTCTTTCCCCCGTGCCGGCTGAAGCCGGCGCTCCGTTTCCCAACTCCATTGCCGCCATCGGCAGAGGCATGAAGCTTCCAAGTTGCCCGCGCTCCCCTGATTCCCGGATTACAAATCCTGCTCGATCGCCTTGAGGGTGAGGAAAAGTTCCTGCCAGCGTTTCAGGCGCGGCTGGACCGCGGTTTTTTCGTGGGCGAGGTGCTTGCGGACCGCTCCAAGGCTCGCGGTGTAGTCCTGGAAAACGATGCGGAGGGCTTCCTCGTAGTCGCTCCGCAGGGTGCTCGCGAATCCGCCGCAGGTATCGAGGAGGCGTTCCTGGAATTCACCGGTGATGGAACGCTTGGTCGCAACGGCAACCAGGAGGCCTCCGGCGAAAAACAGCCCGGCGATGCCACAGAGGACCCATGGCAGCCATGTCAATCCCAAGGCTCCGCACACGCCCGCGGCGGTGAGGAAAACCAAGGTCATGAAGGTGAAGGATTTCAGGGCGATGTTCCGGCGGCGCAACTCCTTGTCGAGCTGGTTCCGGACCTTGAGGTTGCCGATTCCCTGCCGGGCGGCGCGGCCCAGGCGCTGGATGAAGTGGTTCCGCGAGGTGGAAAGCGTTTCATCGAGGGATTCCGGAGGGCCGATGTCCACTCCGGTGACTTCCTTCACGCGTTCCCCGAGATGGAGGCGGTGGGAGCGGCAGGTTTCCACGACTTCCGCGCCGTCCTGTTGCGCGACGGCTTCCACCGCGGTTTGCAGGCGCTCGACGAAAAGGGCTTCCATCTCCGTGCCGGTGCGATCCCCGGCAAAGAGCCGGAAAATGGAGGGAACCGCCGCGAGCCGCTGCCGCAGGACCTTGGAGACCCATACGGCTTCCGTTTCAAAAACCTCGGCGACGCCCGCAAGGTGGCGGGGCAGGCGTTCCACGAAGCGTTCGCGCAGCCCGTCGATTTCGCCTTCGATGTCCTCCAGAAACCGGCCCTGTTCGTTCAAGCCGCGCGTTTGTTCCTCGATCCGGTCCTCCACCGTGTGAAGCGCGCCCGCTGCCTGGGCCCGCCATGTTTCGAGCAGTTTCCGGCGTTCGGGCGCTTCGCAGACACGCCGCGAGATGAAGGCTTCCAGCGCGGGGTAGCCGCTTTTCTCCATCTTCGCCGGGGAGAAGGGGGTGGAGCGTTTGGCCTCGTAGGCCATTTTCCCGGATACGGCGAAGATGGACGGCACGCGGCCGATGCGCTTCATCGAGAGATCCGCCATGTGGCCGAGGATCACCTTGATGTCGATTTCCTCCCGCTGGTCCGCCTGCTGGATGACGAAGGCGACGCGCTCCAGCGAGGCGGCGGGAATCCGTGAAATGAAATCCCAGGTGGCGGCTCCCCAGGGGTTCGACACGGGGAAGACGAACAGGATCAGATCCGCCACGGGCAGGAAGCGCTCGGTGATCTGCTGGTGGCCCTTGACGACGGAATTTGTGCCCGGGGTGTCCACCAGATGGAAATCGCGCAGAAATTCGACCGGGCGGTAGCGTTCTTCGAGGACGGGGGTGATTTCCAGATTCCTGGCGGGGTCGCCATGGCGGTACCAGAGAACGCGGTCGGTTTCCGGCAGGATGTTCGTTTTGCAGAGGTCGCGGCCGAAGAGGCCGTTGAGCAGGGTGGATTTGCCGGCGTTCACCTCCCCGCAAACGACGAAGAGGAACGGGGTGCCCAATCCTTTTTCGAGTTCCGCGAAAGGAAGCTTTCCGGAGATGTCCGCGCCGGTCTCGGTCGCAAGCGCGGCGACTCCCCGCATGACGGCCGACAGCTGTTCGCGGGTGGCGAAGTAACGTTCGCCGAACATCCGGTGGCTCACTGTGGGTGGGATCTCAGGGGGAGGCGGTGACGGAGGCCTGGGCGGTGCTGTCGGTTTTCATCGCCAGCAGTTGGGAAACGGTGACGAAGCGGAAACCTTTCCGAAGGAGCCCGTCGATGGTCGCGGGCATGGCGTCCACCGTCTGCGAGTGGAGGTCGTGCGCGAGGACGATGCCGCCCGCGGTGGTGCCGGCGAGGATGCGCGAGGTGACGACGCCCGGGCCGGGGCGCTTCCAGTCGAGCGGATCGACGGACCAGAGGATGGTGGGATTGCCGAATTCCGCGTGGATCAATTCGCGCTGGCGCTGGAGCAGTCCGCCGTAGGGCGGGCGCATGGTGCGGGGGCGGACGCCGGCGGCGCGGACGATGGCATCCCGGCAACGGCTCATTTCCTGGCGCACCTCGGCGTCGCTGAGCTTGCTGAGCAGGCGGTGGGTGTAGGTGTGGTTGCCGATTTCGTGGCCTTCGGCGACGGTGCGGCGGACGATCTGCGGGTAGAGGTCGACGCTGCGGCCGATCACGTAGAAGGTGGCCTTGACGTTGCGCGCGCGGAGGATGTCGAGCAGCCGCGGGGTATTTTGCGGGTGGGGGCCGTCATCGAAGGTGAGGGCGATGTAGTTTCCGGAAACGAGAACGCGGGAGAAGGTGACGCCCGAGTTTTTCGGGAAATCCGAGCGGTAGGGCATGTCGGGATTCCGTGGCACGGGGCCTTGGACGGGCGGGGTGCGGTAGCCGGTGTTGGACGGGGTTTTCACCGGAGCGGCCTGCGCCTGCTGCGGGGGTGGCGGCGGCTGGCTGGCGGCGGAACAACTGGTCAGCGAGGCGGCGAGCAGCATGAATCCGCGGCGCGAGAGTTTTCCCTGATCCGGTTGATCGGAGTTTTCCTGCCTCAGTGATGTGGCGAGGGCTTTGTAGCCGAGCGTCTGAAAGGGGTGGATCATGGGTGTGGATTTGGAAAAAAGCTTTGGTTATCTTATGGAACCGCATGGGCATGTCACGCACGGACTGCGGGAAACCGTTTTTTGCGGGATTTCAGATTTCGTGGTGGAAGCGGTCTTCGTCGCCGAGGGAGAGGACGAAAGTGGTGAGGAGTTCGATGGTGTGGGCGATGTCGTCGAGGTGCGCGGTCTCGACGGCGGAGTGCATGCAGCGGAGCGGCAGCGATACGAGCGCGCTGGGAATCCCCTGGCGGGAGAGGAAGATTTTGTCGGTGTCGGTTGACGTGGACCGGCTGCTGGCTTCGTGCTGGATCGGGATTTTCGCGGATTCGGCGGACTCGATCAGGCGGCGGACGAGGGCCGGGTGATTGCTGGTGCCGTGGGTGAGGCTGGGGCCGTGGCCGAGTTTCACGCTGCCGTGTTTCGCGGGATCGATGCCCGGGGTGTCGGTGGCGTGGGTGACATCGAGGCAGACGGCGAGGTCGGGCTGGAGGCGGTAGGTGGCCATGGTGGCGCCATTGCTTCCGATTTCCTCGTGGACGGAGTTCAGACAGAGGAGGGAGAAAGCCGGTTTTTTCTTCCGCGCGGCGATCCGCTTCAAGACCTGCCCGATGATGTAACCGCCGATGCGGTTGTCGAGCGCCCGGCCGACGAGGCGTTTGTGCTGAAGCTCCAGAGGGCCGTCCTGATAGACCGCCGGGTGTCCGGTGCGGAGGCCGAGTTCGTGGACTTCCTCGCGATTGGAGGCTCCGACATCCACCCACAGGTCGTGGGCGGCGGGGGCTTTTCCGCTGTCCGGTTCATCGCGCCGGAGGTGGATGGCGGTGAGGCCGATGATTCCGGTGACGGGGCCTTTGTCGCCGAGGATGGTGAGCCGGCGTCCGCGGGCGTTGGCGGCATCCGATCCCCCGATGCGGTCGATGCGGAGAAATCCCCGCTCGTCGATGTGCTTGATCATGTAGCCGATTTCATCCGCATGAGCGGCGAGCATGACGGTGCGGCTGGTTTTGCCGGGGAGGCGCGCCCAGGTGGAGCCGTAGGCATCGCATGCGATTTCGGAGGCATGGGGTTTGAGCCACTCCGCCCAGATTTTCTGGCCGGGCATTTCAAAGCCCGTGGGGCTGGGTGTTTCGAGAAGGCGGAAGAGGAAATCGCGGTCGGACGAAGTCATGCATGCGGTGGTAGGCCCGCCGGGGCGGGATGGCAAGACGCGGGTCGTTTCCTGCTTTCCTTATGCGGCGACCGGTGATCGCCGCTACGTGGGCGCTATTGCGGTTCGAGGACGAGCAGGAGATCTCCGGCGTTCACCTGCTTGCCGGGCTGGCAGTGGATGGTGGTGACTCTGGAGGTGGTTTCGGCGTAAACGAGGAATTCCATTTTCATGGCCTCGACGATGAGGAGGGGTTCGTCCTCGTTGACGATTTGTCCGGGCTCGACGAGCAGTTTCCAGATGTTGCCGGTGATCTCGGCGTGGATGGCGTATCCATCGATTTCGATGGTCACCGCGGCGGGCGCTTCTTCGGGGACTTCGGCTTCCGCCATGTTGCCGTCGGTTTTCCAGAGGGCGACTTCCTTTTCAAAAGCGATTTTCTGGCGGTTCTGGAACGCTTCGATGCTGGCGGCGTTGTCGATGAGGAAGCGTTCGTAGGCGGCGAGATCGAAATCCTCTTCCTCCACTTTTACGGTGGCGCGGCCTTCGCGGAAGGCTTCGCGGAATTCGGTCAGTTCCTCCTCGCTGACTTCATGGTAGCAGACCTGATCGAAGAACCTGAGAAGCCATGGTTTGCCGCGTTCAAAGCCGGGGTTTTTGAGAAATTTGTTCCAGATCGGAACGGTGCGGCCGACGAGCTGATAGCCGCCGGGGGAATCCATGCCATAGATGCACATGTAAACCCCGCCGATGCCGACCGTGCCCTCCGCGGTGAAGGTGCGGGCGGGATTGTATTTGGAAGTGAGCAGGCGATGGCGGGGATCGACGGGCACGGCGCAGGGCGCGCCGAGATACACGTCGCCGAGGCCGAGGACCATGTAGCGGGTTTTGAAGATGATGTCTTTGACTTCCTGTGCGCTGTCGAGGCCGTTGATGCGGCGGATGAACTCGGTGTTGCTGGGCAGCCATGGCGCGGTGTCGCGGACGGACTGGCGGTATTTGGAAACGGCGTCGAGCGTGGCGGAGTCTTCGTAGGCCATCGGCAGGTGAACCACGCGGGTGGGGATACGCATGGAATCGACCGCAGGCAGTTTTTCCTCGGCGGCGATGAGGGCTTCGATCAGATCGCCCTGGGTGATGATGCGGCTGTCATAGTTCACCTGCAGCGAGCGGACGCCGGGCGAAAGCTGCTGAATGCCGGGCACCGGATGTTGCCTCAACTCCTCCATCAGCGCGTGAACGCGGAAGCGGAAACGGAGGTCGAGGACCATCGGGCCATACTCTAACAGAATGTATTTGTCTCCGGCCTGGCGGTAGGCGACTTCCGGGTGGGAGCCGCGTGCGGGCAGATCGGCTACGATGCATTCGGAGATCGTGCCCGCGGGTTTTGCCGGAGGGATTTCCGGGATGAGGGGGAGGGGAGTGAGGGTTTCGATGGCGTGGTCGATGGATTTCTCCAATGCGAGCGCGGTGTCGAAGCCGAGCCGCCGGAACCGGATGCGGTCGCCGGGTTTGACCTGGCCGACTTTCCAGAGTTCCCCCGCGACGATGGTGGCGGGGCAGACGAAACCGCCGAGGCTGGGCCCGTCCTTGGTGAGGATGACGGGCATGTCTCCGGTGAAATTGATCGAGCCGACGGCGTATTCGGTGTCGTGGACGTTGGATGGATGAAGCCCGGCTTCGCCGCCATCGGTGCGGGTCCAGGTGGGCTTCGGTCCGTTGAGGCGGATGCCGAGGCGGTTGGAGTTGTAGTGTACTTCCCACGCGGTGGAGAAGAACATGTCGATGGCTTCCTCCGTGAAGAAATCCGGCGCGCCGTGAGGGCCGTAGAGTACACCGATTTCCCAATCGTTGGAGTAGGATGGGATCAGTTCCCCGGGGGCCGGGGCGGGAGCGTGGACGGGCTCGGGCGTGGTGCAGGCGGGGACGCCGGGTTGATTGATGGCGAGCATGTCGGAGCCGCGGAGAATGCGGCCGGCATGGCCCCCGAATTGTCCCAGCGCGAAGGTGGAGCGGCTTCCGAGATAGACAGGTACGTCGAAGCCGCGGCGGACGGCGAGGTAGGTGCGGCATCCGCTTTCGGCTTTGCCGATGTCGAGCACCTGTCCGGATTTGACCTCGATGGGGCTCCAGAAGGGAACGGGCTCGCCGTCGAGCTTTGCCGGAGAAGGCGCGCCGGTGAGGGCGACGATGGCGTCCGTGTGGAAACGGAGCTTCGGGCCGATGAGCGTGCATTCCAGCGCGGCGGCGGAGGCATCGTTGCCGACGATCCGGTTGGAGAGGCGGAAGGCGTAGTCGTCCATCGGGCCGGACGGCGGAACCCCAATGTCCCAGTAGCCGGTGCGGCCTGGGTAGTCCTGGATGGTCGTGTAGGTGCCGGGTTTGATCACCTCGATCACCGGCGGGTGCCATGCGAAGGTGGCGAGGGCTCCGGTGGAGACTTCGGCTTTCGCGAAAAGCTCGGAAGCGGCGATCTGGCGCAGGTAGTCGAGATTGGTGGAAATGCCCGCGACATAGGTGCGCGAGAGCACGCTGCGGAGCTTCGCGATGGCGTCGGAGCGGTCGCGGCCGTGAACGATGATCTTCGCGATCATCGGGTCGTAGTAGGGGGAGATTTCGGTGCCGGTGCTGATCCAGGTGTCGATCCGGGCGTCTTCGGGGAAGGTGACTTCCGTCAGGACGCCGGGCGAGGGCTGGAAGTCGCGCAAGGGATCTTCCGCATAAAGGCGGACCTCGATGGATGCGCCGGATGGCTCGATGCGCGCATCCAGCGCGGGTGGTTCCCCGCCCGCCGTGAGGATCATCCATTCGACGAGATCGACTCCGGTGACCGCTTCGGTGACGGGGTGCTCGACCTGGAGGCGGGTATTGACTTCGAGGAAGTAAAATTCGTCTCGAACCGGATCGTAGATGAATTCCACGGTGCCGGCCGAGCGGTAGTTGACGGAGCGGCCGAGGCTTTCCGCGCAGGAGAGAAGGCGTTCGCGGGTGGCGGCGGGGAGATCGGGAGCGGGGGTTTCCTCGACGACTTTCTGGTTGCGCCGCTGGAGGGAGCAGTCGCGTTCCCCAAGCGCTAGCACCTTGCCTTTTCCATCGCCGAAGATCTGCACCTCGACGTGGCGGGCATTGTCCACGAAGCGTTCGAGAAAGACGCCGCTGTCGCTGAAGAAATTCTGGCCGAGGCGTTTCACGGACTCGAATGCCGAGACGAGCGTTTCCTCATCCGGGCAGCGGGTGAGGCCGATGCCGCCGCCGCCTGCGGTGCTTTTCAACATGACGGGATAGCCGAGTTTCGCGGCGGCGGTTTTTGCTTCCTCAATATCTTCTAACAGACCGGTGCCGGGAACGAGGGGGACGCCGGCTTTTTCCGCGAGTTCGCGGGAGGTGTGCTTGAGCCCGAACTGGCGGATCTGTTCGGAGGTGGGCCCGGCAAACGCGATGCCTTCCTGTTCGAGGCGTTCGACGAAGGAGGCGTTTTCGGAGAGAAAACCGTAGCCGGGAATGACGGCTTGGGCGCCGGTTTGTTTCACGGCATCGAGAATGCGATCAACCTGAAGATAGCTCTCCGCGGCGGTGTTTCCCCCGAGGGGGATCGCGATGTCGGCGGCGGTGACGTGGGCGCTGTTGCGGTCCGCGTCGGAGTGGATGGCGACGCTTTTGATGCCCATCGTTTTCAGGGTGCGGGCGATGCGAACGGCGATTTCACCGCGGTTGGCGATGAGAACGGTGTGAAGATTCGATGGCATGGGCGGTGATGGGTTCAGGAGCGGAAATTCATGAATGCACGCCAGCCGCCGGGTGAGGTGATGCCGGTGGCTTTTGCGGACGTGGCTCTCGCGGAGGAAGCCCTTGCATACACGGAAGGCAGGAAAGCAGTGGGTGTGCCATCGCCTGTTTGGGATTCGGGGAGCATGCGCACCGTGGTGGCGATCATTGGTCGCCCCCTCTCTTTGCATTCCGCCCTCGCGCTCCGGGGGCTGGTATGGCCAAGCCGTCCCGCATCCGGAAAACTCCCCGCCATGTCCGCCGGGTTTCCGGCGAGGGCGCCGAAAACAGCACGCGAGGGCGCGTGCGGTCCCCTTTTCAGGATTTCAAACGGGGCCTCAGGCGGGGGAGATTTTCCCGGGGGTGAGGCGGTGGCGGGCGAGTGGTTCGAGGGCGGGGGTTTCCCGAAGCCAGTCGAGATGGGTGGTGGTGATCCACTTCTGGGAGGCTTGCGGGAGGTGGTTCATGAGCGCGTTGCGGCGGGAGGGATCGAGTTCGCCGAAGATGTCGTCCATGAGGTAGATGGGTGGCTTGCCGCCGCGGAGTTCGAGGAGTTTTCCCTGGGCGAGCTTGAGGGAGAGGGCGAGGGTGCGCTGCTGGCCTTCGCTGGCGAAGGTCGCGGCGGGCATGCCGTGAAGGCGGAGGCCGAGGTCGTCGCGATGCGGGCCGATGATGGATTGCCGGAGGCGGATTTCGCGTTCGCGGGCCTGGAGCATGGATTCGCGGAGATCGGGGCCTCCGGCGGGGAGATAGTGGAGGGTGAGGGGTTCCTCGCGGCCGCTGATGGAGAGCTGGGCCGCCGCGGCGAGGGGGGACAGCCCGGCGACGATGCGGGCGCGGGCTTCCATGAGAACGGTGCCGTGCTCGGCGAGGATTTCCTCGTAGGATGAGATTTCGGCACCGCGGTGGAGGCCGTCTTTCAGGAGGAGGTTTTTGGCACGCAGGGCGCGCCGGTAGCGGGAGAAGGAGCGGCGGTAGGCGGGATCGAGCTGGGTGCCGATGAAATCGAGGTAGCGGCGGCGGTTTTCGCCGGGGCCGCGGATGAGATCGAGGTCTTCGTTTCCCATCCAGACGACGAGGCCGCCGTCTTCGAGGTAGTGGGATTGGCCGGTGCGGGGTTCGTCATCGGCGCGGAGAAGGAGCCCTTCCCGGGAGTGGCGGACCTGGCGCTGGCTGTCCCAGGGATCTCCGGCGATGCCGAAGCCGCCGGCATCGAAGCGCGCGAGTGCGGCCATGCGGCGGGTGCGGGGGGAGTGCAGGCGGATGAGGACGCAGATGGCCTCGAGGATGGAGGTTTTTCCCCGGGCGTTGTCTCCGGTGAGGATGGCTCCGGCCCCGGGGACTTCGAGATCGAGCGAG
>CAZVSA010000091.1:0-2653 GCA_964629955.1 uncultured Luteolibacter sp.
GGATGCCATACCAATCGGGAAAAAGTGGGACGGCCCGGCGGTCCATCCCTACCGGTGAAACCCGCCTCCGGCGTTGCTGCCGCGATTCCCGGAACATTCCGCCTACCTTCCCGATGGCAGGGCAAACCGCAGACCTTTTAGCAAGGTTTATGCTTGATCCCGAGATCGGGCTCTGTGCCCGGATGAGAATCTTCTTGATGAAGAGGTGCGGGCAATCATCCTTGCGGGAAACCCATTTGGAGAAACCAGGGATTTCCGCCTCCGTCGTTTCCCATGCAACGAAAACCCATATGAGAAAATACTCCGCTTCTTTCGTATCATTGTTGTTTTATGCCGGCACACTCCCGGCGTTTGCGGTGGATTACACGAGTACGGGGAGCGGTACTTGGGAGGCCGGTAACGGAAGCCTCTGGTCTCCCGGGGGCTCGGGAGGATCCCCCCAGCCCGGTGCGGGAGATAACATTCTCATCGGTGAAGGGCACACGGTGATATACAACCACTACTCCGCTCCCGGATCGGGAGTGGCGTTCGCCGATTTCGGTGTGGCCAATGGCAATACGGTTGCCATTGATGGAGGGGTTTTCAGTCAAGTGAACGTGGGCAGTTGGATGCGGATCGGCGAGGGAAGCCTTGGTACGGTCAACATCAACAATGGAAGGTTTCACTTCACAAACGGGACGGGATCGGGCGATCCCAACCTGCAAGTCGGGATTCGTGGAGGAACCGGTGTCATCAATGTGGGTGACGGCATCGGAACGGCGGGCTCCGCCATCCTGAATCTCCGCGACATCGTCAATGGAACGGCGAATGGGGCAAGCGTGAACATGAATCTGGGCGTTCATGACGGCCCCATCAATGGCGTCGGCAACGTCATTGTTCATCCGGACGGCCTGTTGGAAGGCGATGCCCGCATTCGGACAGGGGATAGCATCACGAGTGATCCGTACATTCGCATCGGGCAGCACAGTTCCCATACAAGAAGCGTCTTGAGAGTTCTCGGAGGAGGGCCGGCCGGGCAGGGCGGGCGTTTCAACGCGCGGGGCCATGTGGAGGTGGGAGCCAGTGCGGGAGCCCGGGGCCTGCTTCACCTGGACGGAGCCGGGGCTCTGATGCACATGAGCGGCGGTGAATTGACTGTCGGTTACAGCGGCACGGGTGAAATGGTTGTGGAGAACGAAGCGGTCTTTTCACGCGTCAATACTCCGGGCTGGAGGCAGGATCTGCTCATCGGCCGCAATGGCGGGAGCATCGGCACCATCACCCTCCGCAATGGCGGTGTATTCCACCGCGGGCCGGGCAACGATGTCGGCGATCTCCGGCTCGGTTACAACGGCACCGGCACCTTGAACATCGAGGAGGGCGGTCTTTTCCTCAACGAGTCCGGCAATTGGGACCGGGTCGGCGAAAATGGTGGCAGCACGGGCGTCATCAATGTCGATGGAGGAACCTTTCGGGTCACCGGGAACACCAATTTGAACATCGGTCAGAACGGCCATGGCACATTTCGCCAGACCAGCGGCATCACCGAGGCGTATCGAATCATCCTGGCGGAAAACAACGGCACCGGAGTCTTCGACCTGCAGGGGGGCACGGTCACGCTCCGGAGCAACCTCTTTCTGGGCGGCGCCGGTGGAGGATCGTCTGGAACCGGCACCGCCATCGCCACCCAAACGGGCGGCACTTTGAACATTGCCGACGCCTTGGTGGTCGGGCTGGCCGGAAGCCATACCGCCACCTACACGATGACGGGCGGCAGCATCAACCATACGTCTTCCGACATTACGGTGGGAGAAAACGGAACAGGCCTCTTCCTCATTGGTGCGGATGCAACCGTCACCTCGACAAGCGGGCAATTCATGGTCGGGCGCAACAATGGCTCCAGCGGCACTTTGTTCGTGGATGGAAATCTCACCAAAACCTCGGGCGGCGCCATTCGCGTCGGCAACGGCAATACGGGCGGAGTGGACAATACAACCGGCACCGGGTTGCTCGGTGGCACCGGCACGATTATTTCCAGTAGCGGTGTGCGGATTGGACGCAATGGAACCATCACCGGAGGCACGGATGCGGATGTGGGCTATTTGTCCGTTACCGGAGGCCTGTCCTTTTCCGCGGGAGGCATCCTGCTCGCCAATTTCGACGCCGGGGGGGACGCGGACCGGCTGATTGTGGAAGGCGCGGTCGATCTCACCGGTGCCTTTCTGGACGGTACATGGGCCGGAGGCCCCACCGGAATCGGCAGCCGCTACTGGCTGATCCTCAACGATGGAGCCGACCCCATCACGGGCGCTTTTGCCAACACCTTCGCGGACGCAGCGTATTCCGAGCTCTATTCGGGGCAGACCAACGAATTTGTAACCATTGATGGCCAGGATTTCGCGGTCTTCTACAACGCGGATTTCGGCAGCGGTTTCCTTACCGGAGGCAACGATCTGCTGCTGTCGGCCATCCCCGAGCCGGGAACGGCAATGTTGATCCTGCTCGCGGGGGCTGCTGGCTTGCAGCGCCGCCGCCGTTGAGTATTCCGGTTTTCATGCCGGGGTGCCGGAGGAAAACGAATCTCCGATGAGGATTTTCCTTGGCAGAAAATGGGAATTGAATAGCATCTTACGCAACCCACCCGGCGGGATTGATCGCTTTCGTTTCCGCCTTG
>CAZVSA010000091.1:2663-13566 GCA_964629955.1 uncultured Luteolibacter sp.
AATTCGAGGTTGGTTCGTTTCCGTTGTTTATTTTTTCGTTTCCGCCTTGCTCCCCAATAAAAACCCCACTATGAAAAAATATTCTTCCTCCCTTGTGTCATTGTTGGTTTACGCCGGTGCGATTCCGGCATTTGCCGTGGACTACACCAGCACCGGAAGCGGCACCTGGGAGTTCGGCAACGATGCTCTGTGGTCTCCCGGAGGCTCCGGAGGATCTCCCCAGGCCGGAGGCGGGGACAATGTCATCATCGATGGTCACACGGTGATCTATAACCATTTCAACAATGGCGGAGCGGGTTTGGCGGGAGGATCGACCGATCTTGGCGTAGGCAATGGCAACCGCATCGATATCGTCAATGGAGGGGTGCTCAGCCAAACCGCAACGGGCAGTTGGGTTCGCATCGGTCACCGCGACAATGGAATCCTCAATATCAACCACGGGAGGTTCCATTTCTCCAACAGTGTGGGAGGCGGGAGCAATTTGAATGTGGGTGTGGAAGACGGCGGGTATGGAACGATCAATATCGGAGACGGCGTCAATCCGGCCGTGCTCAATCTCCGGGATCTGATCAACGGTGATTCGAATGACGGAAACCACAGCCTGAACCTGGGACAGCACAGCGGTTCCGTTGGCGTGGTGAACGTCAACTTGAACGGTGTGCTGGAAGGCGGTGCCATTGCCCGTGACGGGAGCAATGTGATCACCCGGAATCCGCACATCCGCGTCGGCCAGAATTCCGCCGCACAAAGCGTGCTGCGGGTCAATGCCGGCGGGCAGGTCAATGTGCGCGGCAACCTCGAGGTCGGGGCGGCCCCCGCCTCCGTGGCCGGCGTGGCCGGCGGCGCCCATGGCTTGCTGCATCTGAACGGGCAGGGATCGCGTGTGGATCAATACGACGGCGATTTCACCATTGGCTTCGACGGCACGGGGGAAATGCTCATCGAGAACGGGGCCGTTTACAATCGTCACAATGGCCCGGCGCGCATGGATATGTTCGTGGGTCGCCGCCATGGCACCGGCACCGTCACCATCGGCGATGGAGGCAGTTTCATTCTGAATTCGGGCGGCAATGTCGGAGATTTGCATGTTGGCGCCGGCAATGGCAACAACAGCGGCGATCAGGCGGCCACCGGTGTTTTGAACATTCAGGAGGGCGGAACTTTCAGCAATGCATCAACCAACTGGATGTGGGTGGGCCGGTTCGCCGGAGCCACGGGCACCATCAATGTGGATGGCGGGACGTTCGATAGCACCGATGGCGCCAGATTGAACATCGGCACGAATGGCCATGGCACATTCCATCAGACATCCGGCACCACGAATGTGGTGGCAATCGTCCTGGCCGAAAACGACGGCACCGGAAATTTCATATTGGAAGGAGGCACGGTCACCACCCGTTCGCAGTTATTTATGGGAGGGTCCGGCACGGGATCGGCGGGAACCGGAACCGCCACCGGCACTCAGACGGGCGGAGCCCTGAATGTCCAGGGTTCCTTCGTCATCGGCTTGGCGTCCAACCACACCGCCAGCTACGATCTCAGCGGTGGAACCATCCAGGTGGGGGGGGATATCACCGTGGGTGAAAGCGGAACAGGTGCCCTCACCATCGGTGCCGGTACCAATGTGAATACAGCCAACGGGCTGCTCTTTGTCGGGCGCAACGACAATTCCAGAGGCACGCTGTTCGTGGACGGAACCCTTACCAAGACCGGAGAAGACAACGCCATTCGTGTCGGCAATGGCAATACAGGCGGTGTGGACAACACGAACGCGACCGGATTGCTCGGTGGCAATGGGACGATTGACGCTGCCGGTGGTGTGTGGATCGGAAGCAATGGAACCATCACGGCAGGCACGGATGCGACGATAGGAGCGCTGAGCATCACCGGCGATCTGGGTTTCTCCGCGGGAGGCACGTTGCTCGCCAATTTCGATGGCAACAATGTGGATACCCTTGAGGTGAACGGGATCGAAGCCGTCGTCGATATCTCGGGTGCGATTCTTTCACTCGAGGGATGGTCGGGCGGAGACACCGGAATCGACAGCCGCTACTGGCTGATTCTGAACGGGGGACCGGATGATATCATCGGCACCTTCGCCAATGCAAACGAGACCGGCCCCGCCTCGGGCTATGAGGATGCGGGTGGTTTCATCACGGTGAGCGGCCAGCAATTCGCGGTCTTCTACAGCGCGAATTACGCTACCAATTCCTTTACCGGAGGCAACGATCTGCTGCTCTCCGCAATTCCCGAGCCGGGCACGACGATGTTGATCCTGCTTGCGGGGGCCGTTGGTTTGCAGCGCCGCCGCCGTTGAGGAATCCCTCTTTTCATGCCGGAGTGCTGGAGAAACCGAATCTCCGGCGCTCCGGCATTTTGTTTTCTCGGAGGGAGGGGATTGTGGTGGCGATCATCGGTCGCCACCTTTTTTCCCTTCGGGGAACTCCCCATTCGGGAAAACTCCCGGCCATGTCAGCCAAGTTTCCGGCGGGGATGCCGAAAACGGCATGCGAGGGGCGCATGCGCTCCCCCTTTTCAAGAGCCCGAACGAGTCCTCAGAACGGGATGTCGTCTTCTTCCGCGTAGTCGTCCGCCGGTGCGGCGGAAGCGCCTTGGGGCGGGCCGGAAGAACGTTGCTGCGATCCGCCCGCCTGGGCGGATGAACCGGATGCGTAGCTGCCGCCACCGCCGCCGCCTTTGCCGTCCGGGAGGAATTGGAGGCTTTCTCCGACGACCTTGAGCTTGCTGCGCTTCTGGCCGGTGGCTTTGTCGTCCCAGGTATCCATCTGGAGCCTGCCTTCGATGTAGGCTCCGCGGCCTTTGGTGAGGTATTGCTGGGCCAGCTCGGCCTGGCGCCCCCAGAGGGTGATGTCGACGAAAGTGGTTTCTTCCTGCCGGACGTTCTGATCGTTCATCCACACCCGGTTGATGGCGAGGCCGATGTCCGCGACGGCGGTGCCTTTGGGGGTATGACGAAGCTCGGGATCCCGTGTGAGATTTCCGATCAGCATGACTTTGTTGAGATTAGCCATAACAGGGGGATTTTGATGGGCTGGAAACGGGGAAATCAAGCCGGAATGTTCCGGTGAACAGATCCGGGCGGTCAGCTCAGGCGAAGGAAGTGCTGCATGTGCACGTGGTTGTTGAGGCGGAGCTTGCTCTGGATTTTTGCCACGGAGGCGGCTTCGCCTTCAAAGGAGTAGTTCACGTAGTGGCCGGATTCGATGTGGCGCGGAGGATAGGCGAACTGGCGGCGGCCGATTTGGGTGATTTCCCCGATTTTGGCGCCTTCCGCCTCGAATTCCTTGGAGATGCTGCCGATCAGTTCGTCGACGGTGCCTTCGAGGGCTTTGGTATTAAGAACAATCAGGCCTTGGTATTTGCGGCTCATCTGGGGATCTGGTTGGTGGATTGCTGCGGGTGTGATAGCGGTTCGCCGCGACGGCGATGCCCTGGGAACGCGCAAGCTGCACGGCCTCCAGTGCCGTGGCAAGTGTGTTTTCGAGAAGCGGGCGTTCTCCGGGGGCGAATTTGCCGAGGACGTGGCCGGTCATTTCTCCGGGTGTTCCGCCTCCGATGCCGATCTTGAGGCGGGGAAAGGCATCGGTGCCAAGATGCTGGATGATGGATTTGATCCCGTTGTGCCCTCCGGGGGAGCCTTTTTCGCGGAAACGCAGGCTGCCGAGGGGGAGGGCGGCGTCGTCGTGGATCACGAGCATCCGCCCGGGTTCCCATTTGTGGAAGGAGAGGATCTGCTGCACGGCCCGGCCGCTGAGGTTCATGAAGGTTTGCGGCTTGAGGAGAAGGGGGCCGCCATCGGGCAGCCTGGCGAGGTGGCTCTGCCATTTGGGCGTGGATTGAAAAATGGTTCCTCCGCCGGCGGCGAGGCGGTCGAGCAACATGAAGCCGACGTTGTGGCGCGTGTCTTCGTATTGCCGCCCGGGATTGCCGAGGCCGATGATGAGGGAAAAGCTCATGCAGGAGGTTGGGGCATCGGGAGCCGGACGTCCAACATGGATCATTGGGGGGAGGTGCAACTCATGGAAGACCGTTCCGCAGGATGTGGGGACTCCTCTGAGTGGCTGTCGCGTCCCGCCGCAATGCCGCTGCCAAATGCGGCGGCGGGACGCCACCGCCACGGCCTGCGACGAGACGTCGCAGCCACTTTCAAACAGGTTTCTCAAGATGCGATCACGCCGCGGAGCCTGATGTCATCGCCCAGACGGGTGCAGGAAATTTCGCCGAGTCTCAGGCTTCCGGGCAATTCCTCTCCTGCCAGAGCGGGTGAGGGGCCGCCGCACAGCAGGGGGGCGTAGTAGGCGACGATTTCATCGATCAGGCCTTCCCGGAACAACGCCGCGGAGAGAATGCCTCCGGCTTCCACCATTACGGACAGCACTCCCTGTTCCCGGACGAGGGCGCGCAAGGTTTCCCCGGGGTTGGCGCGGGGGCGGATGAGGGTCCGGTGTTTCCACTCATCGGTGAAAAGCGGGGAATTCGCGGGCAGGGAACCGGGCTGATCGGTCAGCACCACCCGCCAGGGCTGGAGGCGGCCTTCCCGCAGGGCGGGCACGCGGATGGTGAGCGCCGGTTGGTCCCGGCGGACGGTTTCGCCGCTTGTGAGAATGGCATCCACCGATGCCCGCAGTGTCTGGACATCCGCCCGGGAGGCTTCGCCCGTGAGCCATTGGCCTTCGCCCGGCGGGCGGGTGATCCGGCCGTCGAGGCTCATGGCGGTTTTCCAGATTGTCCATGGCAGTCCGGTTTCCCTGGCTTTGAAAAACGGACGCAGGAGCTTTTCCGCCGCCGCGGCTCCCACACCGGTTTCCACCTCGATGCCCGCTTTGCGAAGCAGATGGTCGGCACGCCCGGCATGGTCCGGGTTGCGGTCCACGCAGGCATAAACCACGCGCCGGACCCCGGCTTCGATCAGGGCATCGGTGCATGGCGGCGTCCGCCCGTGGGTGGAACATGGCTCCAGCGTGATGTAGATCGTGGAGCCGCGCAGCGCTTCCTCCCCGTGGGAACGGAGGGCGTCCGCCAGCGCTTCGCGTTCCGCGTGGGGCTGCCCGGCGGCGCGGTGCCAGCCTCTGCCCAGCAGGATGTCTCCTTTCACGACCACGGCTCCCACCGGGGGGTTCGGCGCGGTGCGGCCAATGCCTTTCGCGGCCTCCTCCAAGGCCAGCTCCATCCAAATCCGGTCCGGATTCATTCCGGTGTCACCAGTTGTCCGCCCGCTTTTTTCCATGCCGGCGCTCCGCCTTTCAGGGTGTGGGCTTTTTTGAATCCCATCTTGCCGGGCATGCTCATCAGCGGTGCCGTCGCGAACGATTTCATGGGTGCAGCCTTCACTTGTTTCCATTTCCGATCAAGCGGTCTTCCGCCAAAGCCGGCTGAAGCTATTACTCCATTTCCGCCACGGGCAGGCAGGTTGTCCGGGAGGTGCGGCATCGAATGGTTGACGGAACGGCATTCCTTTGTTCGGTTGCCGGGAATGAAAACCCCGCTTCGATTCGCAGTTTTGGCTCTGGCTTCCCATGTTCCGGCGCAGGCCGGGGATCTCCGGCTGAAAGTGGAGGCGGGGGATTTTTCCCGGATTCAAACGATCGTGCAGGTCCAGGATCCGGGCACGCTTCCGGAGTCGCCGGGGCTGGAGGATGCCGATGGCAAACGGCTGCCCGTCCAGCTTGCCGATGACGGGACGTTTTCCTTCATCCTGCCGCGGCTGGATGCCGGGGGGAGCAGGGAGTTCCGGGTGGTTTCGCTGGCGGACGGGCATCAGGAAACGGCCACGGCCGGGGAAGAGGGAGACCATGTGATTCTGTCGCTGGGGGATTCCCCGGTTGCCATCTACCGGGGTGGAAAAGGGGAGTTTCCGAGGGAGGGCATCGATCCGGTTTTCCGCCGGGGCGGGTATCTCCATCCTTTGCTGACTCCTTCCGGCGGGGAGGTGACCGATGATTATCCGGCGAACCACATCCACCATCACGGGGTGTGGTTCACGTGGACGAAAACCCTCTTTCAGGGCCGCACCCCGGATTTCTGGAACATGGGGCAGGGAACGGGAACGGTGGAGGCCGTCTCGCTGGACCATCACTGGAGCGGGCCGGTGCATGCGGGGCTGGATGCGAGCCACCGGCACATCGATCTCACGGCGGACGACCCGCTGCCGGTGCTCGACGAGGTTTGGTCGGTGAGGGTTTATGCGGTGGAGGATGCGGAGAGGCCTTACCGGCTGGTGGATTTCCGTTCCGAGCAACGCATGGCCAGCGAGGCGAAGCTGGAACTGCCCGAATATCATTACGGGGGATTGGGCCTCCGCGGACATGGTTCCTGGGACGGGAAGGGCAACGCGGTTTTTCTCACTTCCGAGGGCATCACGGAGCGTGAGCAGGCGAATTCCAGGGCCGCCCGCTGGATTCACATGGGGGGAGGCGAGGGGGAGGAGGAGCGCGGATTGGCGATCCTTTCCCACCCGGGAAATTTCCGCGCGCCGCAGCAGGTCCGCGTTCATCCCGAGGAGCCTTTCCTATGTTTCGCGCCCCAGATGGGCGGGGACATGGAGATCCAGCACGCCGCCGCGTATCTTTCGCGCTACCGGATCGTGACGATGGACGGAAAGGCGGATGCGGAGCTGCTGGAGAGGCTGTGGAACGATTATGCCCACCCGCCCGTCACGTCGTGGGTGGAGCCATAAAGCCAGCCCGGGCGGGGTTTCACCAATCGGACGCTCCCGTGGGATGGTGGTCGTGCGAGTGGGCGTGCGAGCAGCTCGTGTAGAGAACGCCCTGCGGGGGGAAAAACTCGGGGAAGGGCGTGTGATAGGCGCCGCCTCCGGGGCAGGGGGCTTCTCCCTTGGTTTGAAGGAGACAGGTGAAGCCGATGTAGCCTTTTTCAAACAAATGGACGTTGATGTCCTGGGTTCCGTTGGCGGCGTAGGGGCGGCCGCCGAACTCGTAGCCGTACATGTTCTGATAGGAACGGACGGCGAGCTGGGTGTTGCGCAGGTTGATGATGCAGGAGGCGCGGTCGCTGCCGCGTTTCCAGCCGCGGGCTCCGGCGAAGAGCACGGAGAGGAGGGCGAGCATCGTGGCGATCACCACCGTCAGTTCGAGCAGGCTCAAACCACGGTGACGGGCCACCCGGGGGGAGGTGGAATTGTTCATTGATTGGGGGAGTAAGGAACGGGCCCAGAATGCCGCAAAAACCGGGTCGCGGTATTACGCGATCACGTGATGCCGCGGGAAAAAACCGTGAGCTTTGTGGACGCTTCCCCCCCGCCCGTCAGGCTCAAACGCCGGTCCCTTCAGAACCCCGTCCGCGCAGCCGGGAAGCGGGACTTTGCTTCAGCGGTCGATCCGCAGGAGCAGTGAATCCGCGGTTGGGATTGTCACTCCCTTCAGTTCGTCCGCGGGTTTCTCCGTCAATGTCACCGCCGCCGGCAGTTTTGAGATCCGCGATTTGCAATCATTCACATAGAGGACGATTTCGACGGGTTTTGTGATCTCCGCTTCCCCCGAGTGCCTGTCGGCGTCGAGGAATATGCATTTCTCGAAAACACAATCGCGGGTCAGCAGAAGAAAGCTGGAGGGAATCCTGCAATTCACGAAGCGGCAGTTCACAAAGCGAAGCCATTTGTGGTTGAGATAATCGGCGGGCTGCTTGTCCCGGAAATTCATCCGGGGCATCTCGATGTTTTCCAGGACGCAGGACTCCACGCGGAATCCGTTGTCGATCACATCGATCGGTTTGTCCGAGAATCTTTTCCGGATCAGGCAGTTCCCAAGGTAAAACTTCCCGTGTTGTTCTCCTCCATACCATACCCCCCCTTTGTTCATGACGCAGTCGTCCAGCTCACTGTCGGTGATGTAGTATTTGGTGCCGTGGTCCGCGCCGAAACTCATTCCCCTGAACTTGCCTTGGGACGCAATCACATCTCCTCCGGAGAGAAGGATCCTGCTCTCGCCGGTGCCCACCCACTCGCTCCGCGGTGAGATCACGATCGTTGGCCAGGACTTCTTCCCCCGGTCACCGATCTCGATCCTCTGGCGGATTCTCTGTCTTGTCACCGGGACGGTAAGGCTTTCGAACCACTTGTCCTTCGAGAAGAAATTGTCCACCGGCGGCGGATTTTGATTGGGAATTTCAATGGGTTCCAACGGACGGAGGGAGGTGGAGGCGGTGCTGCGGGGGTCGTCCGCGATTTCCACTTCCGAGGCGGCTTCCCCTCCGAGTTCCAACAGCAGCAGCCGGCCTTCCTGCCGCAGTGTCACCGCCTCGTTCACTTTGCCGGCCTTGACCATGGCGGCTTCCTCTTCCCGCAGCCATGCGCTGATTTTTGTTCCCGCTCTGGTGCGGGCCGCGGTCAGCTCTTTTTCGATCTGGCCGAGGGCCGCGATGTATTTTTCGCGGAGTTCCACCAGCGGTTTGTCATCATGATGGGTGGTTCCTCCGGATTTCCCGACTTCCTCCTTTTCCTCCCTCAGGTGCATGATGGCATCGAGATTTCCTTCGGCCGCCAGTTTCTTTTCCAGAGTCTCCAGCGCGCCGGTGTATTTTTTCGCAAGCTCCAGTTTCTTGAAGAGAATTTCTGTATCCGCGGCTTCGATCTCCGCGATCGCCGCTTTCTTCAGGGTTTCCAGCGAGTCCCCGGGGGAGGCCGGTGTGCCAAGCAGGGCGACCGCAAGCATGGCAAGGGGGATGCGGGTGGATTTGTACATGGTCATGAGCTGTTGTGAGTTTGCATTTCGGGAGGGGAAGGAAACATGAGAACCCCGCTGAACGGAAGGGAGGATCCAAGGGATGAACCCATTTGCCTTAATTGTGGCTTTTCCGTCCGTTTTGCCAAGAAGTTTTGTCCAGAAGCACCTTGATGACTCCGGTGGATGGCCGGAAGAAACGGCTTACTTCAGGGTGGTGAGGAACTCGACGAGATCGCGCAGTTCGCGGGGGGAAAGGATGCCGCCCATGGGGGGCATGGTGCTGACGGGCCCGGTGCGGGAGGTGATTTCAGCGAGAGAAATGGATTGGCTGGTGCCGTCGGGGGAACGGAGGGTGAGGGTGGCGGCGGTTTCCTCCTGGAGGGTGCCGGCGTGGCTGGCGCCGTCTTTGAGGGTGACGCTCATCATGCCGAAGCCGGGAGATAGTTTGGCCTGGGGGAGGACGAGCGATTCCAGGATGTGAGGGCGGTCCTGTTTCCCGATTTCCGTGAGGGGAGGGCCGACGTCGCTGCCGTCCTCCCCGATGCGGTGGCATGCGGTGCATTGGGCGGCGAGGTGTTCGTGAAACACGCGGCTTCCGGCGGCCGTGTTTCCGCCCTCCAGGGAAATGGTGTATGGGCCCAGCTCGCCGAGGGTGGCGAGCTTGTCACGAAAGGCCGCCGCGGATTCGGTGAGGGAGGGGTTGTCTTTCACCTCAGCGGCGGCTTCGAGGAGTTCGAGCCAGATGGCGCGGTTTCCGCCGGTTTGCGTTGCCTCCGTCAGGAGATTTTCCAGCAGGGCCGCGGAATCCGGGAGTGCGGGCAGGAGGGCGACGGCTTGCTGGCGCTCCCGGATGTCGGTGGAATGGGAAATGGCGTTGATGGAGTAGTCGCGGACAGTGTCCGGGAGGGATTTTGCGAGGAGGGCCGCGGCGGCGGAGCGGATGGATGCCACCGGGTCTTTCAGGAGGCCGGGCGCGGTTTTTGCGAAGAGGGCGGGGTCGGCGGATTGCAGGGCTTCCAGAGCGCGGGCGCGTCCGGCGGGGTCGGCCGCGGGATCGGCGGCTTCCTTTGCGAGATCGGCGGGGGAGGTGGAAATGCCAAGGGCCTTTGCGGCGGCTCCGGCGAGCGTGGAAATCTCCGGATGGCCGGATGTTTGGAGAA
The DNA here is from genome assembly GCA_964629955.1 of uncultured Luteolibacter sp. Classification (GTDB taxonomy): domain Bacteria; phylum Verrucomicrobiota; class Verrucomicrobiia; order Verrucomicrobiales; family Akkermansiaceae; genus Luteolibacter. The sequence continues at coordinate 12,526 of CAZVSA010000091.1, forward strand.
TGGGGGCGACTTTTGCGAATGCGGGTGCGGCCAGAGCGGCGTCCGCGGGGGGGAGAGGGGACCAGCGCCCGTCCACGAGGTCGAGGGGGACTTCCCTGGTCCAGCTTTCGAGGGCTTCCAAGGCCGCGGCGCGGAGGGTGGCGGAGAGGGTTTCGTTGGCGGAGAACGCGGCGAGGCGTTCGGCGGAACCGGCATCGGCGAGGCGGCGGTTGGCGGCGATGGAGCGGCGCAGCGCGGATTCGCGGGCGGCGGGGTTTGTTTCGATGAGGCGGGCCAGATCCGGCATGGCATCGAGGATCGGGGGATCGTCGTGGATCGCGCGGGCGGCTTCGGCAACGACCTGCGGGTCATCGTCTGTGAGAAGGCGGGCTGCAAACGGGGAGTTCGTCCTGCGGAAGACGATGGCGGCGGCGAGGCGGACGGCCGGGGAGGTGTGGTGGAGGGTTTTGGCGGCGATCTGGTCAATTTCCATGCCTTCGAGGGCGAGAACCCCGGCGTGGCGGAGGAAGGAATCGCGGTTTCCGTTTTCGGCCAGCATGGCGATGGCGGCTTCGAGCGCGTCGTTCATGCGGAGCTTGCCGATGGCGGTGGCAGCGTGGAAACGAACGCGGGCCGAAGGGTCGGCAAGCATCGGGATCAGGGCCGGTTGGGGTTCCCGCGAGGTTTCCCCGGCGTATTTGGCGGCTTGGGCGCGGAGTTCTTCGTCGCTGTTTTTGAGGAGGGTTTCAAAAGTGGCGGGATCGAACGTGCCGGTCTGCGCGAGGCCCCACAGCGAGTGGATGATTGCGAGGCGGGGCGACTCGGAATCCGTGGCGGTGGCTTGGAATTCCCGGATGGCGTTTCTTCCGGCAAGCTCCCATTGGGCGTCCAGCCGGATGCGCTGGTCGGCATGGCCGAGGAGTTTCACGAGATCCGCGGTGGAGGTTTTGGAGGGGCCTGCCTTGAGCATCGCGGCGACTTCCCGGCGGATGGGGGTGTCCGCCCGGGCGGGGTCGTCGAGTTTCCAGACCGCGCCTTTTTCGTTGAGAGCGTAGCCGCCGG
>CAZVSA010000092.1:0-13517 GCA_964629955.1 uncultured Luteolibacter sp.
CCTGGAAGAACGCGGCATCCTCTTCGCCGCTCCCGGCGATGCCGTGTACGAAGGCATGCTCGTCGGCGAAAACCCCCGCGCTGGCGACCTCCCCGTCAACCCGGTCAAGGAAAAGCACCTCGACAACATGCGTTCCTCCGGCCAGGACAAGACCTCCAAGCTCACCCCCGCCCTGCGCTTCTCGCTCGAACGCGCCATTGAATACATCGACTCCGACGAACTGGTGGAGGCCACCCCCCACCACATCCGCCTCCGCAAGCGCATCCTCGACGCCAACGCCCGCAAGCGCGCCGCCAAAGGAGCCACGGTCGAAGACCGCAGCAACCGGGGCTGAACGTAGCGGCGATCACCGGTCGCCGCCCGTTCATCCGCAGATGCTCCCCTCCCCTCATCCACTCGCTCTTGACCGTCCGCGATGGCATTGGCTTTCTCTGGCAAAATGGCACGCCGGGATTGGAACTTGAACTGACAATTACTTCTACGTAAGCTCAGCCGGTCGTGAGCCATCAAATCCAAAGGAACACCAGCTTGGTCAAACCCTTCATTCCGGGGGCCAAGTTTTTCCATGAAGCGGGGGGAGGCCACTACGACGCCCGCTATTACAAGGGCCCGGTCGATCCCGGCATCATTCATGAGATTCTTCCGAAACTTCTGCGGGATTTCATGCGGGTTTGCGAGAAGCTGGAAATCAAGCCCATCCTGATGTATGGAGGGTTGATCGGCTGGTATTGGAACCAACGGTTGCTGCCGTGGGATGACGATGTGGACATGTGTCTCCTTTACGAGGACATGGCCAGGCTGGATGCCGCCGCGTCGTGCGAGGATCTATACGATCGCCGGTTCTATTTTCTGGAGGTGAATCCCAATTACGTCTGCCGGGAATCCCGCAACCATCACCACGACGATCATGCCGAGCTGAACAAGATCGATGCCAGGTTCATTCATACGCCCACCGGGTTGCTCATTGATCTGACGGCTCTCGCTCCGAGCCGGCCGGGGGTTATATCTTCCAAGTGTCCGCACCACTATCGGGAAGAGCATTTGTTCCCTCTCCATCGGTCCGAGATCGAAGGCATCGCGATTTACGTGCCTCACCGCGTGGACGTGGTGCTTGAGCAGAGATACGGTTTCAAAGTCACTCACGATCCTTTTCTCGACCCGTGGAGATTCAACTGCCTGACCCGTGGTTGGGACCGGGATTGACCGGCGCCCGTTACGCACCCTCCCCCCGGCCGAACAAAGCCAAATGCCTCGCTTTCACCCCATCGAAAAAATAACAGGGGTGGATTTCGACATCCTTGCCATCGAATGACGAGCGTTCGTGGTAAAGCGTCATCGGTTCGCCTTCCCGCCCGAGATAGCGGAAAACCGCATTCGTCCATAGATCCGCGCCCGTATAATAACTCCCGCCATCCGGGCGCGAAGAGTTCACTCCATCGTCCGCGGCCACCCGTTCCGCGATCAGCTCCATGGCAAGGGCCAGGGCGGGATGACCTTTCGCCGCGGCGATGGTCCGGTGGCAAAAATACGGATCGTCGTTCGCGCAGGCGATATGCAGCCCCTTTCCCCTTTCCACATCCAGCCACTGATCCAGCGGCTCGCGGCAGATGGTGTCAATGTCGGAGCAGATGCCGCCGAATTCGTAAAGCACCGCATAGCGCCAAAGGTCCAGCTTCATCCCGGGAGACGAGAGGCGGCCGAAAAGATCGCGGATCTCCCGGGAACAGAAAGTTTCCACAAATTCCCGGATCGATTCATCCGTGCAAAGCTGATGGCTCCAAGCCGGGTTTTGCGAAAACCATGAGCGCACGCAGGATTCGCATTCCCCGGGAAGACTCTCCCGGGAAAAGCGGCCCTGCCAGATGAGCTTCGGCAAACGCCCGTCCAATGGGACTGGCGGCAGGAAGCCCTGGTCTCCGGAAGGCCGGGAATGAAGCGATGAAATCCCATCGCGGAATCCGGAATCGGCGGCTTCAAACTCCCCGTCCCCGGTTTCGCCCTCCCATCCGGCGAAAAAGTCCGGGTATCGATTCGCGTGAAAAAGCTTTTCGAGAGTGGCGGCGACCAGATGGCTGTCCGGAACGCCCGTGCCGCCGGTCTGCGCCTGGTGAAGATGACGCGCAAAGAGGGCTTCGCTTGCGGGGTTCGCCCAGGTGGCGTATTCGATGTCCAGCAGCAGCCAGCGGCTGTGCTGATCGTCCGCCTCCACCAGCGTCAGCAACCCGTCGAATGCGGCGCGGGGATAGATGGCGGAAAGCAGGAAAAACTCGTCCAGGTCCACCTGTTTCCAGGAGGCCTGTCTTTCGCTGGCGGCGGAAGCCTGCAGAATGCATCCCGGCTCCGGAAAGTGATGAGCCGTTTCCCGTGTCTGAACATGCCAGGCAAAGGCGCGGAGGAGATCCGCGGCGGGATACGATTGCAGACAGCAGAAGCGGTCCGGGTGAATCGGCCGGTAGTTGCGGCGCCGGTCCAGCGGCGTGCGCCAGGCTTTCAGCCCGCTGCCGAGCAAGGCCTGCGTGCGTTCCAGGAAGTCCTCCAGGAGTTCCAGCTCGTGGACATCCAGGAAGAGGAGCGCCTTGCCCTCCTCCTCCAGCGCCAGATAGCGCCACAATCGGGCGGGGTTCGGGCCATCGCTCGGGTGCTCCATCAGAATCACCTCGCAACCGCCCTCCAGCAGCTCGGCGGAGAAGGATTCCCATGCGGGATCGAGATACACCCGAAGCACGGTGTCCTGCTGATAGACCGCCAGCAGCCGGCATCTCTCAAGGATGGACGAAACCAGCTCCTCCGGCGCGGCGGGGCTCCGGCTCGGACCGGCCCGCCCCTCCTGCTGAAGCCCGGGAGAAAGCGCAAGGCAGACGATATTCGAGGCGAATTCCTTGAGACCGAGGCGGCGGTTCGCGAACAGGGATTGGAAATACCGCTTTTCCGCGGGGATGGCATGGGCTTCGTAAAACGAAAGGTGCTCATCGGTGAGAATGGAGAAGGAGTCGGTCCAGGGCATGATCGGATAAAGAGGAAAGAGGTCAGACGATCCGGTTGGCGGCATCCTTGCGCTGCCGCTGCCAGGAGTCGTAGCCGGGCAGGTCGCGCCAGGAAATCGAGCCATTGGCATGGCTGACCTTGGCCCCGCCAAAGTAACCGGTGGGATAGAGGATCAGATCCTTCTCCCGGCGCGATGCCTTGTTTTCCAGCAGCTCGTTCGGCGTGCCGCGGAGGCCAAGGTAGTCGCGGATGGCATCCGACCACATGGCCGGACCGGTGTAGTGGTGGACGTAGTGGGGCCTCGTTTCATCCACCCCGCCGCCTCTCTCCACCCGCTCCCGTATCAGTTCCAATACCCGGCCGAGCATCGGATGCCCGGCGGCGGCGGCGAAGGTCCACTGGCAGAAAAAAGACCGGTCGTTCTCGCAGGCCACATGCATGCCCACCTCCGGGTCCAGCCAATCTTCCAGCGGGGCGAGGCAGGTGGTATCGATGTCCGCATACACTCCGCCAAACTGGTAAAGCGCGGAGTAGCGCCACAGGTCCGCTTTCATGACGGCCAGCGGCATCGCGTGGAACAATTCCAGATATTCACCGCCGCGGAAGGCACGGAAAAAAGCCTCGATATCCTCATCGGAGCAAAAGTGGTAGACCCAGCCGGGGTTCAGGCGCAGCCAGGAATCGATGCCGGGAAGGCTTTCGGCGGGCAGGCGGTCGATCGACTTGTAGCTTTGCCAGAGGATTTTCGGGATCCGGGACATCACGATCACGCCAACGAGAGGGAAGAAGCCCGGCAAGCGGGGGACGACGCGGTTTGCACGAGCTTTTCGTAGTGCGATTCCGTTTCCACGTCCAGATAGCTGTGCCACCAGCAGTGGACGAAGTAGGGGCAGATGGAGCTGCGCCAGGAGCCGTCCTCGATCATCCGCTGGTAGATCGGCCGCTCCGGAAATCTACGCGCCATGTCCGGGATGGGATTGATCCAGAAGTACGGCACCACGGCGATTTTCAGCGCCGCGGGGCCGCCATGCTCCCTGATGATGCGGGTCATCGCCAGCGGGCCGGTTGTATCCATGGGGTTTCCCGTCGGGCATGGGGCATGAGCCACCGCCCGCTTCATCTCATCGAGATAGATCTCGAAAAACCCCGCGCCCGGCTTCGCCAGCATGAAATTGTTCATCAGGATTTCTCCACGCCGATAGGAATGACGGCTGTGGATCGGGTGGTCGGTCGTCAGCACCACCTCTGTATCGGGTAAAATCAATCCCGCTTCCATCGCGCTGGCAATCAGGCTGTCGATTTTCCTTACCCCGAGCATATCCACATCCGCATAAAGACCGCCATGCCGAAGTAACGCTGCACAGCGGAAAATATCCGATCTTTGGATTCCGGAAGGGTATTTTGTTAGATCTTCGTAATTGAAATCGGATTGTGAGTTGATGATGCCATGCCAATCATCATCGGTATAGAATCGATACTCCCAGCCGGGATTCATCGCGCGGAGCGAATCGATGCACTTCTCGATCAATGGGGGAAAACTCCTTGTCCGAGCCGTTTGGTGGATGATACGGAATTCCTGCATGTCTTTCAGGTGCGAACGAATCTTAATTCGCCTCGGCGGATATGAGAGTTTTCCGCCCCGATCTTACTTCCGGGATATTCGAATCGATGCGGCCGGGCCATGCGAGTCTAAGTAAGCTGAACGAAAAAGCGGGACAAGAAAAATATGAATCCGCAAGGACCGGCCCTATTCATCCGCATACACACCGCCAAAGTGTGGGATTGGAGCGTTTCAGCTAGACAACCTCGCCTGATTCGCCAAGGTAGTGCTACCATGAACGCCACTTCACCCCGTCCGACGGCTGAGCTGGCACCCGCTCCAGTCCTCGGCACGCTACCGGTCCGCTCGAAATCAGCCACTTGCAGGCCGCAGACGCGAGGACTGCGGAGCGCGGCGCTAGCCTCGTGGAGCAGGAGGAACCTTGCCTTGCTGTGCGACGCAATCCTGGCGTTTCAGCACGATTCGCTCAATCAAAGCCTCCATCCATTACCTCAACCACCAAGCTTAAGCCCTCCGCCTCATCACCAAAGCCGCTCCGCAAGATTCTTAACCAGCTATCGCGAAGAGGCACGATGATTCAAATCAAGCTGCCGACTTGTTTAAAAAACTAACCTGACGGGACACTAAAGGTTCCTTTTCTATTGAAAATCCAATGAGTTGGACAAATTGCTACCCTGTATTTGAGGACTCTCAAATCACTGATTTTGAGAATATTGCAACGCTATCTGAGCGTTCGGAACTGGATGACTGGTTCGCAGTGGAACGGCATATCAATTCCCAAACGAGCACTCATCTAGTAGCTGTCAGCTTGTTCTGGAAAAACCTCCGGGCGGAGGACGGCGAACTGGAAGTAATGGATAGGGAGCAGATGAAGAATGCCGCCAAGCTAGGCTTGGTTTCGTTTTTCCCCCCTTGGGAGCACTATGTGATGCCACTACTGAAAGGTGCGGCAATCCTACGCAAAGAGAGGCCGGACGTAGTGCTGCGGGTCTATTTGGCAGCGGATCTAGAGTTCCTGATCGAAGATCTTGTATCTCAGGGATGTGAGGTCTATCTGATGAAAAGCAGCTCAATCCGCCACAATCCCGGAGCCATGTGGCGTTTTTTAGCTTTGGAGGAACGCGACAAATGGATCACCGTCATCGATGCTGACCGGGGCGAAGACATATTGGCAGATGTGGAGCGAACCGAGCAGGTCATGACTGCAGGTCTCGGTTTATGGAGAGTCCCGTATTTTTTTGATCAAGACCTGAATGATCATGATCCGGCCTACTACCGCCCGATCAATGCTTGTCAATTCGGTGCGAAAGGCGGTGAGCGGATGACTACATTACTGAAAGCCTTCATCTGGCACAACCGGCGTGGAACAATGACGAACACTTGGCTTGGTCCTGCGAATCTCAAACATCAAGAACATCAACCTATCGCTGTTTCTATATGGCCGGATTATGGCTTCGACGAGTGGTTTCTACTTGCCGCGGTGTATCCCCGACTGGCTTTTGAAGGTGTGATAACATTTTTTCATTGGAGGCGTCCCGAACTGAGCATTTGCCACACGCTAGACATTGAATATGTCACTTGGGCAAATCCACGCAGCGAGGTTTTTTGTTGCCGCAACACCGCCGAAGAATCAGACTTGGAGTCCCAGCGCGCAGAACCTGATCTAACCATAAGAGACGGAGCTGCCGTTATAGTAAGAGAGCGGGACAAAATTGGCTCGGCCCAACGCATTTTCAGTCAACCCGCACCGCAACAAATTCAAAAATTTCCTTCATTTCACGGCAGTTTACCGGAGCTCTTGGCCTGGGTGGATTTGAACGTGACCATGCCATGGTGGGTGGATCTAAGCCCGCATCTCAAACTTGGCAGGCGCGGTGGAGAGCTGTTCTGCGATAGACGTTATTCGAATGTGGATATCGTGGTGTGCGGCCATTCCTTCACACGGATTACCAACAGCCTCTCCGGATGGGGTGAAATTAATGGACTGGATTGGCACGAAGATGGAATTCTCAAATTTCCGAAAGTCGAAGGACCCATGACTTTGTGGAACACGGAATTCTCTCATAAATTTCATCGAGAAGGGATTAAGCTTTTCCCGGAGATAGAGGCTGGCATCATTCTGCAAGCATGGCTCGAGCAGGGTAAGGCGAACGTTCTCAACACCACCGCCCGGCAGATGGGCTGGAGTGTCCGCTAAGTCTCACTACTACACCGAACCCTACTATGATCCCCAAACGAATCATCTGTACTCATATTTCTCCCTACACGCTGGACGCCAATCTCAAACACTGTATCGATAAGATGCGTAAATTGCATCCGCAGTGGGAAGTTCAGTTTTTCTCGGATGGCGATTGCGAAGATTTTATCCGCAAGGAGTGCTTTGCCTACTTGGAACTATACCAATGGTATCCGCGGGCCGTTTTAAAGGCTGATCTTTTCCGCTTATTGGCTGTCTGGCGGCTTGGCGGTTTCTACTTGGATTCCGATTTCTTATTGGAAAAAGCTCTGGATCCTCTCTGCGAAAATCGGGCGGTTTTCGCATACGAGCATTTTGTGAATTCTAAGGAGTTTGAACTTCGCTATCCCCTTTGGATGAGAACGAGAGAACAAACCCATACCTTGGCAAATTATGCCTTCGGTGCCGAAGCGGGACATCCTTTCGTCCGTTCCATTCTGGACGAACTTGTTTCCCGAACCAGAACCCTGGAGGTTGAGGATGTCAATGACTTGGATGTCCTGCATGCGACGGGTCCGGATGCTGTGACTACCGTATACTACCGGGATCAGGAGTTGTGGAACGATGTGGTGTTACTCGATGCTCCCCAAGCCGGCTTGGGGGACTACGGGATTCACTTGGTGCACGGAAGCTGGCGACGCGAGTGAAACAAGAGTCGAATAATCACTTACGCATAACGAACGAAGAGTAATTGCGTTCTGGTAAATAGCAAAATATTACATGGCTAATAATTAATTTCAAATTTCATTCGGGAGCAGTGCTTGTGCCCCTGTGATGGTTTCATTCTCTCGGATGCGTTGCCTTGCAAGGTCCGCTCGTTGCTCCAGCGTATTCTATTATTTTCTCCATCCAGCTCTCGGCGGATCCAGGGCCACCTCACTTTGGTACCCCTTAAAAATCAACAATTGCAGCAAAGGGAAAGCCTTGCTGGTTTGAATCCTTCGAGAAAATTCCTTCAAGGGTAGTGCTCCGTCCCATGGTAGCCAGAAGCGAAGAGTCAGTGGGTTCCGTTAAATGCTGAAAAATCAAGGGCACCAAAGTGAGGTGGCCCTGTCGGCGGATCCTATCGTAGTTGCAGTTTAATGATTTTGTGGGCAAAATAGTGACCGATGATGGCGACATCATCATCACTTCGAACTATCGCGCTTCGCCCTCTCTTTCTCAATGGATTTCAGTAATAATTCTTTTGCCTGCAAGTCGGTGATCTCGTCCGCCCACAGGACGGCTTCGTCCAACTCCCGGGAATCTAATGCATCCCTTGCAAAGGATGAGGCGACAAGATCACGGTCACCTTGAGACAGAAAGGCTTGGTTTGCACCATACCAATCGGTCGCTCCGCTCGGATTAATCTGATTCCAGCTCTCGATGGCGGCACTGACGTTTTCTGACCTCATCGCGGATGGATCCTTCAGGATTCGTTCAATGGCAAGGGGGGCATTTGAACTCACCATTTTATCTATCAATTGGACTCGCTGAGAGTGGGCGTCGGAAGTTCCATTGTTTTTTTCAGAATCCATCGCGATCACCCATTTCCACTTTTCAAACACATCCTCCGGGCCATAGTCATTGACGAAGCCTACATAATCTCTAGCTATCAGAAAACCTTCGGAACTTAGCTTCAAGGCGGTATTGAGTGCCTTTTCCTTCTGATCCTGTGAAGCATAGACCAGAGAGACATAAACAGCGGAGCTTCCATTCAAATTCAGGCCCCTTTCGCGCGTTCTGTTTAGCATGTCATTCAGCTCGGGCGAACGGAGTTCCTTAAGAAGTCCATCCAGATCAAATCTTTCCAGATAGCCCATGAAAGATGGGGAAGCATCGGATGCGAATTCCAAAGTTACGAGTCTATCACGCAGGTCGCTCAACGGCAGATCGGCCACAGCGAAAAAAGTGGCTAGCTGGCTGTTGCGAACTTGCCCGGATCCGGAATCTATAATATCCCACGCCTCTTTTGAATAACCGTTCTCACACAGCTTCTTGATAAGATCAAGGGCAAATGCGCTGCGGGAATCTATATTATTGGTGTTTCTATAGTACTCTTCGATTCGCCTTTTTGCCTCCGCTGGATCCAATTGGACCTCCGCTACGACATGAGGCTTGAACTCCTTTGAGACGGCGGCATTCACGTCATCTGCTGAAGGTTCAAAACGGGTTGCGGGAGACTGACGACCGGAGAACTCTTTCGTGCCCGCATGCCCTAGGTATGGGTTGGTCGAGTGGCGGGAGTAGAGAGAGAACGATAATACGGCGAGAACAGACAATCCCGCTAACGATAAGACCAACATCCGATTGCGCTTATTAGCATTGGTAACTCTTTTCATTTTATGTTGGTTCCCGCTTTTTTGTGACAGGCGTTCGAAAATAAGCCGATCTTCGATTAAAATTCAATTGCAAGCGACCATCCCGTGACATGCTTAAAGGATAAAATAGCTCTTCTTGGCCTTCCGCAAATGATCGCGGCACAAATCGCAATTGTGCCTAGACTTAGATTAATCTGCGGCAGATTCCTAGGATCACTCGAATTGATTGCTTTTGGATATATAAATCATGATGCGGGATAACATCAGATTGATTTCGTCAGAGTGTCACGTAAGGCCTCTCGGTGTCGCAAAGGCATTCTTTACATCTCTTTCCCGTTACGTAGCCGCCTCTATGGTTAGAAATCCTGTAAGAAACAGATTTGCTGCAAGGATTGCAACACTGACAAGGTGTAAACGACGCCAATGCCGTGCCCTGTCCCAAAATACTCACCGCTCCGACAGTGAGTGCGCTTTTCTTCACGAAGTCGCGGCGAGTGATTCCACTGAAACTTGAACTTGGATTGATTGGGCTCATATGACTATTAGCTAGATGGGATTTATAGAAATAGAATTGAAAGGATCTTTCCCCAAACTTGGAGGGAGGCAAGAAAAATCGTCCACAAAAATTTTCGTCGTTAGCGGAAGCTTCAAGAGGCCCTCGATCTGCAACCGGCAGAGATGGTGGACCTCACGCGGCACCTGATCTCCGCCGCCAGGGAGCTTCAGAAAGAAGAACTTCGCCAGGCCGTCATCGTCAGCGACTCTCCGGACCTTCTGGTGGTGGATGTATCCTCCTCCCAAGCCGATGCGGCGCGAATTGTCGAAGATCTGAAGGCGGGCCTGCCTGGCATTCTTGGAGTCGCAAAAGGCGGATTGCTCGCCGAGCATGTGAACTGGGAACAATTCCAACCCGGCAGGGCGGACGAGGGCGCGAAAGGGCTCTCGTCGGTCAGCTTTTCCGCCGAGCTCCCTCCGGACGGGAAACTTCGATCTGTCACCCGTCTCATGGTCAATGGGTGGCCCGTAAACACGATACGCCAGTTCGACGTGGTGTCGGCTGACGGCCAGGTGACCGCATCGGCGTTTCCCGCTCGCTGGAGCCACCTTTTGGGTGATCGCCGGATTGAGGTCGTGGAAGAGGGAACCGAACCTTGAAGTCCCGGGCGACAGGGGGATTCGCGGCTTGTTTTTCGTTCCATCCGAGGTAGGGTTTTCCTCATGAACGCCGCCTCTCTGGACTCGATCTATGCGGATGCGTTGACCTTGGCGGATGAAGACCGCCTGCGGTTGGTGGAGAGCCTGATCCCGACGATCAGGAGCGATCCGTCGCTTGAAGAAGAGCAGATTCAGGAGGTGAAACGGCGCATGGAAGATGTCCGTACCGGCCGGGTGCGGACGGTGCCCGGCGAACAGGTTTTCCGGGAGATCGAGGAGTCGCTGGCAGCCCGGCGGCCGGCATGAGGCTGGAGTTCCACCCGGAGGCCCGCGCCGAAGCCCGCGATGCCGCACATTGGTACGAAGATCGAAGTTCCCGCGCGGGAGACGGTTTCGTGAAGGCGATGCGGACGGCGACCGATGCCATTCTTGCCTCTCCGGAGCGCTATCGGCGGGTTGAGGGAAAAGTCCGCGTCTTCCGCTTCAAGACCTATCCTTACCTGATGTATTTTTCGTTCGATGAAGGGGAGGAAACCGTAGTCATTCATGCGGTGATGCATGAAAAGAGACGCCCGGGCTATTGGCGCTCCCGGCTGAAAAAGGATTGATGCTTTCTCACTCCCCGCGGATCGCCGCCCTCTCCTCCGCGGAAAGCGCACCGAACCATGCTTCCGCACCGGACGGGTGGTGCGCGTCCCACTGGCGCTTCAGCACCTTGAGCTGGCGGAGCCGCAGTTCGGGATCCCGGATCGCCTCAACCACTTCGGCCGCTTGGTCGAAATTTTTCTCTTCGGTCAGCCCGGTGGCGACCCCCTGCCGGAACCGGTCGCGCATTTCGCCGGAACCGAGCTTTTCCACCCAGGCTCCGGCCGCCGCGGAATCGCGGAGGTGCCAATTGTAGATTCCCGTGTGAATCGCTGGCGGGATCGTTTGCTCCGCAAGACCGAGCCAATGATCGAGCGCACTCGCCGGATCCTGTCTCGCCCAGCTCGCCAGCAGCGCCGGCATCATCCGTTCCCTCTCCTCACCGGCCAATCCGGACTCTTCGAGAAAAGCGATCGCCTCCGCGGGCGAGCGTTCGGCCAAACCGGCGGTCATCGTGTTCACGCACCGCAGGTAAAGCTCCTCATCGTTCAGGCTGGAGGCCATTTGCAACAACGCCTCCCGCCGGTCCGCATCTCCGGAGAATCTCCGCGACCATTGCCAAAGCACGTCTTCCTGCCCTTTTCTCTCAAGCGCCTGCCAATGGCCGCGGGCAGCCTCGAAGTCCTCCCCCGCTTTCCTCCTGACGAAATCCTGAAAAATCCCGGCGGCCGCCTCTTCGCTGCCGGGAGGAAAGTTTCCGCCGGTTACCCATGCCTCGGCAGCCGCGGGATCGCGCTTCAGCCATTCCCCGAACACATCGTGGTTCCACCTGTGCCGGAAGGAACCGAGCGATGCCGCGGCGGGATCCTTCAGCGCCCATTGCCGGAAAACCTCGCGGGCAAGGGCATGGCCGTATCCCTGCGAAACCGGAAAATCTCTCATCTCTCCCCAGGGAGTGTCCAGCTCCCCGGCGAATTCCCGCAGCTCGTCCGCCGTCATGGTGGCGAGCAGCGCGGCGGCTTGCTGCCGGAGCGCCCAATCGTTCCATGCCCACGGACTGATGGAAAAGCGCTCCATGAGCCGGGTTTTCAGTGCCGTCACTTCCTCCTCCGTGCGCTCCCGCTCCGCCCGCGCTCCACCAACCGGCCGCGGGCCGGGGCTGGCAGCGGCCTTCTCCAGACGACCGGCACGAAGATTTCCCGCCTCTTCCGTTGCCGGAGAAGAGGAACGCCCCAGCGCATATCCGGCGGCTGCCGCCAGCCCGCAGGCCGCGATCAGTGCGAGAGGTTTGGTCCACTGGTCAGTCATCGTCGTTTTCCGTGGTAACAAGTCTCTCGCGGACGGCTGCGGGAGCGGTGTCCAGCCATTCCGCCGCAGCCTTGGGGTCCATTCCGCTCCAATCGTTCCAATGCTCCGCCAGCCGTTCCAATTGTCCGGGATCCTGTGCCAGAAAGCCCGCGATCGCGGAGTGATTTCCTTCCGCCTTCCAGACGGGAATCCTCTCCGCAAGCCAGGCACGGGCCTTGTCGCCACCAAAGCCCACCCAGTTGAAAAAGGCTTCCTCCCAAGCCGGGCCTTCCGTTTTGAAACCGTTGGCCGCGGCCCACGGCAGCGCCCGATGGGGCAGCACATTCCGGGTCACGTCCAGGACATGCTTCCTGAGATGAAGCAAATTTTCCTCCTCCGCGGCAGCCATCGCCGCATCGAAGTCCTTGTAGCCCCATGCGCCGAACAACCTCGCCGCAGCCATTTCCCGATCCTTCATCGCGGGATCTCTCAACGCCTCCAGCATGGCATTCCGGCGGGTTTCGTCCCCCACGTTTGCCACGCAGTAGGCTCCCAGAAGTTCCGGGAAGCGTTCGAGATTTTTGAAAACGGTATCCGCGGTCCATGTCCGCACCAGCATGTCCCGGGCGCGATAGCCGAAAACCCGGTGATCCTTCACCGCGTGGTAGGCGGCCTCGGGATCGCTTTTCATCCATGCGCAGAGAACGCTTTGCACCATCAGGGCGCTCCGGAAAGTTTCTCCGGCTTCCATCGCATCCGCGAGAGCGGCTTCGGGGTCATGCTCCGCCCACCGGTAATACAACGCCCCGGCAAGCTCCTCACTCCATTGCGATGGTTTTATCGCATCCAACGCCTCCGGAATCCTCGCGAGGGGAATCCGCGAAACGACATTCCAGATCTCACCCGGATGCCCGTCACCTGCCAACAAGCGCTCCAGCGCCATCAACGGATCGGTCCGCTCCGGCCGCTGCTCACGGACTTGGGAGCGAGGGGAAGAGTGCGTGGCCGCCATGCTGTCTTCCGGAACGGGTTCCTCCGGGGCGCGACCAGCCAAATAACCGGCGATCCCGCAGGCCGAAACCACCAAGGCGGCGAAGCAGAGACGAGCAACGTTTCCCATTCCTCAAATGGGATTAATCGACAGGGAAAACGACGGCGAGGAATTTCCACTTCGTTGCTTCGTTAGATAACCTGCTGATAAGTCTTTGGGATGTGCCATTTGCTTATGATTGGCGGCGGGCGGAATGCCAAAAGTGTTCCGGGAATGATTCCGGCAGGTAGGGCGAGACCGCCGGGCGCGCCGTGACTGTTTTTCCGCAGCGGGTGGGGCTGTATTTGGCGGAGAAAGCGGAGGGGCCGGGATGGATGCCAATACCAATCGGGAAAAAGTGGGACGGCCCGGCGGTCC
>CAZVSA010000093.1:0-7170 GCA_964629955.1 uncultured Luteolibacter sp.
ACGGAGCCGCTGGTGTCCCCGGTATGCGGCCACAGTATTTCACAAAACGCTGTAAATGGGAGAGGTCCGGCTTTTCGGGTGCGATTGTGGTGTAAGCGAGAGCATGGCCGCGACTTATCGAAAATCCGGCAGCAGACGGGCAAGACGGTCATCCAGCAGGCTGCGGTATTGCACCTGTTTCTCCACCGGCAATTGACTGTGCCGGATGAGTTCGCGCCAACGTGGAACCGCCGCGCATAAATCAGCCAGGATGCCTTCCAAAATAGGAGGAGCAAGCCCGAGGCGTTCGCGGCAAAAATAGTCCAGCCACAGCTTGCACGTCAGACGGCTTTTCCTGCCGCCCAATGGCAACGCGGTTTCCTCCACGGCGTTCTCGAGCACGAGCGTGGTGTTGAGCAAATCGTAAGCGGGAGTGAGCGAGACCACGCCCCCGTTGGCTTGAAGGGAGAAATTCTTCAGGTGCATGTCCTCGTTCCCGGTGAGAAACGAGAAAAGCAACCGCTTGGCGAACCTGGGCTTTTCCAAGGCCGGGAACGTGCAAAAGCTCTCCACCAACGCGGCGGCGCGTTCCAGCGAGCTGTCGTATTTCGTGTCCCGGGAAGCGCCGGAAAGCTGGGCGAAGTCTTCCACATGCAGCTTTCGCCCGCGTCCCGGACGATCAAAGCGGCGGATGAAATATACCCAGGAGCCGTCCACCGCGGAGAGGAGGCCATGCAAGGGCACTTCGATGCCCGCCACCGCCGCCATGGTCATGGTCAGAGCCTCGTTGGCGGGTACATTCCCGAAAGGAGGCGGATTGGGTTTGAGCAACCAGGTTCCACCGCGATCCACGATGTCAAAGCGCCAATGCTTCACCGAAAGCGCGGCGGAGAGTTTCGGCTGCACGCCCTGCACGGACATCTTGTCCGCGCGCCGCCGGGCTTCGCGCAACTGTTCCTCTTGTGAGAGATCCAGCGGCTGAAGATCCGGCAGCCCCGGATGCAGTGCCCGCAAGCCGCCGCGGGAGAAGCGTTCTCCCTCCGCGATGGGTTCCAGAGTGATCGGGCAATAAGGCATCAGGCGTCGGTGACGGTCAGGGAGCCCACCAGATCGGCCCCCACGGTGACGAGCTGGCGGAAGGCATCCTGCCGGTCGATCTTGTGCCGCCGCAGCAGGGCTTCCAGTTGCGGCCCCTCGGGCAGCAGACCTTCAAAGACCGCCGGGAAGCCGGGAAAATCATAGGGCTCTTCCCGGCAGGGCAGTGTCAGCGAAACCGGTGGCCCCGTGTATCCGGACAGGTAGGTGAAGCGCCACCCTCCTGCCGGGCGCTCGCCCAGCATTCCGGCGGGTTGGCCGTGTTGGTGTACCACGGCTTGGCGTGAAAATTCGTCGCTCATGTCGTGGCATCAGAGGTGAAGGCCCGCCAGTCGGCGACCAGCGGGCCGGCGGGTTCCAAGGTGAGGTTCAGCACCGCCAACACGGCACAGAGTTTTCCCCAAGTGGTGCGGCCATGCCCGGCTTCCAAATCCTGTACCACATAGCGGCTCACTCCGGCGTGACGAGCCAGTTCCGCCTGGCTCAAGCCGGCACGCTGCCGGTGCCAGGCGACCAGGGAGGCGAGTTGATTGTTCAGCATGATATTTCAGGCAAAAGAAGGGTCTTGACGCGAATTTTCAGAAGAAATGAAATCAAAATGAGTTTTTTGCATGAAATATCAAGCAAATTAGTCATTATCAGAGAGGAATGACTCGAATTTCTCTGATTTGCCACTTTTTGCCTGAAAAATCAGGCATAAACCAGGGCGATCAAGCCAGGGGGAACACACGCGCCCTCGCGTGTGGTTTTCGGCGCCCTCGCCGAAAACAGGCATCTCCCTCCATGGGATTTCCCATGGCTTCGACAAATCCGGGTTCCAAATCCAATCAAACAACCGCCGGAATGAGACGAGGGCGTCTCATTCGACACGCGAGGCGCGTGTGCTCCCCCTCTTTTTCCTGGCTTGATCGCCCTGAAGATGAAGCCGTGTCATTTTGGTCGTTTTCGCGGAGCGGTTGGTGTATCCCCCGGCACGCACCCCTCATCATTCATGTTCGTCTGGTCGAAACTATCCGCGGCCCAATGGGTCGACGCCTGGGAGGAAAGATTCGCGGGAAACCCGAATCTCATCATCGAATATCTCAAAGGCGGAAAATCCGTCCGCCTGCGCCTGTTCTGCGAATCCAAAAAGGAAGCGGAATCCGTGTTCCAGCGGTTCGGGGGAAACATCCGGCCCTACAAAAGCACCGAATGGAAAAAACCGGTCGATCTTCCCCGCCCGGTGAAAGTGCGGGACGTTTTCCTCCTCACCGCGGAAACCCGCCCGGCGGAGCTGAAGAAACTGGAAAAGGAACATCCGCGCCGCGAGATCATCGTCATCCCGCCGGAGATGGCCTTCGGCACCGGAGACCATGCCACCACCTCCACCTGCCTGCGGATGCTGGCGGATGTCAGCCGCGAACGCCGCGGCCGGCCGTTCACCGTGGCGGATCTGGGCACGGGCACCGGCGTCCTCGCCATCGCGGCGAAAAAACTCGGGGCCGGGGAAGTTTTCGCCTGCGATTTCGATCCCTTCGCCGTCTCCGCCGCCAGCCGCAACACCGCCCGCAACAACACTCCGGACATTCTCGTGCGGGAGCAGGACGTCCTGAAATGGAAACCGCGCAAGCGCGGCTACGACGTCGTCCTCGCCAATCTTTTCTCCACCGTTCTGATCGAGGCCTGGCCGGTCATCGCCCGCTCGCTCGCACCCGGCGGAGACCTCATCGTTTCCGGCATTCTCGCCACCCAGGCGTGGGACGTGTTCACCGCGGCCGCGGGGGAAGGCCTCGGGTTCACCAAGGTGATCAAAAAAGGAAAATGGGTCACCGCACGCGGCGGCCACATGGACGCACTCATCGCCGCCGGAAACCAACCGTCATAGGCAGGTTTCACGGCGCGCCCGTGACCACCACCTGATAGAAACCGGAGGAATGCGTCATGGGCTCGCTGGCGGTGAGAACGGTGCCGTTGCCATTGAGCGGTGCGCCAACATTGGTCCAGCCGTCGAGCGTTTCCGACCACCGGACCTGATAGCGCAACCCCGGCTGCGAGAGCCAGGAAAGGATCACCATTCCATCTTCCACCCGGACGGATAGCCCGGGAGCCGTCAGGACGGGTTGATTGACCAGGCTCAGGTTGCGGAACCCCAGATTGGCGGGAACGGCGATCTTCGTGAAGGAACCCCATACAACCTGTTGGCCCGGGCCCAGAACCAGCGGGTGAAGATCGTGGTAATTGCGCGGTATGGAGAGATGCACCACCGCCGTTCCCGTATTGGTGAGCAGAACCTCCACAAAGGCGTTTCCGGGAATGGTCCCGATGGGCACCGCGAAACTGCCAACCGGAGTGGAAACGTCAAAGTGAGTGTGAGCGCCTCCATTGACGCGCAGATCCACCCGAACCCCTCCCCTTCCCTCGCCCGTCTCATACACGCGGTTTCCATTGGAATCATGGAAGATGGTTCCCGTGAAAAAGTGGCCGTTCGCGGAGGCTGCCAAATCCATCACATGGCGGTGCCCCTCCCAGGAAGACCCGGGAAACCTGAAATAACCGGTGCCGATTTCCCGATAGGCGTGGCTGTACATCGCTCCCCGGTGGATCGCGCTTCCCCAATACGCCAGATAATTTTCCAATGCGGTGGACCGCCCGGCTGCGGCGTTTTCGGTGGATCCCGCCCAACCGGAAAAGCCCTCGGCGATCATCCGGCTGCTCGGATTTGGCTGGGTGACCGGGTTGTAAAACAAGCTCCCGGGAACGGTGAAATGTTGAAGAAGGTTCCTCCGCGCGAGGTCCTCGGCATGCCTGCGGGCCGCTGCGGTGATGCTGTAGTTCGGCGCCAGCGGCCCGGCGATCGGAGGAAGCCCCTGATAATTGGTCCCCCTGGTCGCGTTCTCCATGGCGGGATTGAACCTGCCCCGGTTCAACATCCAGCGCATCTCCTCCTCCATCGGAGTCGGCGTCCAATCCACCGGAGGAACGGAGGGCGAGGCATTGTCACCGGTGTACTCCGTTTGTGCGCCAACCGAAGCGGCGCAAAGAAGGAGTGAAAAAATCAGGACAAATGTTCTCACACGACAACAAAGTCAGCGCTCCCCGGATAAACCAAAGGCTTTTTTTAACAAACCAATAATTTCAACATAAGCCATGTCCGAACCATGAAAACCCATGCTTTTTGCATGATCCGGCCCTCATCCGGTGACCCCGAAACCCTCCGCAATCATACCGATTTCCGTTTCAATTCCTCCTTCAGGAGATCCAGAAATCTCAACAGCGCCGGGTTCGTGTCTCCCGCATGCCACGTCGCGCTCACCAGCCAGCCCGCTTCCCGGTCCTTCAACCGGTGGAGCCGCACTCCTTCCAGGCGGCTGCTCCAGAACGACTCCGGAATCATCGCCACCCCCAGCCCCGCCCGCACCAGCGCCACTGCGGTCGTCAGTTCGGGAACCTGCTGCACCACCCGCGGATGGAACCCGTGCTTTCCACAGATCTCCATCATGTGCTGGTGAAAACCCGGAGCCCTCTTTTCCGAAAGCGCGACAAAAGGCTCATCGCGGCAATCGGCCAGCCGCACGTTCGCCGGCAACGCGGATTCCATCGAGGAAACGAGCGCCAGCCGGTCCCGCACCACCGGCATCGTTTTGAAATGCTTCGGCACCGGCACACGCATGAACCCCAGATCGATCGTCCGTGCGTTCAACGCGTTCATTTGTTCCGCCGTCGACATGTCCCTCAGGCTCACATCGATCTCCGGAGCCACCTGGCGGAGCTTCACGATCAACCGCGGCACCAGCTCGAAAGTATGGAATCCGAACCCGAGATTCAGCTTCCCGGTTTCCCCCTTCGCCGCCCGTTTCCCGCGGTCCATCAGCTCGTCGAAAGAGCGGACGGTCGATCTGGCCTCCCGCAGGAACTGCTCTCCGAACGCGCTCAATCTCGTGCCCCGCTTTCCCCTCTCGAACAACGCCGTTCCCAGGTCCTCCTCCATCCGGCGGATCTGCTTTGTCAGCGCGGGCTGGCTCAGGTTCATCAGTTTCGCCGCACGCCCGAAATGAAGCTGCTCTCCCAGCAACAGAAACGATTTCAACTCACGGATATCCATAACCAAAAGGAATCACAAAAATGAAATCATGCCATTGGAAGAATTTCTTTGCCGGAGTGATCCTCTCCGCATGCCACCTCCAGCCGCGGAAGCAGCCAGCCTTCCGATCCACCGCCCGTACTGCGAAAAGCTCCCGAATCCCCGCCTGGCCGCGTCTCTCCATTTCCTGGGCGACGGCATGATCTTCGGCACCTGGGCCGCTCTCATCCCCTCGTTCAAAGCGAAGTTCGGCATCAATGAAGCGCAGCTGAGCCTGGCGCTCCTGGCCATCGCCGCCGGGGCGATTCTTTCCATGCCAATCGTCGGACGCACGGTGGCGCGCTACGGCAGCCGCCCGAACCTCCGCTTCATCGCGCCCGGCTTCTGCCTGTCATTGGTCCTTCTGTTCCTTGCCCCCGGTTTTTCCACTTTCCTCGTCGCGGCCCTGATCTTCGGCGCGGTCAAAGGCGGCTTCAACGTTGCCGCCAATTCGCAGGCCATCACCATCGAGAACGCCGCCGCGAAGCCCGTCATCTCCGGATTCCACGCCCTCTGGAGCCTGGGCGGCATGCTCGCCGCCATCATCACCGGCGCGGCATTGAAGGCGGGGATCCCGCCAAATGCGATCGCCCCCGGAATCGCCGTGCTGCTCGCGATCGTTGTCCTCGCCAGCGCTCCGAACCTGCTCGGCGGCGACGCCTCACCCCCGAAGGAAAAATCCCCCGGCTTCCGGCTGCCCGATGGAAAACTGATCCGCATCGGTCTCATCACCTTCATGGCTCTCTTCGCGGAAGGCGTGATGATGGATTGGAGCGTGGTTTACACCCGCACCGTTTCCCACGCGGAACCCTGGCTGGCCCCCTTCGCCTACGGCATTTTCTCCGGCTGCATGGCCGCCGGGCGGCTCGCAGGCGGGCTGTTGATCCGCAGGCTCTCTCCCGCGCGGGTGCTCACGCTCGGAGGCATCCTCACGACCGCCGGCATCTCCGTGATCGTTCTGTTTCATTACTGGCCCGCCACATTCGCCGGCCTGGCCCTCGCCGGGTTCGGCCTGGCGAATCTCGTTCCGATTCTCTTCGGCGCGGGCGGGCGCACCCACAATGGCGGCACGGGCAATGGCATTGCCCTCGTTTCCATCATGGGGTACTTCGGATTCCTGATCGGGCCGCCGCTCATCGGCGGCCTCAGCCACCACGCGGGACTGCCCGGAGCCTTCGCCCTCGTTGCCGCTTTCGCCGCATTCATCGCGCTTCTTGGAAACCGTTTTCTCGGGGAAATCCCCTCTTCCGCAAAATCATGAATCCGCCCTCCTCCGCACTCCACAACGCCCGTGCCATTCTCTTCGACATGGACGGGGTGCTCATCGACTCCGAGCCCGTTCATCAACGGGCCATCGTTGCCCTTTCCGCCGAACTCGGATCTCCCATCACCGACGAGTCCCTGCTCTTTTCCTTCAAAGGCGCGCCCGAGAAAACCATGGCCGCCCGCCTTCTGGAACTTTATCCCGGAACCACGCTCAGCGTGGAGGAAATCATCCAGCGGAAGGTCCGGATCTACGCCTCCTTCTTTGCCGACGTCGCCCCCATGCCCGGCGCGCTCGACTTGCTACGCGCCTCCCACGCCGCGGGCCGCAAACACGGGCTCACCACCTCCGCCTCCCGCTCCAGCCAGGAACTCGCCTTCCGGAAATTCGGCTTCGCGCCTTATTTTCACACCATCATCACCGGCGAAGACATCACCCGGGGCAAGCCCGATCCCGAACCCTACCTCCTGACCGCGGAACGGCTCGCCATCCCTCCCGGCGACTGCGTGGTCATCGAAGATTCCATCCACGGCGTGAAATCGGGCAAGGCCGCCGGCTGCACCGTAATCGCACTCACCACCACCTTTCCCCGTGAAAGCCTGCGGGAAGCCGGAGCCGATCACCTGATCGACTCCTTCTCCGAGCTTTCCGACGGAGCGTGATCTCCGGTGGAGGCGCCCGCGTGGTCCGCTGATTTTCGCGGCGCCTTCAGCCCATGAGGGCCGGAGATCAC
>CAZVSA010000093.1:7180-8655 GCA_964629955.1 uncultured Luteolibacter sp.
CCCCCCACCCGGTCCAGGATCTCCAGCCCTTCGTATTTCCGGCTCTCATGGAATTTCCCATCGTGCCAGAGAATCGCCGACCAATCATTGACCGTCGCGGTGACAACCCGGCGCAACGTGGTGGCGGCGACCTTGAAATTGGGAAACTCCTTCACCGCGGTCTCGATCATGCGCTTGAAGGCCTCCGTCTCGATCTCGGAAATATTGTGATCCACACCCTCCACCTCGAACCCGAGCGAAGCGGTGAAATCCTCCTCGTTGCCAATCATGACATCGACGTATTTCGCAATCTCGCGGTTCACCTCGCGCGCTTTCTCCAGGCCGCCGATGGTTTTCCAGAGGGAGGGACGGTAGTTCAGATCGTAGGAAACGATGGTGCCATGCTTGTTCGCCGCCTTCACCGCCTCGATCGTCAACGCGGCGGCGGTTTCGGACAACGCGGCGTAGATCCCCCCTGTATGAAACCAGCGGACGCCGAGCGTGCCGAAGATGTGATCCCAGTCGATGTCCCCCGGTTTGAGCTGGGAAGCGGCGGTATTGCCCCGGTCGGGATTTCCCACCGCCCCACGGACGCCGAAGCCGCGCTCGGTGAAGTTCAGGCCGTTTCTAACATTGCGGCCGATGCCGTCGTCCTCGCGCCACCGGATGAAATCGGTGGCCACACCACCCTGCATGATGAAATCCTCGATGAGGTGTCCCACCTCGTTGTCGACGAACGCGGTGACCACCGCCGTCTTGTATCCGAAGCACTTCCGCAACCCGCGGGAAGTATTGTATTCCCCGCCCCCTTCCCACGCGGAAAAACCGCGGGCGGTGCGGATCCGGCCTTCACCGGGATCGAGACGAAGCATGACTTCTCCGAGAGAAATCTGATCAAAGGCACATTCGGATTTGGATTTGATGGTCAGTGGCATGGCAAGTGGAGTTTACAGGTTTCGATCGATTATTTTCCGGCGGAAAAACGGGTTTGCGCTTCCGCTTTGATTTCTTCGAGCTTGGAGCGGTCCGGCGCGGCGCCACGCGCCTGATCCGGTTTTCCGCCGCCTTTGCCGCCTGCGATGGCGGCCAGCTCGCGCAAAAGATCACCGGCTTTCAGCCCGGCGGCAAGGGCATCGGCGCCACAATGAACGGCGAGGTGAAGCTTCTCCCCGTCATCGACGACAAGCAGCCCGGGACCGGCGAATCCCTTCTTCTTCAATCCGTTTTGCAGCTCCTGAAGGAGCGATGCATCCGACTCGAAACCGGCGATGATGGGATCGCCCTTCGCAATGAGTTCGGAAAGCGCCTCGTCCGCCAGTCTGGCGGCCTGGGAAGACTGGATCTTTTTGATCCGCTTCTCCGCCTCGATCGCCGCTTCCCTGGTTTCTTCCAAAGTCCGCTGGCCATGGGCGAACGTGGCGTTGATCTGGGAAATGTCGGCGCGCTCGGCCAGCATCGCGGCCATGATGCGCGGAAAATCGTTCGCGGCGACCGGG
>CAZVSA010000093.1:8665-13510 GCA_964629955.1 uncultured Luteolibacter sp.
CCCGAGGGCGATGAGCTTCCCGTTCGCGGCATCGAGCTTGGCGCGCGCGGCTTTCAGCTCGGTGTCCCATTTTTCGGAAAGTTCGTTCAGATGATCCCATGCTCCCTCGCCGCAGACGGCCTCGATCCGGCGGACGCCGGAAGCGATGGCTCCTTCGCTCTTGATCTTGAACAAGCCGATTTCCGCGGTGTCACGGACGTGGGTTCCGCCGCAGAGCTCCATCGAAGGACCGTTGAGCTGCCTGGGTTCACCACCGATTTGTACGACGCGCACCGTATCTCCATACTTGTCGCCGAAAAACTGCATGATGTCCGGGCGACCCTTGATGAAAGCATGGGGCACCTCGATCCAGGAAACGGAGAGGCCTTGTTTGATCGCTCCATTGACCATCTCTTCCATCATCACAAGCTGTTCCGGCGTGACCGGAGCGCTGTTGAAATCGAAACGCAGGCGGTGCTCATCCACCGAGGAGCCCTGCTGAGCCGCGTCTTTGGAAACGGCTTCGTGCAGCGCCCAATGAAGAAGGTGTGTGGCGGTATGGTGGGCCTCGATCGGGCGGCGGCGTTTCGTATCGAGTTTCAGCGTCACACGGTCGCGGACCTTCACCTGAGCGGAAGCGTCGAGAATGTGGGCCCGGGCCTTGCCGATCTGCTGGACGCCGGCAACGGGGTATTCGTGCCCGAAAGCCACCAGCGTGCCGGTATCGCCCGCCTGCCCGCCCATCTCGGCGTAAAAGACGGTTTTGTCGGTGATGACGAAGAGGGAATCTTCCTGCAGATGAATTTCCAGAACGGTGGCTTCCACTTCATCGTCGTCAAAGCCGGTGAATTCGGTGACGGCGTCAGTCGAGATGTCGAGGGCACGGACGACGGAGGATTTCTGAGCAGCGCGAGAACGTTCTTGCTGTGCCCGCTTACCTTCTTCGTAACCTACCTTATCCAGTTTTAAAGCGTTCTCGGCACAGAGCAACTCGGTGAGATCGATGGGAAATCCATAGGTGTCTTCCAGTTCAAAGGCGATATTGCCGGAAAAATTCCTATCTTGATCGATTTCTTGTTGATGAATTTTGACCTGTTGAATGATCCTATCAACAACCAACGAGAGTTCATTAGTATCCAAATTAGGCTTCGATCCTAATATATCACGAACTCCTTCTTGATCAGTTGGTTGGAAAACAGCCAATCGTTTAATTTCATCCTCTGTGTAAATGTCAAGATTGCGAAGTCCAGGCTGCATCCGGGCTTGAGCAATGGATATACAGACAATCCTTCGGTGGTCATAGAGACGACGAATAAGAAGGGCCTCTTTGCGCCGTTCTTGCTCAAATCTAGCTAAGCCCCGATCCAGCGTCTGGTTGAAACTCGCTTCCTCTTGTTCCAGCGTCGTGCGCACGGCATCCTGCCGGTTATTCAGCTCGGGGAAAATGCCGCCCATTTCGTTCACCAGCGTTTCCACCAACGCTCCGAAGAATGGTTTTTCTCCCGAGAAACCAAGCTGCCGGCCGTACCGGACGGCTCGGCGCAAGATACGGCGCAGGACGTAGTTCCTGCCGTTGTTGCCGGGCATGATGCCGTCTGCGATGGAGAAGGAAAGCGTGCGGAGATGATCCGCGATCACACGGAAAGCGATGGCGTCTTTCATTTCCTCCGTGAAGGCGGCGCGGTCGGCGCCGGGTTCCGGGTAGATGTTGACGTATTTCTTCCCGCTCAGTTCCTCCAGCTTGCGGAAAATCGGCTGGAAGACGTCGGTGGCGTAGTTGCTGGGTTTTTGCGAAAAATCCGTGAAACCTTTCGTGCCCTGGATGATGGAGCAGGCGCGCTCGAAGCCCATGCCGGTATCGACGTGCTTGGCGGGGAGTTCACGGAAGCTGCCGTCGGCTTCCGCGTTGTATTGGATGAAGACGAGGTTCCAGATCTCGATGCAGAGGTCGGAGTCGTTGTTGACGAGTTTCCCCCCGGTGTCGCCTTCGGGGGTGAGATCGACATGAAGCTCGGAGCAGGGGCCGCACGGGCCGGTCTCCCCCATCATCCAGAAATTGTCCTTCACGTTGCCGTTGACGATTTGCACGGCGGGATCACAGCCGGCCGCGCGGAAAAGCTCCGCCCAAAGATCCCAGGACTCCTGATCGAACGAACCGGGGTCGCCGGGTTGAGGGGCATACACGGTGGCGTAGAGGCGGTTGGCGGGAAATCCCCAGCGCCCGACGACGAGTTCCCACGCCCACGAAATCGCTTCCTTCTTGAAGTAATTGCCGAAGGACCAGTTCCCCAGCATTTCAAAAAACGTGTGGTGATAGGTGTCGTAGCCTACATCTTCCAGATCGTTGTGCTTGCCGCCGGCACGGATGCATTTCTGGGTATCGGCGGCGCGCGGCGGATCGTAGGGCGCTTTTTCGACACCGAGGAAGTACGGCACGAAGGGATTCATCCCCGCATTGGTGAAGAGCAGGCCGGGGGATTGCGGCAGCAGCGAAGCGGAGGGCACGATGGTGTGCTCCTTTTCGCGGAAGAAATCGAGGAAGCTCTGGCGGATCTCGGCGGCGGTCATGGGCGGGCGGGGAACTTGGGCAAATCAGGCCCGCCAGTAAAGCTCCGGCTTGGCGGGAACCCGCGCCCGGTTTGCCGCCGTGCGGCTCCCGCCATCAGGGCACCGTGCCTCCCGCCGCGGGAGCGGCCGGAGCGGTTGCCGTTGCCGCTGCAAGCAGTTCGCGGAATTGATCGGCCCACCCCTTGGCGGAGCGGTGGCCGATGTATTTTTCCAAATGCGCCAGCATTCTCGTTGCCGCGCCGCTCTGGTCCCCGTGCTTGAAAAGGTCCGTCTCCATCTCCCACATGAGCTGGGGCACCTCGTCGGCGATGAATTTCTCATATTCCGGCGAACGCATGTTCGCGGCCATGCCGACACGGCCGCGCTCCCGGTTCTCCCGCGGCCAATGCTCGCGCATCGCCCCCTCCTGCTCGATCCTTTTCATCCATGCGTTGCGGAGCGACGCGGTCTGCCGGGTGGCGCGCAACGAAGGAAGGAGAACCTGATCGTACACCTGGCTGAGCTGGGTGGGCGACATCGGCCAGTTTTCCACCTGCACGTGGGAAATTTCGTATGCCCGGGCAAAAACCGATCCGGTGACGGATTGGCCGAGGATCTGCTGTTGGCCCGCCATCTTTTCCGCGTCGTCGAAAATCGCGTTCACGATCTCGCGGGCGCTGTTGGCCAGGGCGGCGCGGTCCGGATCCTCGGAAGCGGCCTGCAACGTCAGGATCAGCCAACGGAGCTGGTGGCGGAGAGCCCGGCGCAGCCCGGCGTCCGAAAGCCTCTCGGCCTCTTTGCGCCGCCACTCACGGAAATCCGCCGCCTTCCTCTTTTCGTCCTCGAAATCGACCTTCTCCACACAGTTGAGGTAAAGCTGGAAGGTCTGCTCGTCGCTGCTCATCGCGCTCCGATACGCGGCGATGGCCGTCCGGAAACGGGCGTCCACCCGCGAAGCCGCTTCCTCCTGGAGTTTTGTCAAACGCTCAAGCAGCGCCTCCCTGTCCGTGTCGGAAAGAACCTGGGAATGCGCCATGGGAAGCGCGAACAAGCCGCAAAGAAATACCATCCGGGTTTTCATCACGGAGGAATTGCAGATCCCGGACGACCCGCCAAGCAAGAATTGCCGGGAAAAAACGCATCAAATGACAGGTTTTCTTTTTTCACCGCAAAGCCGCGAAGATCGCAAAGGGACACGAAGAGGATGAATTCAAAATGGGAAGCCGGAAAAAACAGGCGGAACATCATTCCTCCGCCCATGATCTCCTCCGGAGTTTTCCTCCGCGACTCTTTGCGATCTTCGCGGCTTTGCGGTGCATCCAATGATTTTTGAGCCGTCTGCCCCGGCGACCGGTGATCGCCGCCACAGAAGAACGGCGGGAACACCGGTTATTTCACCCTCCGGTCATTTTCGGGTTGTCAAATTCCTCCGCCACACTCTTACTCCCCGCCCGCCCGCAAGGGCGGCCCCGAGAGGCCCGATAGCTCAGTTGGTAGAGCAGCGGATTGAAAATTCGCGTGTCGCTGGTTCGAATCCGGCTCGGGCCACCTCCTGATGCCCAATGGGTTGCGGAAGAGCGTGGCAAATCGTGTAGTTTCCCGGCGTGGAAAGGAGGGCGTTTTGAGACACCCGAAGATGGTGGCGGCGGATGGTTCCGCCCGGCGGCCCGTTCGCAACGGATCACTTCAATCCATGGCGCCCGAGAAGATTGTAAACCGAGCGCTCGGAAATGCCCAGATCCCGGGCCGTCTTGGCTTTGTTTCTTCCATTGCGGATGTAGGTCCGGATGAACGCCTCGCGCTCCACTTCGTGAAGCGTGAGCGGCCGGTCCGCCGATGATCCATCGCGCCGGGTATCCAGCAACGGCACCAGATCCCGGGAATCCAGGCTGGAGCCTTCCGAAAAAGCGGTGGCACGCTCCAGAACGTTTTCCAACTGCCGGACATTTCCCGGCCAATCGTAATCCTTCAGCACGGTCGTGGCCGCGGGGGTGATTTTCCATCCCGCGGCCCCCCGGCGGCTGGCGATGCGCTCAAGGATCGCGTTCGTGAGATCGGCGAGATCCTCCATCCTTTCACGCAGCGGCGGGATCGTCAGCTCGATGATGTTCAGCCGGTAATACAAATCCTCCCGGAACGCGCCGGACGCCACGCGGGCCTGCAGGTCCACATTGGTGGCCGCGATGACCCGCGCTTCGGTGCGCAGCATTTTGCTGCCGCCCACGCGGAAGAACTCGCGATCCTGAAGGACGGTGAGGAGTTTCGGCTGCAATTCGGGCGGCAGATCCCCGATTTCATCCAGAAACAAGGTGCCCCGGG
>CAZVSA010000094.1:0-13406 GCA_964629955.1 uncultured Luteolibacter sp.
GTCGCCAGGTATTCGCCCGGCTCCGAAGAAATTCGGAGCCGGGCGCTTTTTTTTGCACGGCACGTGGCGTCATGAAACGCCGCAGCCGGACAACGAGAGCGCAATCGCGCTTTGCCGGATGATTTTGGAATCGCCGTTATTTGGACTTTGACCACGCAATTCAGGCATGCACGGTAGGTGTCATAAAATCCCCGCCCGACATGAAGTCCGTGATCCTGGTGTCTTTCGTCTGCGCTTTGACCGGTTTGGCCGTGTGGCTTGTGCTGGAGAAGAGAGAAAATGGTGTGCAGGGATCGGGAGACGGTAATGCCGCAAGAATTCGTGACGCGTCCCTCGCGTCCGCTTCCTCAGTGCCTGCGCCAACCGGGATCCGGACGCGTGTTCGGGAGAGGCCGATCCCGCCAACCGGGACTCAGAAAAAGCTCCGCAATTTGCTCTCCCGGCAGCTTTCGTTGAGAGGCCCGGAGGGGTTGGATTGGGATGAATTGGAGGGGCTTCGAGCGGAGCTGGACAGTTTGAACACTGAAGAAATCCTCGAAGTGTTGCATGAACTTGACGCATCGGATGCCAGCCTTGACGACAGGCGGCAGCTTGCGAGCTTCATCGCAGGTTCCTTGGTCCGCCGGGATCCGGGCCTCGCTCTTGATGAGTTCATCGGTCGCATTTCCGACAACCCAATGGGAACGATGCATCAGCTTGGAATCATCTATCAGATGTGGTCCGCCAGGGATGTCGCTGCCGCAGCAGAGTGGTTTGACCGGCAGGTTTCCGAAGGGACTTTCACCGAAGTGACCGGTCTCGATGGGAAAAAAACCGACGTCCGTGCGCATTTTGAATCGCGGCTGGTCCGGGCACAGGCAGCGCACGATCCGCGGGCTGCGGCGGACCGATTCTCGGCAATGGCGGAGCATGCGAGAAGTGAGGCGTTGCACCATGACTGGTTTCCGGGATCGGCTCCCGAACAGGTGAAAGCTGTCGCCGGGTTTTTGCGGGAGCAGTCCGGCGATGCCGCCGCGATTCTGGCAGCCGCCTCCAGCATGCGGATTCGCCAAGGGAGTCTCGGTTATGCGGGTGAGTTTCTGGATGTCCTTGATCCGGCACCTGAGGAACGTTCGGCGATCGTCGCGGAAGCTTTGCGCACCCGGGTTGTCGACCAGCTTGAGCTTCGGACCACCCCGCAGGAAGCGCGGACCTGGATTTTGGAGCAGGCGCCGCACGATGCAGATCGCCTGACCGGCACGGCGCTCGGGCAATTTGTCGAGTGGTACGATTTTTCCGAGATGTCGCGCATGGCTTTGGGTTATCGCGATGAGAGTGGATCGGACGAGGTGTTGATCGCATTCCTGAAAAGTGCTCCTGATCGCTCTCAATCGAAAATTCTCAAGCTGGCGGAAGAGATCTCCGACCCGGTCGTGCGAGATGAGGTGCTGGGGCGTTTCACCGGTCATCCAACAAAAGGCGAAGGAGGCGATCCGGCAAAGGCGGGCACCTCACCTTGAGCGTTCGGGGAGCGCAGAGCGAATGGGGTTCTGGAGGATTCACATTATTCAAGAATTTCACGAAATCCGCCCCCATCAAGATGCAAATCTTTTCCGAAATGATAATCCGAGAAGGCTGTTCCCATTAGGAACCTAATTATGAAAAATAAATTTATTGTATACACATTGGCAATGATTATTGCATTGGTTGGATTCTTTGTTGGATTTAATTTTCTCTATCAAATCATAAAAACAGATGTGAATTTTACCGGGCTTGAAGACGCGCAAAAGAACGAAGTTGTCACTTTATTAAGTGATCAATATAATTTGCATGCAGTTTTGGAGAGGGGTGATTTATTTGGATTTTTTCGTTCCCCGAATAAAAGATTGAGGAAGATTTCCGCATTTCCGATGATGATAAGACATGGAAATCTTGAGCCTGAAGAGGGCTTGATCATTAGGGTTGAAATTGTTAATATGTGTGGGAAAGAAACAAGAAAGTCGTTTTCTGTTAGTAATGGAGAAATTACAGAGCTTGTGGTTCACTAAAAGAAGTGAACCCGCGTGCCAATCAATGGCGTTGGATATTCCAACCTGTTGAAAACGAATTCGGAACGGCTTCCCGGCTTCAGCCGGCTTGATTGGGAGGGCCGGTTTTTCCAGAGCCGGCTGAAGCCGGTGCCCCCTGAAGAAGAGATCCCGCAAACGGATGCTCAGCGGTTTTGGAGGAGGTTCTGGAGGTTTTTCTTGGATGCTTCGTGGCCGGCGATTTCTCCTTGCTTGAAGTAGTGGCGGGCGAGGTCGGGATCCTTGCGGGTGCCGAAACCGATGGCAAAACAGACACCGAGGTTGTTGGAGGCGGTGAAGTAGTGCTCGTTCGATTTTTTCGACGTGTTCCAGGCTTCGGTGAAGAGCTCGAAGGCGCGTTTTTCGTCGGCGTGGAGACCGATTCCATGGGCGCAGCATTGGCCGAGGAGATCGGTGGCGCGGAAGTTGCCGAGTTTGCGGGCGGCGTCGAGGGAGCGGGTGGCTTCGGCGGCCTGGGCGTTGAGGGAGGGCTCGCGCAGGACGAGGGCGGCGGCGCGGTAGGTGAGGTCGGAGTCGTCGAAGAGGACGATCGATTGTTTGTAGTATTCGTAGGCTTTCGCCGGATTTTTTTCGAGGCCGTCTCCGCCCCATTCGTGGGCGTGGGCGAGGAGGGGGAGGGAGGAGTGCAGCCCGGCGGAGGCGGCTTGTTCGAGCCATGGGAGGGCTTCGCCGGGGTATTTTTCCACGAGCGCTTCCCCCAAACGCAGGGCGGACATGGTGGAGCCGGTTTTGGCTGCTTGTTCCAGGCGGTCGAGGAATTCGCTGTTGCCGCAAAGTTCGGGAGGGGCGGCGGTGGCGATGCGATCGCACCAGCTCACCACCTGGCTGGTCCGTGAGGGTTCCGCGGCGAGAAAGCGGAGGGTGAGGTCGAGAGCGGGGGCGAGTTCGCCTTTCTGCAGGTGGGTTTCGATTTCCTCGGCGAGTTCCGCGGGGGTGTGAACCGGTTGGGCGGGCGTGTCTTCGGTGGCGCGGACCGGGGGTTCGCTGTTCACCGCCTGGAGTTCGGGAACCGGGCTGAGACGGGTCTTTGGCGGAAGGAGGGGGGAAAGGGCTTTTTCACGCTCGGCGGCCATGTCGTGGCCGGCGGGGTAGTGATCGGGATCGAGGAGTTTGCGGGTGAGTTCGCGCCAGCCTTTTTCAAATTTGCCCAGTTGGCTCCATGTGACGTTCTGGCAGCGGACGAGGGCGTCCACGGCGTCGATCTGGCCCTCGAAGGAGCTGGCGAAGCGGTAGATGAGCAGGCCGAGGTTCTGGTAGTCGGTGCGTTTGAATTCGGCGCGTTTGGTCTCGGTGGATTCGCGGAGGTCGATGAGGAAGAGGTCGGCTTCGGCGGGCGATCCGGGACCGAAGGCGACGTTGGAGGGGGAGATGTTCCCGTGGGGCTGGTTGATGTCCACCTGATGGAGAAATGCCAAGGCGGTCCAGACCTGCTCGACCACGCGGAACAGGAGCAGGGGGTTGGGGCTGACTTGTTTCTCGATCAGCGAGCGGAGCGTGAGGGGGTAGTGGGGGCGGACCTGGAAGGCGAAGCGGTCGATTTGGCCGAATTCGATGACAGGGGAGAGGAGTTTTCCCCCGGAAGCGGTGGCCATGGTCCAGCGCAGCGCCATTTCGTTCAAGCGGTCCTCGAAGGCGGATCCGTCGGCATCGGTGGCGGCGGGACCTCCGGCGGTGTTGAACCGGGAGGTGTTCCACCGCTTGGTGTCGAAGCTGAGGCCGGAGGATCCGGAGGCCGACGCGCTGCACGGGTAGAAGCGGACGATCACTTCGTTTCCGTCCGGCGCGGTGGCGTGGATGGATACGTCGTCGCCGGGACCGGTGCGGCGCAGGGTTTCCTTCGGGGTGTAGCCGAGGGATTCGCAGAGTTCTTCGACGGAGAGTGCCATGGGAAAGGGTGGCGGGGATCACCGTTCGCGCTGCCAGCCGTTGCGGGTGAGGCGAACGGAGATGGGATGGGCGACGGGGGCCGCAGGATCGCTGTAATCCAGTTCCAAGGGGATTTCAAGGATGCGGAAGTCGTTTCCACTGGTGGGGGCGGCGAGGTCCGCGACGAGAACGACGGCATCCATCCGGGGCACGGAGGGGGCGCGGACGGTTGCGCCCGGGCTGCCTTTCTGGCCGAACTGGAGGTTCCGGACATTCGAGCCGCGGAAGGGGCTCTGCCAGTATTTCGGAGAGCCTCCGGCGACGAGCTGCTTGGCGTTCTGCGAGTTCGTGGAAACGACATGGACGGGCACGGAGACGAGGTTTCGGACATCGTTTTCCACGGTGATGGAAATGGAAAATTCGTCGGTCTGGACCGCGCGGGGTGCGGGGGGGGCGCCGCCGCCCGCATCACCGCCACCACCGCCTGATGCCGGATCGAGGCCGGGAGTGGGGCCTGGCGGGGGCAGGGGAGCGAGGTTCGGAGGAGGGTTTTGCTGGGCGCCACCGCCGCAATGACTGAGGAGAAGGGCGGCGCTCAAGGGTAGGATGCGGAGGACGTGTTTCTTCATTGCGGATATTTTCATAACGGCAGCACCGGGGGATTCAAGAAGGGAATGGGGATTCGGGTGTTTACGTGGAGGGGGGGCGGGGAACATCGAACGTCGAAGAAACTCCGCTTCGCTCCGTGTCTGAAGGTCTCAAAGTCCGAAAGTCTGAAAGTCCTCCCTCACCAAACCTCTCCCGATTCCAAGCTCTTCCGACCTTCAGACTTTAAGACCTTCGACCTTGAGACTCTCTTCTCTTCCATGTGGAGGGGGGGATTGGACTTGCCGGTTGGTGTATGGCTTTGGTGTGAACGATAGCTGGGAGTTGCTGGATCTGGAAGTGACGGAGATGCCCGGGCTCTGCGTGGTGATGGAAGGCAGGGAAGGCGGGAGCCCCGTGCCGAAACTGGTTGCCCAGCCGCATGGGGCGGCGGTGTATGCGGCGGCGTGGCGGGACAGGGCAGGGCGGGTGCTCGAGTGGCTGGAGCTTTGGGTGCAGGATGTGCGCTCGTGGCACCTGGATGGCAACCAGCCATTGATGTCTCCCACGAACACCACTTTGGACAAGCATTGGGAGCTGTGGGTGGAAACGCTGCTGGAAACGGATGGCGAGGGCGTGATTCTGCTGGATTGGGAGAAAAAGCACCCGGAGGCGATCTGGCTTTCGCCGGATGGCACGGCGCGTCTGCGGCAGGATGGCCGCTGGGAGCTTTGCAAGGATGATGCCTTTCTCAGAAAGGAGCGGCTGGCGTCCTACAGCGATACTCTGGAGCGTTATCTCTGGAACGGGGATGAGGAAAATCCGAAGATGGTGGCGGTGACGCCGGAGGCTCCCCAGGGGAGGCTGACGAAATCGAGGGAGGAAATTTTCGGCGAGGCGATTCCGTTGAATCCGGACGGGGGATTGATGTTGCTGCGGCGCGCGTCGGCGGTGCGTTATGACGATTTCGTCGATCTGTTGTCGGGAGCGGAGACCGCCACGGGTCTGAGGGAGTGCTTGTGGCTGCCGGTGGCGGGGGCGAACGCGAGGCTGCTTGACCGGCCGGGGCTTGGCGGCAAGGCGGGCGGATTCTTTTTTTCGAGGAACCAGATTCCGGGGCATCTCGGGGAGTTGTTGCATTTGAAGCTGCTGGCGCTCCGCGGAGCGTTCGCGGCGGTGCAGGCGGCGGTCCGGCAGGGCGGCACGCCGTTTCTGGGGATTCGTGCCGATGGATTCGGCGTTTCACTGGTGGAGCCCGATGGGGGAATGCCCTATTTGTGGAATCACCGGGTGCGGCTGGCGGCGTGCCCGCAGGCGGTGCGGACGGAGCTGGGGGTGACGAAGGAGCCGTGTTTCGTCCCGTTCGGCGAGGAGGAGAGCAGGTCGATCTACCGCAGCTTGCAGGCGGAGGGGGAGGTGAAGGGGGATGCCAAGGTGAGGGTGCGCAGGGTATCGGAGCCGGATGACGATGGCCTGGTGGTGGTGGAGGGAAGCCTCCTGACGGACGAGCCCTTGAACGCGGGGAAACTGGACCTGCTGGGCATCGAGTGGCTGAGCCGGAAATCGGGGAGGCTGAAACTTTTCGCGAAGATGGAAGGGAACCCGCAGGATGGCGCGGGGGAATACCGGTTTTCATCGTTGCAAACCAAGCTGCCGGAAGAACTGGCGGAGGCGTTTGCCGGAGGGGGGCAATCGACGCTCAGCTCGGACCGGGTGCGCTTCCATCTCCTGCCGAGGCTGGGGACTCCGTGTGACTTGTATTCCTTGGGTGTGCTGGGATTGCGGACCTTGATCGCGGGTGGGGGAGGGCGGGCGCTGGCGGAGGTTCTGGATGACTTGCTGAAAATGGCCAGGATTTACCGGAGCAGGTTCACGGACGCGAACTGGCACACGGGAACCACCTCGCTCAACGAGTTCGTCAAGACGGGCGAAGGCGGCGCATGGGCGGAAAAGCTGGGTCCGCACCGCCTGGTGAGGGGGGAGGCGGGCATCACGAGCGCCGACGCGTTCCGGGAGATTCCCGCACCGCTGTGGTGGGAGGTGATGGAGTTCGTGGCGCGGCTTTTCCCGGGGGAGGCCCTCGGGTCGTTTTGCAAGGGATACGACGATTTTTCCCCGCGTGCTCTGGATGAGGTGTTCACGGAACCGCTGGCGGTTCTGGATTCGCTGGTGGCGAGGAGCCGGGAGCTGTTGTTCGGAAATCCGGTGACGAACCGGGAGCTGTTAGGGGTGATCCGCGCGGCGAGAGGAAGGCGCTGAGAAGCCCGGAGCGGCCATCAATCCGCGGGGAAAGGATCGGCGGACCAGCGCAATTCGGCTTCGCTCCGCGGAATCGGGCCTGTGGCCGGCCGGTTGCCGAGGGAGGCGATCGCTCCGGCGGCGGCGAGGGTGATGAGGATCAGAATGGCAATCGCGAGGGGACTCGCGGGGCGGCGGGGATTCAGCATCCGGCGGATCCGGGCTTCCAAGCCTGCTTTTTCCGCGATCGCGAAGACCGGTGTGCGGTGGCTGTGATCGTCGGCCACGTCACAGAGCAGCCGGGCGTATTCGCGGGGCTCCACGCCCGCCTTGAGGAGCGCGGCATCGCAGGCGAATTCGCATTGCGCGGTGAGGCGGCGGGCCATCCACACCACGAGCGGGTTGTAGGCGTGGATCGCGCAAGCGATGGCGGCGATCCATCTCCGCAGGGGATCGCGCCGCCGGTGATGGGCGAGTTCATGATCGAGCACGATCCGGCGAGTTTCCTCCGGCCAGTTCATCCAATCGCGGGGAACGAAAACGACCGGTCTGAAAACTCCGCTCGCCACCGGGCCTCCGGGGCGGTCGCTCCGCCGGATCTCGATCCTGCCCGCATGGCCGAGCAGTTCCGAGCGGTTCCGCCATTGAGCGAGCCTCCATGCCGTGATGGCGAGCCCGGACAGGCCGGTGATGGAAATGGTCAACCAGATGGCGGACACCGCCAGCAGCCACGGGAAACCCGGGTGATCGCCGCCGGTGGAGACGCCGGGAAGAACCGGGAGTTTTGGCAGCAAGGCGAGAAGAAGGGGGAAGGACGCGAGCAACAGGAGCGCAAATGCCGTCAGGCGGGGATCGCGTGCGGCGTCGGAGCGCCCGGCCAGATGCACCAGAAGCGCCGCGGCGGCGGAGAAGAAGAGCATGGCGATCATGGCTGAAGGAGAGGGTGGCTAAAGGTGAGGCAACGGGATGGTGGCTGATATGCCATGGTGGAATTTGATTTTCGTTTCATGCTGACGTGTATGCAACCCGGATTTCAGGGCTCGGGAGCGGGCCGGGTTTCCGTCACCTGTGCCCGGCTCCGCATATTGGTTTCCACAATCCAGCATTCTTCGTTGTTTCCCGGATCATAATACCAGAGATTTTCTGATGAAAAATAATACAATCCTCCGTCCATGTTGAGTTTCGTATACAAGGTATAATCCACCCCATCCTTGGTATAAATCACGGGCGATTTGTTGTGTATCTGCAATAATTGATCTTCCAGATTCATCAGATCATCCGGATATTTTCCATTGCTTCCATGGAAATCGTTCAGGAACGCAATGATCGGGGAGTGTTTTTCCGCAAAATTCCTCAATTTTTCCTGATCTTTCGATGTGTTGAAGTATGCTTTTCCTGTTGCAGTTTGGAGCTTCAAAAATCCCGCATAAATCATCGCCGCGAATAGAAGAGCGGCAATGCCAAGGGCGGCGGGACTGAGGCGTGAATTTTTCATTTCGGCGGAACGGGCGGGGGGGATTTATTTTTCATCGATCAGTTTCCGGATGCGTGCGATTTCCTCCGGGCTGAGTTTTTGATCCTCGGGGTCGAGCAGGGAGGCCACGAGCTTCTCCGGGCTTCCATCGAAGAAGGTGGAGATGAGCTGGCGCAGGGCGCTGCGTTTCGCCTTTTTTTCCGGAACCGCGGGCAGATAAACATATTTGCGGGATTCCTTCACGTGCCGGATGAGACCTTTGTTTTCGAGAGTGGCCAGAAGGGCGCGAACCGCGGAGTAGCCGGGAGGATCGGGGAGGTCGTTCATCACATCCTCCGCGCTTGCGCGGCCGAGCCGGAAAAGAATGTCCATGACCTGTCGTTCCCGGCGCGAGAGTTGGCCTTCTTCAAATCGTTTCATGGGGGGATTCTGCCAAATGCTGCAAATTCCGCAACAGAAATGCTGGATTTTTAGCATTTTGTGGTTGACGGCAGGGGATTTCAAATGCTGTTTTTTCAGCACTATGAAACGCAGCTTGATTCGTTTGTTGTTGGGCTTGTCCGCCGCCGCCGGGTTTTTCTCCTGCGCTCCGCCTCCCGGTGCTCCGGCGATGGATTCGGCCCCGGCGGCGTCCGATGTGGTGACGGGAAGGTTGCGTTCCGGGGATCAGGCGCTCAACCGCCGCAGCATCGACGCGCTTCTCAATAATCCAGCCAGGCCGGGGCTTGCCACAGGCTGGGGAAATGAGAAGAGATCGGAGGTTTCCACTTACGATTTCGTCCGCGCTTCTTCGAAGCCGACGGGCGTCGATATGATTTATTATAATGACAAGGCGGGCATCCGGGCGATGGCGGATTCCGTGCGCAAGGTGGAGCCGATGCAGCGGGCTGCGGGAGGTTTGGTCGAGTGGGGGGTGAAAAGCCGGGGTGGTTTTCTGGCGGTGTTCAGGGAATACGGTCACGGCAAGAGGCTGGTGGAGGGGAGACCGGGGGCGAATTATGTCATCGTGGTCCGGAACCGTTCGCGGAGCACGCTTGAGATTGTGGCCAGCGTGGACGGGCTCGATGTGATGGATGGCAAAAGCGCGTCCGTTTCGCGCCGGGGTTATCTGGTTCATCCCGGGGGCACTCTGGAGATTGACGGGTTCCGCACGAGCTACAGCACGGTGGCGGCGTTCAAGTTTTCCAGTGTCTCGAATTCCTATGCGAATCTCCGCCATGGAGACACGCGCAACGTCGGGGTGATCGGGATTGCGGTTTTCACGCAAAAAGGAGTCGATCCTTGGAGGAGCAGCGAAGCGATCCGCCGCAACGAGGCGAAGCCTTTCGCCGAAGCGCCGGTGGTGCGGGGCGGGCCGTGGGCGAGATGAGAGAAGGGGGTGCGGGGCGGGTCGAAAACGTTTCAAAGCATCCTTGGCTTGAACGAAAAGAATCCTCAAACCACTTCTTCTCCACACCCAGCTACCATAACTTAGAGCGTTTTGTGAAATACTGTGGCCGCATACCGGGGACACCAGCGGCTCTGTCACGAGTCAAGGAGCGTGGGCGTCCCGCCCACTTGAGCAGGGATGTGGGCGGGACGCCCACGCTCCTTGAATTCATACGCCGCGAAACGTGATCGCACAAAAAACGGCCACGACTTTTCATAAAACACTGTAAATCGGCTCCTCATTTTCCGGGCTTCAGGAACCAGCTCGGAAAAACCACTTTTTTCGTGGATCATTCAGGCTAAAATTCTTGCTTATGGAGGCTAAGCAATTCCGATGCAAAGCAGCGGCTGCTGTGGCGGTTGGTGTGGTTGTTATCGTGGCTGTGGTCCACCTTCGATCCGGCAACACTTCCTCCAATGTGGAGGAAGCGCGAACCATGGTGTTCCCTGGGGGAAATGATCGTTTGAGGCCGGGCGGCCATGAGCTTCCGGGTCAAGAGGGCGAATTGAGCGAAGATGAGCTGTGGATACGTCGGGGAGTGAAAGCGCGACTGCAAAATCTCCGGGAGTTGGGAATCATCGCGCCCGAAGGTGCACCGAACTTTCTGCTCGTAGGTGAAGATGGCAAGATCACGAGGCAGGCGATTGTAGCGGCCGGATTGTCCGAAGAGCAGGCTCGGGAGTCTCAGGATGCCATCAATGGTGCATGGGCCGAGGTTTCAAACATTCTCGTTACGACAGCGATTTATGATGAGGATGAATCGGATCCGGACAATGGAGTTTTTCGATTCAGATTCCCGTCTTTTGAGGAGGCTGGAGCGAAAATCATCGGGCGTCTCGAACAGGATTTGACCAGAATTGCGGGAGCATCAGCACCAATTCTTCTCAGCTCGTTTGATCCCACGGTGTATCCAATGGGCTTTGGAAGATTCGAGGGAGAGGTCACTGTGTTGGCGGATCCTCAAGGCGGCTCCACGCAGGAACTGAGAGCCAATTATGTCTTCCGTGATGCTGACACCGGAACGATGGTTAGAAAAGGGGAGGCAGTACAGCAATACTTTCATAAACATTTCGGATCTTCTCTTGAGAAATTGATCGAATTCGAATGACCCGGTTCTTTGAATCTCCGCGATCCCTTTGTGACCTCCGCGTCCCGGTGGTTCGATTCATCCATCGCTGTATGTCCGGGGATTTTTGGAAATTCGCATGACTTGCGGGGTGACGAGATTTTGAAGTGAAGGGCCCTCCAGAAGAGGGCGACGGGCAGGATGCCCGTGCCACGAGGGGATTCAGGGGGTGGTGAGCTTGATGCGGAAGGTGCGGTTTGGGTCGGCGGTGACGGGTGGAACGGCCAGCGCGGGATCGCCGGGGTTGCCGTGGCGGAAGATGATGAGATCGATCCCTTCGCGATCGGAGGTCCATTCGATCCATGATTTTCCGGATTGGGCTTTGGATTTGAGGTCGTCGAGCGAAGGGAGGGTGAATGCCTGGTCCGCCCGGATGCCGCCGTTCGCACGGGCGATCTGGGTGAGCCAATCGCAATATTGCCGGGCGACGTGGGCGTTGACTCCGAGGACTTCGCCGTCGCTTCCTGGTTTCGTGCCCTGGAGCAGGAGCGGAGAGGCGTCGGGGAAGCCCATGGCTTTCGCGAACTGGAGGAAATCGGCATGGGAAACGGGCGCGGCGGCGATATCTCCCGGGCTCATTTGCGGGATGGCGACGGAGGGGGAGGAGGAGCGGAATTTCGAGGCGGCGAAGCCACCGGCGAGGCCGAGGAGGAGGGAGCAGAGGAGGATGAGCAGCAGGGGGCGGAGCGATGCCGATTGGCGGTTTTTTTCGACGGCTACGAGGCGGTCGAGTTCCTCGTTTTTCTGAGAGGTTTTTTCGATGGTCTGGCGGGCTTTGTGGAGATCGGCGGCTTGGGATTGGAGGCGTTTCTCGGCTTCCTCGCGGACGGCGGAGATGGCTTGTTCGCGAGCTTGTTCGGCCTGGTGGAGTTTTTCCTGAAGGGATTCGGCTT
The DNA here is from genome assembly GCA_964629955.1 of uncultured Luteolibacter sp. Lineage (GTDB taxonomy): Bacteria > Verrucomicrobiota > Verrucomicrobiia > Verrucomicrobiales > Akkermansiaceae > Luteolibacter. The sequence continues at coordinate 11,678 of CAZVSA010000094.1, forward strand.
GTTGCCGGAGGGAGGCGGTTTCGGCTTCGGTTTTTTGTCCGGCTTCCTCGTGGGAGCGGGCGAGAGCGGCTTCGAGGCTTTGGATTTTTTCCTGGAATCCGGCGGCCGCGGCTTCGTTTGCCTCGGCGCTGGCGGACTGGAGGCGTGAGATTTCCGCGGAGGCTTCGTCGCGTGAGGATTGGAGGCGGGCTTCGAGTTCGGAAACCTTGGCCTGGAGTTCCGCCCCGGCGTCTTCGCGGGAGCGGGTGAGGGCGGTTTCGAGGTTTTGGATTTTTTCCTGAAATCCGGCGGCGACGTCTGCTCCGGCGTTGGCGTTTTCCTGCTGGAGGCGGGCGATCTCGGCGGCGGCTTCCTCGCGGACGGTCTGGAGGCGGGCGTCCTGTTCCGCTTGGAAATCGGCGAGGTTTTGCCTGGCTTGTTCGAGCTGGCCGGTGAGGTCGGCGATCCGGGCTTCGGTTTCTCCGGAGGTGTCGGAGCTGGCGAGGGCGGTGCGGAGGGATTCGACTTCCTGCTGGAGGGCGCGGGCCTGGTTTTCCCATTTGGGATCGCCGGAAGCGGGGGTGCCGATGACTTCGATGCGGCTTTCGAGCTGCTGGATCCGGTCCTGCTGGGATTGGACGAGGGCTTCGAGCTTGGTGTCGTTTCCGGCGTGGAAACCGAGGGCGGAGATGAGTTCCCGCATGGATTGCGGGCGGTCTTCCGGGCGTTTCGCAAGGCATGCGGCCACGGTGTTTTCCCATTCGTTGGGGATGGGGGCGGAGTGGATGCCGAACTGGGAGAGCCGTTCCTCCATGGAGGGCGGGGCGGTTTCCTTGATCTGGATTTTGATCTGCTCGAAGCTGCCTTCGTAAAAGGGCGGGCGGCCGGTGATGAGCTCGTAGATGGTGGCTCCCACGGCGTATACGTCATCGAGGGGCGAGGGTTGGCCGCCGGCGATCTGCTCCCAGGGCATGTAGGGGAGGGTGCCCATGTTGCTCTTGGCCTCGCCCGCGCGGTCCTGGTCGCGGGAGAGCATCATGTTGTGCATGCGGAGGCGCTGGGTGATGCCGAAGTCGGTGAGGAGGAGCTTCGATCCTCCGTCGCGCTGCTCGAGCATGAGGTTCTTGGGCTTGATGTCCCGGTGAACCATCCGGGCGTCCTCGTGGGCGTAGCGGAGGGCGTCGCAAAGCTGGGCGATCCAATCGCGGATCTTGTCCACGGTGTAGGGCCGGATGGTGCGGCGGGTGCCGGTGGTGCTGGCGGTGTCGTAGCGCCATTCGTCGAGGTTTTTTCCCCGGACCTGCTGCATGGAAATGCCCCAGAGGCGGTCGGATTCGTGGAAGTCGTGGATGCGGACGATGTTGGGATGGGTGAGTTCCATCGCCTGCCGGGTTTCCTGGATGACGTCCTCGCGGGCGGCGGGATCGCGGAGAATGCTTTCGAGGGGGATCTTGAGGGCGACCTCGCGGTCCATCAGTTCGTCGCGGACGAGGTGGATGAGTCCGGTGCCGCCTTCCCCGATGACGCTGGTGCCGGTGGTGCGGGCGATGAGGGCGCGGAATCTGCCGAAAAAGAGATCGCCGTCCGAGTAGGCGGGACGGAGGGGGGGGAACTTGATGCCCGCTTCGTTATGAAGATGAAATTCGACCTCGGGCATGAATTCGTTAACCTTGGTGGATCTTCGGGAGGATGTTGCGTTTTGAGGAACGGGTGGCAAGTCGCAACGTCATGGGGTTCATCGGGGGGATAT
>CAZVSA010000095.1:0-10898 GCA_964629955.1 uncultured Luteolibacter sp.
TCTCTCCGCGGCGGGTGGAGCTGTATTTGGCGGAGAAAGCGGAAGGGCCGGGATGGATGCCATACCAATCGGGAAAAAGTGGGACGGCCCGGCGGTCCGTCCCTACCGGAAAACCCTCCGGCGTTGCCGCTGCGATTCCCGGAACACTTTTGGCGGAATGCCCGCGCCACGTTTCATTCACGGCAGCCCTTTCGAGATTTCCTCCCAGCGTTTCCTGAACGCGGGGCTTTCCTGCGACAACCGCTCCGCGGCCAGCAGCGCCCGCTGGCGGTCGCCCGTGAGCCACTCGAAGGAAATCGCGCACTCATGGCGGCGGAGCCGTTCGATTTCCCCCTTGGGGTTCCGCACCATCATCCGGTGCAACTCGATCAGCGTTTCCTGGGGAAATTCGTTCCACGCATGGATCCGGCTCGTGCCGTCCGCGGAAGTGCCTTCGAGCGCGCCGGAGCCACGGACGGCAAGCGAGGTCACCGTTCCGCCCGAGCGCAGATCCAGCTCCATTCTGATCGTTTCCCGGGAGAGATCGGTTTCCAGATCCGCGAGAAAAACCGCGGCGGACTCCGCGACGGTGAGCAGGGAATCGCGTTTCGCTCCCTCCGGGTCTCCGGGCAGTCCCCGCAGGTATCGAATGGCTCCGTAAAAATCGAACTCCCCGGCAAATCCCGCCAGGGCGTCCATCACGTCTTGCAGGGGAGGGGATTCCGGCGGTGCTGGCTCCGGTTCGGGTTTCGCCGCCATCCGTGCTTCGAGAATTTTCGCATGGCGGGTCAGATCGAGCTGCCGGGCATGCACATTGAAACGGGCGCGGCCCCGGGTTTTCAGAAGAGCAAGCACCGCATTGAGTTCATCCGCGGCGGTCAGGCACGCTTCCGCTTCGTCCGGCATTTCTCCTGACAACGGGTCGGCCAGCAAGGCATGGTCGGCCAGATGGCGTTCCGCCAGATCCTGATAGAACGCGAGCCATTCCTCCTCGGCGGATGGAGTGAAATCCCGCACGAGGGAAAAGCACGCGGCTCCTTCCGCGAGCAAGCCCTGCTCCCAGTTTTTCAAGCCGGCCAGCATCCAGGCCATCGCCTGCGGCGCTCCTTCCTCCTCTCCGTGATCCCGCTCCGGAACAAGCGGCGGGAAATCTCCCAGCCGCGCCACCATGGGGAGGAGCCGTTCGTTCATCCCCGGCACGCCGGACCGGGAGAACTTCGAGTGTCCCAGCAATCGCGCCGCCGCTTCGCGGGCATCTCCGGATCTCGCATCGAGAAACAGGGCGGCCACCGCTTCCACCCCCGCCCAGGTTCTTGTGGGTTCCCGAATGGAGCTGTCGTCGCGGATCGATTTGAACCCCCGCGCGGCTTTCGCGAAATCCCCAGCCTCCAGCGCTTCCCGGGCCTCCCGGTAGAGCCGGGCGACATCCGGCGGGCTTTCCGCATCCGGGGCGGTTTCCTCTTCCCCGCCGGGCAAAGCCGTTTCCTGAGCGTGCCGGGGGGCATGTTCCCGGGTGAACCACCAGATGCTGCCGGTGGTCACCGCCAGCAGGGCTGCCGCCGCGGAGATGAGGAAGGTTCGCTCCATCCGTTGCTTCCTCGCGCGCCGACGGTTCGCCGCGTCCGCGCTTTCGATCCGGTCCGGCGGGGCCGACTTCGCATGGTTCGCCGCGGCTTCCAGCAAAGCGATCATCTCCTCGTAGGAGCTGAAACGGTCCTTTGGATCGTACGCCATCGCGCGATCGACGATGGTGCAGACCTCGTCGGACAGGTGGGACGCGGCGCGTGAAAGCGGGATCACTTTCTTCTTTGCCTCCCGGAGCACTTCCGTGGCCATTGAGTCCTCTCCGCACGAGGGCTTCCCGGCCAGCGCGTGATACATCGTGGCGCCGAAGGCATAGATGTCGGAACGGAAATCCTCCGGATGTCCCTCGATCGTTTCCGGGGGGACGTAGTAGGGGGTGGCCCAGATTTCCTTTGCCCGCGCTTTCCCGCCCTTGGTCACGAGCGCCAGGCCGAAGTCCACGATCTTCGCGTTGCCATCGGCATCCACGAGGATGTTTCCCGGTTTGATGTCGCGATGGATCAGGCCAGCCTCATGCGCCGCTTTCAGGCCTTCCGCGATTTGGATGGCGAAGGGAAGCAGCTCCGCTTCCGGGATCACCCCGCGTTCGAGGATGTGGTGCTCGAAGTGCCCTCCCGAAACGAACTCCATGGCGATGAAAAACCGGCCGAACGCCCGCCCGGTCGTCAACACCTTCACCACATGCGGATGGCTCAGCGAGGCCGTCAGCCGGGCTTCCTCCACGAACGCGTCGATCCGCTTTTCATCCGCTGAAAATTTCTCGCCGAGAATCTTCAGCGCCACCTCCCGGTCCAGCGTGTGATCCCTCGCGGTGAACACCGTGCTCATGCCGCCCACCGCGTGGCGCCGCACCAGCGTGTAATGCCCGAATTCCGTTTTCACCCGCACGGTCGCCTTGCAGGAGGGGCATTCCACCTGTCCGAATGGCGGAGCCGCCGCCACGCTCATCACCTTGCCACACGCGTGGCAGGTGGCGAGGTCGTCCGGGTTCGCGGGCATGTCGTATGCTGTGATACGGCCGCCGCGTCCGGAAACTTGAAACTTGCCGTGAGATTCCACCGGGAAACACTCGGGCGTGGAAATCAGAGTCGATGACAATGCGGGCGAACGGTTGGATTCCTTTCTTTCCGCGCGCCTGTCCGATCTTTCCCGCTCCCGCATCCAGACGCTCATCCGCGAGCAGTTCATCCAGGTGAACGGCGGCCCCGCCAAACCCCGGGATGCCGTGAAGCACGGGGACCACATCACCATCGCGCTTCCCGAGGCGGTTCCCCTGGAAAACGCCCCGCAGGACATCCCCCTCGACATTCTTTTCGAGGACGACGACATCGTCGTGCTCAACAAAGCCCCGGGAATGGTCGTCCACCCGGCCCCGGGAAATCCCGATGGCACGCTGGTCAACGCGTTGCTCCACCATTGCAAGGGGAAGCTCTCCGGCATCGGCGGAGTGGAGCGCCCCGGCATCATCCACCGCCTCGACAAGGACACCTCCGGCTGCCTGGTCGTCGCCAAGTCCGATCCCGCCCACCAGTCGCTCACCACCCAGTTTTCCGAGCGGTCCGGCATGGAGAAGCTTTATCTCGCCGTCACACGCGGCGTTCCGAAACCCGCCGGGGAAACCATTTTCACCCACATCGGCCGCCATCCCGTGAACCGCCAGAAAATGGCCGTGGTCAATCCTCCCGGCGGGAAACCGTCGATCACGGACTACCGGATTCTTTACGCGGACCCCGCCACGCTCACCGCGCTGGTGCTCTGCCACCTTCACACCGGCCGCACCCACCAGATCCGCGTCCACCTCCACCACAAGGGAACGCCCCTTCTCGGAGATCCGATTTACGGAAAAAGCGGCCAATCCCCCGCGGAAACCGGCCGGCTCATGCTTCACGCGTGGCGGCTGGCGTTCACCCATCCCGTCACGGGGCGGCAGGTCCGCTTTGAAGCTCCCGTTCCCTCCGAATTCGTCCCGTGGACGGATCATGCGGTCCTTCCGCCGCCCGGCGCTTCGCGGGAATGAACCAACGGCCGAAGCGTGAATCTTTCCAAAAATCCCTACCACCGCATGAGCCGGCTCAAGCTGCCGTGGCTGGTGACGGTGCTGCTTCTCCTGCTGTGGGGATGCGATCTGTATGAAACCCATGTCGTCGGATACGAGGACCCGGACGCGCAGGAAGTCGCCCTGATTCATCTCGACCGGACCATGTGGTTGCTGGAGGAACTGGATCGCCAGCCCGCATGGCTGCGGGGAATCCTATGGTACGATTCAAAACGAAAGGAGCTGGAAACCCTGCGGGACGGCTGGCTCCAACTGCACCGGGAAGATTCCCTGGACGAAACCGGCGCATCCGCTTTGACAGCCATCCTGACCGAGCTGGGCGAGGAGCCGCCTCACGATCTGGAACCGGACGAATGGGTGTCCTCCATCCTATCGGGGGAGGAGCCGGACGAGGATTTCGTGCAATATTTCCGGGACCGGATGGTTTCCGGCGAAGCATACTGGTGGGAGACGGTTTTTTCCCGCCGGATTTTGCCGGATGCCGATGCTTTGTCGGCGGGTGGTCGTGAAAAAGGAAAAACGCTGCTGCGGCGCGCGATCGCATCCGCCGCCGCGATATGGAGCGTGGCCGCCGTGGGGTTGGGGTGTCTTCCATGGGTGTTGCGCCGGGTGCGGGAGGGCAGCGAGCGGTGGCAGCGGGAAAAGGCGCGGAGCTATCCGTGGAGGTGGGCGGTTTCTCTGGTGATCGGCGTGTTTCTCGCCACGGAGCTGGTGGCGAACCATGCCGTCTGGTCCGTGTACTCGCTTCTTGCCGGGGACGAGCCGGGGTATTTCCTGTTCGTCCTCACCGACCTGATCTGGCGCGCCTCCGCTCCGGTGATGGTGCTGCTGATTCTTTTCCGGAAGCCCCGCCATGCCGTGCGCACGCTCCGGCTGGATGGGCCGCCCGCATGGAGGGTGGTCTTCGCGGCCTTCGCGTTGCTGATGTGCTTCGAGGTGGCGTTTTATTCCGTCTTCGGCGATTGGGCTCCTCCCGATCCGAGCGGCGGACTGGATCTGATGGAAGAGGGGTGGATCGGATTGGGATACGGACTGCTTTCCGCCTGTGTGGCGGCTCCCGTCGTCGAGGAAATCATCTACCGGGGCTTTCTTCTGCGGGGGTTGGAGCGCCGGTTCGGCTTCAACATGGCGGCGCTTGCCTCGACGGTCATCTTCGCCCTTGGGCACGATTACGATCTGTACGGATTGGCGTCGGTCGCTGTTTTCGGTTTCGCCGCGGCGTGGGTGTACCGGATCACCGGTTCCCTGATGGCGGCGATCCTCCTTCACGCCCTTTTCAATCTCAGCATCGTGCTGTCCTCCTGGTGGATTTATTTCGCGCCGTATCACCTGCCGTGAAAACCGGATTCCGGGGGCTGGGTGTTTTGGTAGGGCAAGACTTGATGGATTTATCCGTCCGCCCCAGTATCTTCCTGCCTGATGGAGGCCGGAGAACACCGGTTTCCGGGGAAAAACTCACGAAATGAAACAGATTTTCATGCCTCCCGTGCTGGCGATGTGCCTTGTTCTTGGCGCGTGCGAACGCCCGGCATTGGTGTTTTCAAAGGAGACGGGGACGGAGAGTCCTGCTGCCGTGCCGGAGGAAAAGCTTTCCTTCAACACGCACATCCAGCCGATTCTCTCGGAGTATTGTTATCATTGTCATGGGCCGGATGCGGGCACCCGGGAGCCGCAAAGCGAGCCGTTGCGCCTGGATCTGGAGCAGGAGGCGTTTTCCATCCGGGAAGACGGCAGGCCGGTGATCGTGAAGGGGGATCCCGACGCGTCGCTGCTGGTGAGGCTGATCCGCTCGAAGGATTCCGATGTGATGATGCCACCGCCGGCGTCCCACAAGGAGCTGGATGAGGAGAAGATCGCTTTGTTGGAACGCTGGGTGGTGGAGGGGGCGGAGTATGAGGAGCATTGGGCGTTTGTGGCTCCGGTGCGTCCGTCCGTTCCGGAGGGCGGCGAGGGCTGGGTGAGAAACCCGGTGGATTCTTTCATTCATGCGGGTCTTGCGGCGAAGGGGCTTGAACCTTCTCCGGCGGAAAACACCCGCGCTCTCGCCCGGCGCGCGGCCCTGGATCTGACGGGATTGCTGGCGGACCCGGCGGAGGTCGAAGCTTTGGCGGGAAATCCCTCGGATGCCGCCTATGAGGCGTTTCTGGAAAAGCTTTTCTCCACACAGGCTTATGCGGAACACCGAGCCCGCTATTGGCTGGATTATTCCCGTTATGCGGACACCCACGGGCTGCATTTCGACAATGTGCGTTCGATCTGGCCCTACCGGGATTATGTCATCCGTTCGTTCGCGGAGCACAAGAGATATGATCGGTTCGTCCGTGAGCAGCTTGCGGGGGATCTGATCGCCGCGGAATCGGCGGAGGAGTGGATTGCCACCGGCTACATCCGTTGCAATGTGTCCACCAACGAGGGGGGGACGATCCCGGAGGAAATCCACGTGGACAAAACCCGGGACAGGACGGAGGCGTTCGGAGCGACTTTCCTCGGTCTGACGGTGGGCTGCGCGGCATGCCACGACCACAAGTTCGATCCCGTTTCCCAGAAGGATTTTTTCGCGCTTTCCGCGTTTTTCAACAATACGGCGGAGAAATCCTGGGACGACAACATCGCCGATTCGCAGCCGGTGTTGCGTTTGCCGGAGGAGGGGAAGCGCGCGGAACTGGACGGGCTGGTGACCCGCAGGGCGAAGGCCGCCGCGAAATACGAGGAACTGCGGGGAACCGCGGGGAATCGCTTCGCACAATGGCTGGCTGCCGGAAATTCCCCTTCCGGGGTGGCGGCGGACGGCCTGAAACTGCGCCTGCGCTTGGATGAAGGAAAAGGCGAAACGGTTCTCAACTCCGCGCCGGGAGCGGCGACCGCCAGTTACACCGCCGATACGAATCCGATCCTGTGGGACGAAAGCATCTGGCTCTGGCCGGCGATGAGGCTGGACCTCGCGGGGAAACTCACCCTGCCGGATCAGGGGGATTTCGAGGCGGATCAGTCGTTTTCCGTGGGGCTCTGGACGAGGTTGCGCCAGAAGACGGGTGGGGGGAACAGCGGCACGGGAGCGGTCATCGCCCGCATGGGACGGAGCGAGGATCAGGCTCATCGCGGCTGGGACATGCTGGTAAACGGGGACAAGCTGGTGGTGCATATCATCAACGAGTGGCCGGCCCATGCGATCCGCGTGGAGACGGCCGGCGTGCCGAGAGGAGAGTGGACTCATCTGGGATTCAGCTACGATGGTTCCAGTAGTGCGGGAGGGGTGAAGCTGTTTGTGAATGGCGAATCCCGCCCGGTCACCATTTTGAACGACACGCTGGAACCGGGGCAGACGATCCGCACGGCGCTGCCGATGAACCTGGGCCGCCGCCATGAGAGCGATCTGCTGCGCGAGACGGCGTTCCAGGATGTCAGGGTTTATCATCGCAGGCTGGATGAAGGGGAGTTCGCGAGGTTGCCGTACGAAGATCCGGCTTCCGAAATTCTATCGATTTCCCCGGAGAGCGGAAAGTGGGCGGAATTGGAAAGGCATTTGATTTGGGAGCGTTTTTTCCTGGGATCGAAGGATGCGGAAGCGGCGGGACTGCGGGCCGAAATCAACGAACTCGATCAGCAGATCCACCGGCTGGGCGAGGGAGGAACGCCGACCCTGATCGCGCGGGAGGGGCCGGGTCTCGCGCATGCGTGGGTGCTGGACCGCGGGGTGTATTCGGCGAGGACCGAATTGGTGTTTCCCGGAACCCCGAAATTTCTTCCATCCTTGCCTGACGGGGAGGTGCCCGGCAGGCTTGCTCTGGCGGAGTGGTTGTTTTCCGAAGAAAATCCTTTGTTTGCCCGTGTGACGGTGAACCGGATCTGGCAGGAAATTTTCGGGACCGGGCTGGTAGATACTCCGGATGATTTCGGAATCATGGGGAACCGGCCGGTGAATCCGGAGCTGCTGGACTGGCTGGCGGTGGAATTCCGGGAATCGGGATGGGATGTGAAGCACATGTACAAGCTCCTTCTGACTTCGGCCACCTACCGGCAGAGCCAGGAGGTGACACAGGAGAGGTTGGAGAAAGATCCGGACAACCGCTTGCTTTCCAGGGGGCCTCGTTTCCGCATGGATGGCGAGGTGTTGCGGGACACCGCTTTGCAGGCTTCGGGTCTGTTGGCGGACCGGGTGGGAGGGCCTCCCGTGAAACCCTATCAGCCGGAAGGAATCTGGGAGGCGGTGTCGATGCCGGAATCCAACACCCTGAAGTATCAGCAGGACAAGGGGGAGGCTCTTTACCGGCGCTCGCTTTATATTTTCTGGAAACGATTCGCGCCGCCGCCGTCGCTGGAGACGTTCGATGCCCAGGCGAGGGAGGTGGTGTGCGTCCGCCGGGCGAGAACGAACACGCCGTTGCAGGCGCTGGTGAGCATGAACGATCCGCAGTTCGTGGAAGCCGCCCGGAAGCTGGCCGAGCGGGCGATTCTTCACGCTTCCGATGCGGAGGCTCGCATCCACTTCATGGCGGAGATCCTGCTTTCCCGGCCGCTTGACGAGGAGGAAACCGCGGGGATGTCCCGCAGCCTGGCGATTTACGAAAAACACTATCGGGACAATCCGCAGGACGCGCTCGATCTGCTGGGCACGGGGGAAGCTCCATCCAATCCGGACCTCGACCCCACTGAAACGGCGGCCTGGACGATGGTCGCCAACCAACTTCTGAACCTGGACGAAACCCTGACCAAATGAAGCCGAATCCAATGAAATCCATGTCAAACCTCTGTTCCGATCTTGGAGGAGAAGGCCCTTCGGTGATGAATCTTCCGGTGCCGGATTCCCTGAAAGCGGAGTGGCTGACCCTTGCGACAAGGAGGCAGTTCCTCAGCCGCGCGGGGAAATCGCTGGCATGGGCGGGGATCGCGGGAATGCTGGGGCGCGGGGATTGGGGGACGGCCCAGGCCGCGGAGCACGGTTTCGGCACGCTGCCGCATTTCGCACCGAAGGCGAAGCGGGCGATTTATTTGTTCATGGCGGGCGCGCCGTCACAGCTTGAGACGTGGGATTACAAACCGGGGCTAGCGGAGAGGTTCGACCAGGATTTGCCGGAGTCGGTGCGCGGAGGGCAGGTGCTGACGGGGATGACGGCTTCCCAGACACGTTTTCCGGTCGCTCCCTCGATTTTCAATTTCCAGCAGCATGGAAAAGCCGGGCACTGGGTGAGTGATTTGTTTCCTCATACGGCGAAGGTGGCGGACGAGTTTGCGGTGATCCGTTCGCTTCATACGGATGCGATCAACCACGAGCCCGCCATTCTGTTGATCAACTCGGGAAACATGGTTCCGGGAAAGCCATCCATCGGTTCCTGGATTTCCTACGGGCTCGGCTCGATGAACGACGATTTGCCGACGTTTGTGGTGCTGACCTCGAAGCTGCCGCTGTTCACCAACATCCAGGCGCTGTCCTCCCGTTTGTGGTCGGCGGGATTTCTTTCCCCGGAGCACGCGGGGGTCGCGCTCAGATCCGGGGGCAATCCGGTGATTCATTTGTCCAATCCGAAAGGGGTCCCGCGCGAACTGCGGCGGGCGATGATCGACGGGGTGAATGAAATGAACCGCCAGCTCCACGAGCGCATCGGAGACCCTGAGACGAACGCACGCATCGCGCAGTATGAAATGGCGTTCCGGATGCAGGCGTCGGTGCCGGAATTGACGGATCTTTCGGATGAGCCGGAGTCGGTCTGGCAGATGTACGGACCGAAGGCGAAAGAGCAGGGAACTTATGCCTACAACTGCCTGATGGCCCGCCGGATGGCGGAGCGGGGCGTCCGCTTCACCCAGATTTTCCACAGGGGCTGGGACACCCATGACGATCTTCCGAACCGCATGAAGATTCTCTGCGAGGATATTGACCAACCCACCGCGGCGCTGATCGCGGATCTGCGGATGCGCGGACTTCTGGACGACACCCTCGTGGTGTGGGGAGGGGAGTTCGGGCGCACGGTTTATTCGCAGGGAGGTTTGAGCGCCGACAAGTATGGCCGGGACCATCACCCGCGTTGTTTCTCCATGTGGATGGCGGGCGGCGGGGTCAAAGCCGGGAGCGTTTATGGGGAAACGGATGATTATTCCTATAACATCGTGAAGGATCCGATGCACATCCGCGATCTCAACGCGACCATCCTGCACCTTCTGGGAGTGGATCACGAGCGCCTTACGTTCAAGTTCCAGGGATTGGATCAGAGGCTCACCGGTGTGGAGCCCGCCAAGGTGGTGAAGGACCTTCTGGCGTAGCGACCGCGAAAGCAACAGGCGGCCCGCTTGATCATCCCCCGGGAAAACCCATTAACCAGGAGGCATCTCAACCGGACCGCCTTTGAGCGTCGCGACGCCAGGAGAAAAGCATGGTGCGTGCCAGAATCCCAAACCGCAAGGTGTGACGTGTTTGTCACGTTTTCCCGGGCAATGGAATCAATCGGGGAAGAAGGAAAAAGCGGCCCGACTGATCATCTCCGGGGAAAACCCATTAACCCTTGAGCATCTCAGTCGGACCGCCTGTGACGTCGCAACGAAAAGAATCAAGCAATGAGCGTGCCAGAATTTCCCGAAGATCGGAAATTTCTTGCGTCCGCGACCCACTGGTGGACGAAGGCCAGTTTCGCGGCGGCGGAATCGGAAAGCACGAACGGATAGGGATCGGGCATTCCCATGCTGCGGTTGAGGTTGTTGATGATGAACCGGACCGCGTGCCAATCTTCGAGGATCGCCTCGATATGGTTTTTCAGGGGATTCATGATCGAGCGATGGCCGTGGAACGCGCAAACCTGCAACCCGGCCGCGGCCCCGGTTTCCAGAGTATCGATGATATGCAGATAGTGCGCCCATGTTTCCGCCCAATCCTCCCAGGGGTGCGAAGAAGCGTAGGGCGTGACAAAGGAACCGCTCCAATTCGCCATGGGACCGTTCGCATAGTAATTTTGGAGGGCGGAGGCGTAGTCCGAGCGTTCGTCGCCAAACACCGCGCGGACCGAATCGATCCCCGGGTGGTTCCGCACCAGGAGATCCCAGTAATAGTGGCCGGATTCATGGCGGAAATGGCCGAGCAGGGTGCGGTAGGATTCCTGGAGATCGAGCCGGTTTTTTTCGCGCACGGCATCGTCGGCTTCACCGAGATTGATCGTGATCACTCCCTCCGCATGGCCGGTGAGGATGCGCTCGCCGACGGATGTTTCAGGACAGGCGTCGGCGAGGAAATCGAATGCCAGCCCGTTGGCGGCATCCTCCGCTTTCGGAATGACGGGAAGGCCGAGCTTGA
>CAZVSA010000095.1:10908-13252 GCA_964629955.1 uncultured Luteolibacter sp.
CTGGAAGCCACCCTGAACAACCAGAAGGCGGAGAAGGCCGAGCTTGAGAAGACTGTAAACGAGCCTCCGTTTGGCGAGTTCCATTTTGCGCCACAAGGCCCGGTGGTTTCCGGTGCCGAGATCGGGGATCGTGCGGTTCAGGCGGCAGCTTTGGCAAAACGGGTTGGGATCGTCGGCGGGCACCAGCCAGGTGCATGTCTGCTCGGTCTGGTCATTCCGGCATTTCCGGTAGGTTTTTCCGGAGGCGGCCGGGAGCATGCCCGACCAGCCGTTCCCCCCGTCCGGAATGATGACGGAAAGATCGAGAAAATCGGGAAGAAAGCCCAGGGCGCTGCCGCAGGAAAGGCAGACGGAATTCTCGAAGAACAGGTGCTCGTTGCATTGCTGGCAGTAAAACGCCTTCATGGCCGGTTTCGCGGAAATCTCAGCCGGCGATCCACATGATCGCTTTGACGACGGCGGCAAGAACGCCGATGGCTCCGGCGAAAATCCCGAGAATGCTGATCATTCCTCCGCGAATCCGCGGGGACAGGGAGAGCAGAAGGCCGAGGAGACCCATGACAATGGCGATGCCGGCGAGAACGAATCCCAAGAGGGCTCCGGTGGTGAAACTGAAAATCGCCGCAATGATGGCGATGATCGAAGGAATGCTGAACGTGGCTCTGGTGGATGACGGGCTCATGGCTTGTTGGTCGGTAAACGGGGAAAACCCCTTGTTGCAAAAGGGGCCGCAGGCACCGTGGAGAGTCAAGGGGATTAAAAATGCGAAAAGAGAAGTGCGGGAAACCTCATGGAGGCGGCGGAGCGGATTTTCCTTCCACGGCCCTGAGCAGAATGGCGAGGGCGCCGCCGGAAATCCACACCTCCACAACGAGACAGCCGAGGGAGCCCGCCATCATTGCGAGGGCGATTACGAAAGCGGCGATGGCGGGGTTTTGGCGGGAGAAGATGACCGCCAGCATGGAGATCACGCAGGCCAGAAGGCTGAAGGCCCCGAGAAGCTGCATGGTCCGGATGAGTTTCAATCGCTGGCGAAGGTTGTCGATCTGCGCCCGGAGAGTCGCGTCGCCCTCCCTCAGCCAATCCGAATGCAGTTGCCGGATGAGCGCGGCGAGGTGGAGGAAGCGGTTCGTATAGGAAAGGAACAGCAGGCTGATCGCGGGGAACAACAGGGCGGGCGTCGAGACCTCAAGCGACATGCCCGCAACCATGTCGCAAGGTGACGGGAAATGAAGCATCAACTTTTGCGGAAATTTTTTTCAACCGAATTGAATGATTGGTGGCATAATGCGTCCGAATAATGTGCCCGGGAAAAATCCTTGAGGTTTTTTACGGATTAGTTAAATTCCAACGAAACCAAACAATATGAAAACGCTTCCTGTTTCTCTTATCACCGTCGTGTCCGCCATTGCATTGTCCAGTTGTGCGGATATGGGCCCGAATACACAGAGTGGAGCTGCCACGGGCGGGCTCGTCGGAGCCGCCGCCGGCGGGATCATCGGGCATCAGTCCGGTCGCGCCCTTGAAGGAGCGGCTATCGGAGCCGGTGCGGGTGCGCTTACCGGTGGCGCTATCGGAAGTTCCCGCGACGAGCAAAACCGCCGCCGTTATCAGGGAGGCTATTGAAGCTTTTCTGAATTCGGAACCGGTCCGGAAATCCGGAGTATCCGATCAAGCCCTGCCCATGGAGATGATTCCGGCTGCCCTGCCGGGGATTTTCATGGCCGGGCTTTTTTCGTTTTCCGCCACCATGTGGTGGCGATCATTGGTTGCCACCTCCCGCGTTCCGGGAGCTGGTATGACCACGCCGTCCCGCATCCGGGAAACTTCCCGCAGATGTCAGCCCGTTTTCGGCGAAGGCGCCGGAAACAGCACGCGAGGGCGCGTGCGGTCCCCGGAAGATGAGATTCCAAACCTAAAACGGGATCGCGTCATCGAAGTCGCCTTCGTTCCGCAGTTCGGCTGCGGATGGTTCGGGATCTCCGGATGAGAACGATTCGGATGATTCCGCTCCCTGCGCGGGCTGGAGTTTCCAGCATGCGAGGTTCACGTAGTATTTTCCGTTGTATTCGTTGCCGCGGATGTCGAAGGCGACCTCCACTTCCTGTCCTTCCGCGAAGGTGTCCAGCAGGGAGCACCGGTCTTTGACGACTTCAAATTTGATGTCCTGGGGATATTTGTCGTGAGCGGTGGTGATGACAAATTCCCGTTTGGAAAATCCGCTGGGGAAAGTCTGGACCTCTCCGATCATTTTCAGCCGGCCTTTGGCTTCGTACATGGCCGGATTTTCCCTCCAGGGCTCCGTTAGTCAAACCCGGAAGTCGTTTGAGGGGTTGCAAAAGGG
>CAZVSA010000096.1:0-13071 GCA_964629955.1 uncultured Luteolibacter sp.
CGAGGCAGGAGAGGAACGCGACCTTCGACGCGAGGTAGGCGGAGGGGCGCAATCCTCCGAATTTCTCCTTTTCGTAAATGGGTCTTTCCCCGGCGATCTCGCGGGCGGAGTTGTTGGAGCCCATGAGCGCGAGCAGGATCACCTGGAACATGATGATCCCGGAAATCGCCGAGCCCACCTTTGCCTGATCCGCCCGGACGCTCTGCTGTTCCTGGATCTCCGCGAAAACGTCGGCCTGCCGGGTATCGGACATCCGCCGGATGTTTTCCGAGGCCCTGTCGCTGAACAGCGTCACGAGAATCGGAAAGCAGATCAAAATCGCCAGTTGGAGAAGCACCTGCCCCCGGTCCCGGAAAAAAATCCGCCACCTGCGCGACAACAGCGTGGTCAGCTGGCTGAAAAAACCGGGCAGCGGAGGGGCTTCGGAAACGCTCCCGCCGGTGGAGGGGGAATCTTCCCCGCCCGCGCCGTACGCGTCGCCGGGGTGGAGATCTCCCGCGGCGATCAGACGCTCGCGCTTTCTTTCGAGCATTTTCTGATAGGATCCGCCGTGCTTGTTCCATGAGGCCTTCCAGCACTCGGAGGGCTGGGTGGCCAGCCGGGGATAGACCTCCTCCGTATCCTTCACGGAGAAATAATGGGTGAGCTGATCGGGAGGCCCATGGAACGCCACCCTGCCCTCGTGCAGGACGAGAACGGAATCGTAGAGCTCCAGATGGGCGAGCGAATGGGTCACCGAAAGGACGATCCTGCCATCCTTCCGCGAGAGATCGTGCAGGAGCCGGACGATCTCCCGTTCCGAACGGGGATCGAGTCCGGAAGTCACCTCGTCGCAAAGGAGAATCCTGGGATCGGAAACAAGCTCCATCGCAAGGCCCAGCCGGCGTTTCTGCCCGCCCGACAAAACCTTCACCATCCGGTCGTTGATGGGGGCCAGGCCGGTTTCCTCCAGCACGCGGTCGATTCTTTTGTCCAGTTCCTCCGTGCTTCCGGTGCGGACGCGGAGGCGGGTGGCGGCCTCCACGGATTCGTCCACCGTGAGCGGATCGTAGGCGATCGAGAACTGCGGCACGTAGCCGATCTCCGACGGAGCGAAATCCGAATCCTCCGACAGATTCCTGCCATCCCAGAAAAGAGCGCCGGACGATTCGGGATTCAGCCCCGCGATGGTTTTGAGCAGGGTGGTTTTCCCGCAGCCCGAAGGCCCCACGATGGCCATGAAATGTCCTTTGGGAACCTTGAGGGTCACCTCGTCCACCAGGTGGACCTCGGCGCCATCCTTGCGGATCGTGAAGCGGACGTCTTGAAGTTCTAGCACGGTTCTTCGGGGGGCTGGATCATGAAAACCGCCGGTTCCTCGTGGTTCCGATCAATCGAGGGGAACGATCCGCAGTTTTTTGCCCGAGTTTTCCCGGATTCCCGCCAGGAGGGTCGGGGCCGGAGCGGTGGCTGGTCCGGAGGGAGGATCTCCGGGCGCCTGGTCCAGCGCGTTCCGCAGCGCTCCCTCCACGAGCTGGCCGCAATGGATTTTCATGGGAGGCAGGGGGCCGAGATCGCCGGACAGGTCGCGGGCCGAGAGTGTCTTCGCCTCCTCCGCGGTTTTTCCCCGGAGCAGCTCGGTGGCCATCGAGGCGACGGCGATGGCCGTCTGGCAGCCGAATGCCTGGAACGAGGCGCGGTCGATCACCCTCTTGCCGTCCTTCTCGGTGAATTTCAGCCACATCCGGAGCATGTCCCCGCACTCGGGAGAGCCGACGGTTCCCACCGCATCCGCATCCGCGATTTCGCCCTGATTCAACGGGTTCGCCAGCGTCTCGCGGACCTTCGCCTCGAATGAACTCATGCCGGACGGTGATCGCTCTCCGGCCGTCCCGCAAGGAAGAACCCCTGTCCTGCCCTGTCGTAAAAAGCCGCCTCCTTGACGGGGCCCCGCCCAACCCGCACATTCAGATATGAGCATCACGCTGGAACTCGATGACGAAACGCTCGCCTCCCTGCCCTTGGGGCCGGGAGAGCGCGAGCGTCACATGCAGATCGAGCTGGCTTGCCGCTACTATGCCAATGGCTGGCTGACTTTCGGTCAGGCGGCGGAGCTGGCGAGTCTGGATCATTTCAGCATGGGCGTGGCTCTCGGCGAACGCGGCATCCCGCGGAACTACGGTCTGACCGAGGCCCTGGAAGACATCTCCCATGCCGCCGCCGGGAAGTGAGACTTCCAACAGGGATCGCAAGCGGTTTCCGGATGTTTGTCCCACAAACTTGACCGATCCGCGGACAAGTGGCAGAGTTCGTCCGGGAAGTCCACGGAAGGTTCCATCATGGCGGAAGGCATCAACGTTCGATTCGCGGGACCGCTTCAGCGGTTCATTCAGACGCGCACCGGTCCCGGCGGCGTCTATCAGTCGACCAGCGAGTATATCCGCGATCTGGTGCGCCACGATTACGAGCGCGAGCGGGAACGGCAGGCGGAAGACTTGTACCGCGAACTCAAGGCCGGGGCGGAAGCTCCCTTGGAGGATTTCGTTCCCCTCGACATCGAAGCGGTCATCGGGGACGCCAAGCGCCGCAGGAGCGCCCGATGAAGCCTCCGCTCGTTCACAAGGCGGCACGGATTCGTCTTGCCGAAATCTGGGACTACACCTTCGGGATATGGGGAGAGGAACAGGCGGACCGCTACTTGCGCGGGCTTGCGACCTGCGTGGACGGGCTCGGTGCGCGGCGTCATCAGTGGCGGGGAGTGAGGGATGTACGGCTGCCCGGCGTGTTTTTCGTCCGCAGCGGCCACCACTTCGTTTTCTTTCGCGAGATTCAGGAGCGGATCGCGATCATCAGCGTTCTCCATGAAAACATGGACATCGTGCGGCGGCTCAAGGAGGACATGGAGATGGAGGAATGATGCTGCCACGCCACAATGGAGGCAGGACTCCTGCAGCGACCGTTCCAAAGCCAGATTTATATTGCATAAAATTGCATTTTTGTTTGACGGATTCCGGAATTTTCGATTTTACTTCTTCTGGCCTTCTCTCTGACCGGAAGACGCCCAACCCATCGCTTTCATGCAGCAACCTTTTCCTCTTGCCGCCGCCGCAATCCTGTTTCTCGTGAATCCCCCGGCGTTCTCCGGGGAGGAAGAGAACCGGCCTGCAACTTCCGCAGAAGCCGAAGCAAAGGAAAACACGACCAATGAGGAACCCGATTTCGGCGATTCCTCTTCCGCAACCCTTGCCCGCGGCGCATGGGCCGCTTTCGGTGCCGGGAAGCATCCGGAGGCACAGGCCTATGCGAGAAAATGCATCGGGATGTACCAATCCCAGGCTCTGGAGATGCAGAAAGGCGATCCCGCCACGGACCACGAGGAAATCCATGCAAAGTGGGCGCTCAATGACGTCGGCGTCTGCTACTACATCCTCGGGCAGTCGCTTGAAGCGGAGGGCAAGAAGGAAGAAGCGCTCACCGCCTACCGGTTTCTGACCGGAAATCTCTCCCACGCGCAATGCTGGGACGAGCAGGGCTGGTTCTGGAAACCCGCGGAAGCCGCCCGGGAACGTGCCAAGACCCTCCAACCCACCCCCGAATAATCCCCAACAACAAAAACCCATGAAATCCACCCGTCTCCCCATCACCGCTCTCCTGCTGGCGGTCGTCTCCGCCCATCCCGCGTGTGCGGCCCTCGTCTCCTGGACGGGCGCTGACGATGACCAATACAACAACCCCGCGAACTGGGATCCCGCCGGGGTCCCCAATACCAACACGGGCGGCGACACCGCGTACATCGGCTCCGGAAGCGTGATTTACCCGGCAGCGGCCGGGGACCTTCAAATCAGGAACGGCAACATGCTTCACATCGACGGAGGAAGCTGGACGCAAACCGGCGGTGCGGCATGGGTGCAACTTGGCGGCGGAACCCTTCAGGTAACGGCGGGCAGCTTCCATCACGGCACTTCCGAAAACATTGTCCGGGACAGTGGTTCCTCCATCATCGTCACGGGAGGGACGGCCACCCTGCGAAGCGGTGCCGGCGGAAACTTCGAACACAATGCGAGCCACGGAACCTTCACCCTGGAGGGAACCGGAACGGTAAACATCGGAAATCATCTCATCTTCGGCGGGGCGTCGGATTCGTTCACGGTCGGCGGCACGGCAACCATCAACGTGACCAACGAGTTCGTCCTGTCCTCTTCCTTCCAGATGTCCGGCGGTTCGCTGCATGCCCGGCTCTTCTCCTTCGGAGGGGCGGGGAACATCGACTTCTCGGGAGGCCTCCTTTCCCTCGATGGCAGCACCTCCTTCAACGGTTTCTGGGGCACCGGCGGGGACAACGGAATCAATTTCACGGAAGAATCCACGGGGGTTTTCCTTTTCCGGGATTCGACCATCGCGGTGTTGAATCCCTTCCTCAGCAACGGCGCGATCAAATACAACGGCATTTCCGATCCCTCCATGTTCCATCTGAATGAAACGGAGGACGGTGTTTACGTCACCCTGATCCCGGAGCCCTCGGCCTCCGTCCTCCTTTTGAGCGGTCTTGCCGGAACCCTCTTGTTGCGCCGCCGCAATCCCGCCTGAATTTCCCCTGAATCCATCGCCCCCGGACGCCGCGGCCGTTTTCGGAACCGCGGCGTTTTCCTTTCGCGGGAGGGCCGCCCCGGATGTTTTTCCAAATGCCGGAAACAGGATTTCCCGGTGGTTGCGCTTTGCCGGTTGCGCCGGGCTCCCAGAATGACAAGCTCGGGCAGTTAAATCGAATGACTACGGAACACCTGCAAGAACGTATCGCGGAATCAAGCGGCTGGATTCAAGCCGTGAAGAACGAAATGGCACAGGTCCTCGTGGGCCAGGACCGGCTGGTGGACCGCCTGCTGATCGGCCTGCTCTGCAACGGCCACATCCTGCTGGAAGGCGTCCCCGGACTGGCGAAAACCCTCGCGGTGAAGGCCCTTTCCGGCTCCCTGCACGCGTCTTTCGCGCGTTTCCAGTTCACGCCCGATCTTTTGCCCGCCGACCTCGTGGGCACGATGGTCTATCACCCGCAGGAGACGAAATTCGAGCCGAAGCTCGGCCCGATCTTCAACAACCTGATCCTCGCCGACGAGATCAACCGCGCCCCGGCCAAGGTCCAGTCCGCGCTTCTCGAAGCGATGCAGGAGCGGCAGGTCACCCTCGGCGAGCGTTCCTACAAGCTCCCCGAGCCGTTTCTCGTCCTCGCGACGCAGAACCCGATCGACCAGGAGGGAACCTATCAGCTCCCGGAAGCCCAGCTCGACCGCTTCCTGCTCAAAGTCACCGTGGGTTATCCGACAAAGGACGAGGAACTCGCCATCCTCGACCGCATGGCCACCTCCGCGCCGGCCTATCAGACGAGCACCGTCGCCAACCCGGAGCAGATCGCGAACTCGCGCGCGCTGGTGAACGAGATCTACATCGATCCCGCGATCCGCCAGTACATCGTGGAACTCATCCACACGACCCGTTTCCCGGCGAAGGTGGACGCCCCGTTGAAAAACCAGCTCCGCGCCGGCGCCTCCCCGCGGGGCACGATCAATCTCGCCCTCACCGCCCGGGCGCGGGCTTTCATGCAGGGCCGTGCGTTCGTCACTCCGCAGGATGTGAAGGACATGGCGCTGGACGTTCTGCGCCACCGGATTCTCCTCACCTACGAGGCGGAGGCGGAGGAAATCACCACCGACTCGATCATCGAGCGCATCCTCCACAAGGTGCCGGTTCCTTGAGAAAGCATGAAATCTCAAGCATGAAATCCGAAACGAAGAGGGCCGAAACGTAGGGGGAAGATGCTTGGGATGCAGTCTTCGTTTAGAATTTCGTGCTTAAGATTTAGAATTTAAACACAAGCGTGCTAACAGACGACCAGATCGAGGAAATGATGGCCCGGGTGCGGAAGCTCGAGCTGAAGGCGCGGCGGCTGGTGCGCGAGTCGTTTTCCGGCGAATACCTCTCATCGTTCCGCGGGCAGGGGCTCGATTTCGATGATTTCCGCGAATACCAGCACGGGGACGAGGTGCGCTTCATCGACTGGAACGTCACCGCGAGGATGAACCAGCCGTTCGTGCGGAAATTCCGCGAGGAGCGCGAACTCTCCGTCGTGATCGCCGTGGATGTTTCCGGCTCCGCGGACTACGGCAGCGTGGATTTGAGCAAACGCGAGGTCGCGGCGGAAACCGCCGCCGTCCTCGGGTTCAGCGCGCTTCAGAACGGCGACAAGGTGGGCCTGCTGGTCTTCGCCGGGGAGCCGCTGCTGTTCATCCCTCCGGCGAAGGGATCGCGGCACCTCCTGCGCATGATCCGGGAAATTCTCGTCACGAAACCTCTCCGGCCCGGCACTTCCGTTGCGGCGGCCTGCGATTTTCTCGTCCGCACGCTGCGCCGGAAATCGATCGTATTCCTGATTTCGGATTTCTTTTCCGATCCTCTCGAAAAACCTCTCGGGAAGCTCGCCCGCAAGCACGAGACCATCGGGCTCCGCGTCATCGATCCGCTGGAAAAGAAGCTCCCCAACGCCGGAAGGGTGGTGATGATCGATCCGGAAACCGGCTTCGAAATTCTGGTGAACACCGGCAATCCGAACCTCCGCATGGGCTACGAAAAACTGATGCGGAGACATCGCGAGGGCGTGGTGGCGATTTTCAGAAAGCACGGCATCGACTGCGCCGACCTGCGGACCGACGGCGACACGCTGGCCGCCCTGCACCAATTGCTCAAACGCCGCAGCCGCAAACGAAACCGCTGACCGATTTTTCATGGAAGAGGCCGCCCCCACACTGGAATTGCTGGATCCCGCCTTGCCCGAGGCGCTGCTCCCCGGCCCCCTCGTGGAGCCGTGGATGATCCTGCTGGCCGTGATGCTGGTCGCGGGGCTGTTTGTGTTCCTCGTCCTGAAATTCCGCCGCAAACGCCACACCATCGATCCCCTCGCCGAACGCGCCGCCGCCTTCGAGGAAGCCCGCACCGCGCTCGCCCGCATGGACGCTTCCGATGCCCGCGACGCCGCCACCCGCGCATCCCTCATCCTCCGGAAATACCTTTCCATCGCCGCGCGTGATCCGGCCCTTTTTGAAACCCACGAGGAATTCGTTTCCCGCAGCGATTCCCTCCAGGCGCTTTCTCCCGCCGCCCGCTCCGCTTCGGAATCCGGTTTCGCAACCCTCGCGGCGATGAAATACTCGCCGGACACCCCGGAGGCCGATCCCGCCAGCGTCCGCGGCGAGGCGGAATCGCTGCTCGGAACCTTTCACCAAGGCTTCGCCGCATGAGTGCTTTTCTGGAACATTTCCGCTTCGCCAGCCCGGGCTGGCTGCTGCTTTTCCTCCCGGCCATCCTCCTGCTCTTCCTCCGCAGGGGGCGCGGCGCGGAGGCGGCGGTCACCTTTTCCCATCTCTCCGTGCTCGTCAGCCTCGGCCGGAGGGTCCGCCACACGGCATGGAATCTCGGGATTCCGCTCGCGTTCCTCGCCCTGTTTTTCGCGATTCTCGCCATGTCCAGGCCGGTTTGGCGCGAGCAATACCAGAGCCGCACCGCCAGCGGCATCGACATCATGATCGCCTTCGATGTCTCGCTCTCGATGCTCATCGACGATTTCATCCAGAACGGTCGTCCGGTGCAGCGCATCGATGTGGCGAAAAAGGTGGTGGACGACTTCATCAGCCGCCGCCCCGACGACCGGCTGGGGCTCGTCGCCTTCGCCGGCAGGCCGGTTTCCGTGAGCCCGGTCACGCTCGATCACCAGTGGCTCCGGCGCGGGCTGGACAGCCTCAAGCTCAATGAACACGGCGACGGCACCGTCCAGGAGCAGGGCACCGCCATCGGTTCCGCCCTCGCCGCCGCCGCCAGCCGCCTGGATGCCCGCGATGCGAAAAGCAAAATCATCGTTCTTCTCACCGATGGCGCGTCCAACTCCGGGAAAATTTCCCCTCTGGAAGCCGCGGAACACGCGAAGACCCTCGGCATCAAGATCTACACCGTCGCCATCGGCACCGAGGATGGCCGCGTCCCGGGCAACATCCAGCGTTTCCCGCGCCAGGAGTTCGATCTGCCCACGCTCCGCAGAATCGCGGAGATGACCGGCGCGGAGCATTACTGGGCACAGAACCTCTCCGCCCTGGAAACCACCTTCGACACCATCGACCGGCTGGAGAAAACGGAAACCAAGACCCTCACCGTGATCGATGACACGGAGCTGTTTCCGTGGTTTCTTGGCATCGCCGTTCTGGCGGTCCTCGGTTCCTCGGTATATTTCGTCCTCACCCCTCCGATCACTTCCTGATTTTCCATGCATCTCGCGCAACCCGGATGGCTCCTGCTGCTGCTCCTCCTCCCCTTGCTGGCGGTGGGCGCGATCCTGATCGCCCGGCTCCGGAAAAAACGGTGGCAGCCGTTCGTGGCCCCGCGCCTGCGGAGCGCGTTGCTGAAACGATCCGGCACCTTCCCGCGCTGGCTGGCCTTTTTCCTTCTCCTCGCCGCTCTCGCCGTGATGGCCGGCGCCCTCTCCCGGCCCCAGGGGGACGCGGGGACCACCACCGAGCAGGTGCTCGGGCGAAACATCCTCATCGCCCTGGACATCTCGCGCAGCATGCTCGTCAGCGATGTGAAGCCGGACCGCCTCTCGCAGGCGAAGATCATCATCTACGAAATGCTGGAAACCATGCCGGAGGACCGCATCGGCCTCATCGGCTTCGCCGGCAGCGCGTTTCTGCACGCGCCGCTGACCATCGATCACGCCGCCGTCCGCGAGACCGTGGAACAGATCCACCCCGACTGGGCGACCATGGGCGGTTCCGATCTGGCCGCCGCCCTCCGCCTGGCCATCACCACCCTCAAGGAAACCGGGCAGAAGAACAACGCGCTCGTTTTCATCAGCGACGGGGAGCACCACGAGGGCGATCTGCCCGCGATGATCCGCGAGGCGGAAAGCTCCGGGGTTTACATTTTCGCCATCGGCGTGGGCACCGAGGATGGCGGATTCGTGCCGCCCCGGGAGTCCCCCGGCGGGCGATGGGGGACGGAAAACGAAGTGCTCAGCCGCCTCCAGCCGGAGGTGATGCGGAAGCTCGCCACCGACACCGGAGGGCGCTACGCGCTCGCCGGTTCCGCGATGGACATCCCCGCGATGGTCCGCTCCGCCACGCAGGATCTGGATTCGTTCGAGATGCAGGGCCGCGAGCGCCGGGTCATGTTCGAGTTTTACCAATGGCTGCTGCTCCCCGGCATCCTCTTCCTCGGCGGATCGATCCTGGCGGGCACCCGTTGGAGAGGAATGCGTGCCGCCACCGTTCTCGCCGTTTCCGGATTTTTCCTCGGCCCGGCGCCCGCCCGGGCGGACACCCCTTCCAGCGCGCGCGAGGCGCTGAAGGAGCAGCGCTACGAGGAGGCGAGGGACAGCTACCGCAAGCTCGCCGAATCCACCCGGCTCGACGGGCGCGCCGCGCGTTTCCGCCTCGGCGAAGGCTCCGCCGCCTACCATGCCGGGGACTATCGCGGCGCGCGCTCCGCCTACAGCGAGGCCCTGCGCGGCACCGATCCGGAAGTCATTTCCAACGGGCACCTCGGCCTCGGCAACTCGCTTTTCCAACTCGGCTGGCAGGGTCTTTCCGGAGAATCCTATCCCGGCGATCCCGAGCAGATTCCCGACCTCGACCGCTTCGACACCCTCGTCCGCGAACGCCTCGCGAAACTGGCCGAGGGCGAGGTTCCCGACAGCGGCGAGACCGAAGGCTTCACCCGCATCGACTCCATGATCGTCAACTGGGCCGATGCCGTCCGGCACTACGAATCGTCGCTCGAACTGTCCCCCTCCAATGAAGCCGCCGCGCGCAACCGCGAAACCACCATGACCTACCTGCGCCGCCTGCGGGAGCTGATGGAGGAGGAAAAAGACGAAGCGGAGGAATCCATGCCCCAGCCCGGGGAAGGCGAGCCCCAGCCCGGCGAACCCGGAGAAGGCGAGGGAGAACCCGAGGAAGGGGAGGGCGAAGGACAAGGCGGCGGGGAGGAAGGCGAGCCCGGCGAGGGCAGCGGCGATGAAAACGAAAACGAGGAAGGCTCCGGCGACGGCGACGAGGAAACCGAGGACGGAAACGAAGGCGAGGGCGAGGAAGAAGATCCGAACGATGGCAGCGACGGCGACGGAGACTCCGACCCGAACGAATCGCCGGAAGACCGGGCACGGCGCATTCTCCGCGAAAACGCGGATCTGGAACGCGGACGCCTCCGCAGCGGACGCCGCGATTTCATGAACCCCGAGAAAGATTGGTAACCCGTGAATCCCATGAACCTACGCAGCATTTCCAGCGGAGTCCTTCCCATCCTCATGGCATGGCTTCTCCTTCTAACGGAAGGCGGGGCGCAAACCTCGGCGAACCTGTCCACCCGCTTCCTCGCACGGGGAGAGCAGGCCATCCTCCGCATCAGCGCCATCGGCGGAAACCCGGACCGGCAGCCCCGGATTCCTTCCCTGCCCGGCGTGGAGATCCAGGATGCGGGGTTCGGCGGAGACGCGCGGATGCTCCCGGGCAGAAGGCGCACGATCGAACATTCCTTCCGCTACGTGGTTTCCAGCTACGAGGTGGGCAGGCATGTGATCCCGCCCATCGAGGTTTCCATCGGCGGCCGGATGACCACGACCGAACCCGTCGAGTTTGTCGTGTTCGATCCGGATGATTTGCGCTGGGCCGAAATCGCCGCCGGAGGCAGGACGATGCGCTACGCCAGCTCCTTCCACGTGTTGGAGGACCAGCCCTACCTCGGGCAGACCGTCCCCGCCGAAGTGAAAATCTACATCCCCGTGGACGAGGCCCGCATTGTGGAGGACTGGGGCGTCCCGGAGTTCAAGCTCGATGGAGTCGCCGCCTGGCGGTTCGAGGCGGGCGATTCCCACAACCAGCTCATGCTGCTGGGCCGGCCCTACATCTCCCTCGCCTACGTGAGTTCGATCGCTCCCACCCGCACCGGCCCGGTTTCCATCGGACCCGCCAGCGTCCGCCTGATCCTGCGCCAGACTGTTCTCGACGGCTACCAGAGGCATTTTTACGAGGAGGTTTTTCTCGATGCTCCGCAGCATGAACTCGAATCCCGGCCGCTGCCGGATGGCGCTCCTTCCGGTTTTGAAAACGCGGTCGGCAGTTTCACCCTCAGCGCCAGCGTCTCCGATTCCGAAGTCCGCGAAGGCGATCCCATCGCCGTCGATCTGATCGTCCGCGGCAGCGGAAACCTCGACACCATGCAGCCTCCCAAGCTCCTCGACGACAACGGCTGGAAAACCTACGACGTGACCCCGAACCAGCGCGGCGACGAGCGCCGGAAGGTCTCCGGCTTCGTCACCTTCCGCCAGTTTCTGAGGCCGCTCGGGCTCAAGTCCTCCGTTCCTCCCTTCCGCCTCGTCTACTTCGATCCCGCGGATGAAACCTACAAAACAGCCGCCTCCGAGCCGATCGCCCTCAACATGGTTCCCGGCGGCCCCTCCCTCAGCGAGGGCCTCGCCCCGCCGCCCACTCTTGCCGTTCCGGTGGAGCGCATGTCCGACATCCTCGCCGTCATCCGGCCCTCCCGGCTCTTCATCTCCCCGGGGCTTGCGATTCCCTCCTGGTCCGGCCACCTCGTCGCGGCGCTCGCCGCGCTCGCGCTGATCGCGAAGGCCCTGTGGATGCGTTTTTCCCATCTTCTCCGGAAAGATCCCGTCCGAGCCCGCCGCATCGTGGAACTCGGGGAAATCGGCCGCGCCTCCGCCGATGATGACACCGGCTTCCTCAAGGCCGCGGGCGCCTTCATCGAGCGATGGCTCGCCACGCATCCGGATCCGGACCTGCAGGGCATTCTCTCCGAGCGCGACGCCGTATGCTTCCGTTCCGAAAAACCGCGCCAGGTTCTGGACCGCCGCCGCCGCGATGAAATCGTGAAAATTCTCCGCAAAGCCGCGATGGCCATGCTTTTCGTCTTTGGCATGGGGCTCGCCGCATCTCCGGCGGCGCGCGCGGGGGATGCCTCCAAAGCCATGGAAGCCTACGAAGCCGCCCGCTACGACGAAGCGGTCCGTGTCTGGCTGGGTGCGGCGAAATACGAGCACCTTTCCGCGGATGTGTTGTATAACATCGGCAACGCCTGCTACCGCATGGGCTCTCCCGGCCACGCGGCGTTGTATTACCGCCGTGCGCTGCACCGCGATGCCACCCATCAGGAAGCCCGCCAGAACCTCCGCTTCATCGAGCGCAAATACGGCTCCATCACCGTGCAAAGGCCGAATTACCAATACGCCATCGCGAAACTGCCGCTGTCGTTCTGGAAAGGTTCGCTGTGGACCGGTGCATGGCTGATCGTTCTTGCCGCCCTCGTTTTCCCCGCCAGCTGGCGCGGGGCGCGCATCCGTGTCGCCGCCGTCTGCGCGCTGGTGATCGGTCCGCTCGCCGCATCGGCCGGTGCGCTGGGCTGGTATTATTTTCCCAATGACTCCGCGTTCGCTCCGGTGGAGAGACAGGCGGTCATTGTCGGGGAAAAAGTCGTTCTCCACACCGATGCCGCCCGCACCGCACCGGAGGTCATCGACGCCCCGCCCGGCTCTCTTTGCGAAATCGTCCGGAAAACCGGCCGCTGGGCCTACGTCGCCTTCGCCACGCAAACCCGCGGCTGGGTGCCGCTGGAATCCATCGAAATGGTCATCCCGGAATCCCCGCCCGTTCCTCCGGAAATCCGCCGTCCCAAAGCCGACGCCAGCAGCGCCTGATCCAAGGGAGCTTGGCGGGTAGGGCGTGACCGCCGGGCGCGCCGTGATTCTCTCTTCGCAACAGGTGGAGCTGCATCCGGCGGAAAAAGCGGAAATCTCGCGGAACGCCCCCCACCTGCCGGGAAAAAGTGGGACGGCCCGGCGGTCCATCCCTACCGCTTGAAACCCGCTTCCGGCGTTGCCGCCGCGATTCCCGGGACCTTTTGGCGGGACACCTGTGCTGCTTTTCTGAAAATCCGCATCAGGAACGCTTGGGAGGAACGTGGGAATCCGGGTCGTCCGGCCAGGGATGGCGGGGGTAGCGGCCGGCGACTTCTTTTTTCATCTGGAAGTAGCCGGATGAC
>CAZVSA010000097.1:0-13061 GCA_964629955.1 uncultured Luteolibacter sp.
CTCCTCCCCGCCCTGCCGGAAAACGCCATCGCCATCACCCGCGGCGATCCGCACGACCCCACCGGAGCCGCCCCCGCCACCATCCTGCGCGACATCATTCTTGCCGAACACCAGCGACTCGTTGAATTCCAAAGCGCTCGCCGCCGCCACCTCCAAGCGAAAGCCGCTTGGAGGCGTGAAAATCCGCAGCCCCCGCGGCACCACAGCATCTGGGTACGCCCCCACCGCAACAGCCGCCTGCTCCAGCCCCGGTGAACCCCCGGTGAACATCGAACATCGAACGCCCAACATCGAACATCGAAAGGAAGAAATTCCATCACCGCCCACCCCACCATCCCCAATCTTTAACTTATAACCTTTAACATCTAACATTTAACATTTAACATCTAACCTCCAACTTCCAGCCATGCCCCACCCCCGGCGTTCCATTTTCCCTTTCTCTTCACTTCGACGTTCGATGTTGGGCGTTCGACGTTCGATGTTCCTCCTCTTCACCCTGCCCCCCCTTCTTGCCGCCGACCCATCGGAATTTCCCGAACAACCCAACGAAGTCATCGTCATCCCGCCCGGCGAAGCCTTCCTCCGCTTTACCTCGCCGACCGGGAGGACGCTTGTCATGCAAACCTCCATCGACCTCCGGAACTGGGACTGGATACCCGGGTGGATCGAGGCCGGAAACGGGCAGGAAACCACTCACAATATCGGCTCCACCGCCGACAGGCTCTTCGTAAGGCTCTGGCACACGGATCTTGTGAAACCTCCCGATGTCTCTTATGAAATGTGGGATGCTGACGGGGACGGTCTCGGAAATGAAATCGAGTTGCTCTTGGGCACCAACCCCCTGAAATTTTCGACGGGAAATTCAGGTATTGCGGACGGCTGGCTCGTCGCCCACGGCTTCGATCCCCTCACCGATCCTTCCAGCCTGCTCTTCCAGGGCGGCCCCCACACCGTCCTCGAAGCCTGGCAGATGGGCGTTTCGGCTGATCCCGATGCCACCACCGACGATCACGACGGCGACGGAATTCCGAATTCGGTGGACTCCTCACCGTTGGAGAAAGACACCCTTTTCTTCGAGATCGAAACCACCACCCTCAGCGTGTCCAGGGAGCAAGGCGGTATGGAATTCCGGGAAACCACCACGAAAACCGAAAGATTCTCGCTCGACAGAATTTTCGTGAGAGAACCCCACATGTTCGGTGGAGTAGCCACGGTTCATCATGTCCCCCAAGGAGGCACGTTGGAGACATCCAGCGTCAAAATCAAAGCCGCCGAAGCCATCAACAAATCCCGGCAGTTCACTTTCCTCCACTTGCTGTCACTTCACAGCGCACCAATTACGAGCCCCAATCCCACTTATACCTTGCGCCCTCCCGTGCAATTCGTCATTCCAGCGAACGGGACCGAATCCCAAACGGAAATGATCGATCCGGATGTCACGGACCTTACTCCCTCGACACCTACCCTCTCCCAAAGCGCCTACCTTGTCCCCGTGGAAATTCTCATTCCCAAAATCGATTCCGAGGGAGATCAGATCGACGGGGAGTTCTTGAATGCCCGCGAGCTGAAAGTGGCCAAATGGGAGCACGCCTTCGAAGGCACCTTCAACAACGGGCAGGTGAAAGCGGATTTCATCGATTGGGACAAAGATCGGTTCTACCTGCACGTTCCATTAGGTATGAACCTTGGAGTCACCGCCGCCGAAATCGCAACCGGCGACAACCCCGATCCCGCCTACGACGACGATCCCACCGAAATCGATCTCGGCGGTGACGATCACGCGATCAGCGGGTCGATGATCCTCGTCGCCGACGACCACGACGACGATTTCGCGGGTTCGGGAGCCGGGGTTGACGACGCGAAGAACGACCGCACCCACAAGATCCAGCTCGGAGGCAACCTGATCGTCAAAAGAATCAAGGTCCAGGGAGCCTGGCACGAACTCAATCTGAAGATCCCGGTTCCGGCAAAAAGGCAGATCGACGTGGATTTCTACAGGATGAATATTCCGGATGTTCATACCCTCGAGGAAATCAACAAATCCGTGAAAATCATGAAGGAGCATTACGCGCAGATCGGACTGAAAATAAACGTGACGGTAGGAGGCATGGCGTGGCCGCAGTTGACACCAGACCGAGGGGAAGGAATTTTGAGACTCTTTGACGGGAATGTCCACGTAAACGGATATCTCGTTGGTCCCATGAGTGATGAATACAAGCAATTTATTAATGCGACCGATTCAAATGGAATCAATATATTCTTTTTAAAGTTCGCATATAGTTCAAGAGGGGTCGCTCTCACACCTTATCAACTCCGCCACGAGGAAGGAGAGGTTGATGGTAAGTATTTTAACAAAGCCTTCATCAATTTTGCGGCAGGGCCTATTTCAGGAGGCACCCCTGCGCATGAACTGCTTCACATTCTCGCATACAAAGACGATGAAGATGATCATGACGATCATAATGAACCTTATTTTAACCTTCTTAATGATCGAAACGTTAATATCGATCCGGTTCTTTGGTCAAAAAGGATAAATAAAGATCAGCGCGATCGATCCTATCAGCATCCCGCAGTGAAAGAAATCCCATGAAATTTTCATACGTTATTTTCATCACGATATTTGTAAAATCAATTTGTATTCAAGCGGCGGAAATTGCGGATCCAGCTTCTTCAGCTCAGAAGGACCACATGGCGCTCGAGAATCTGGAAAGTGTTGAACAGAAACGGAAAAATAACGATTTATCCGATTATCCAACGGAAAAGTTGCTGGGCATGATTTTGGGCAACCGAACACCCACCGAAGCCACCAAACTCGCTTCGGAAGAATTGGCGAAACGACCGGAAGAGCTTCGGGAGGAACTAGAGAAAATCATGAGTTTCCCCAGGCAAAACATGGAAATTCTGTATCAAATTCCTTTTATAGCGGAAAAGGTAGGAAGAGAGTATCAGATTGAGATGGCCAAGAGATGTCTTTTCCGGCCTGAAATGATAGAAGTGGACATGATATTGAGAATCGGAGAGGAAGTCAATGGGATGGGATTGTACAGCCTGATTGCCAAATCCCAAAATGACGAAACCGCTGTATTGGATCGTTTGATCTCCGATGGCCGTTTGGAAAAAGGTTCCGCGTTCGAACTTGAATGGAGAAAGAAATTCTCCAGAAATGGAGCCGGATCGCACCAAGCTGGCGAAGAACGGCCAGACAAAGCAAAAAGCCGGAGTAACGTATTCGCGCCGGAGCCCGGCGGGACGAGCGACGAACCAACGGAAACCGGATCGTTCGGCTGGCTGTTGGTGATCGGTGGCATTTTGTCAGCCGCGATTCTCGCCGTGCTTATCCGCGCCCGGCTCAGAAGCCGATTGTCCTGACGAAGGGAAGATCCATGAAAGCTCCACTCATCGGTGTGTTCGTTTGCTTGATCAACCTGGCTTGTGCGGAGACGGAGCGACAGCTCAAGCCCTCTTCTCCAGGCCAAAAAGAACGCATAGTGATCGGAAATCTGGTGCTGGAAGACGTGGACATGTCCAATCCGGAAGAGCAGGAAAAGGTTGAGAAAATCCGGAGCCGGGTGGAACCATTGCTTGAATCCATGCGAAACTGGAAAAGCAAGGATATGTCGGATGTTCCAACGGAAGATCTTTTTCTCAGGGCGAAATCGGAACTTTATTGTGGGACGCCTTCTTTATCCTATCGGGACGTTTTCGACGAAATTGCCAGAAGGCCGGATGAATCTCAGGCACTTATCCGGAGCAAGATTTTCAGATCCGGCTTGGGAATAGAGGATTTCAATTACCTCCTTGCGATTTCTTTTGGGATGGAAAGGAAGTTTTATATCGAAGCAGTCAAAGAATGCCTTTTTCATCCGGATATGATAAAATTCGATACATGGTATATTGGTCAGGAGCAGATATTTCACATGCTCGCCACTTCGGACGAAAACGAAACCCCTGTATTGGATCGGCTTATTGCGGAAGGCAGGATGGAAAAAGGATCGCATCTCGAAACGAAATGGCGAAAGAAGTTCGCCAAAAGCGGTGCCGGATTGCGCCAATCCGGCGGGGAGAGGCCGGACAAGATAAACAGAGGTTATCGGCCGGCACCGGAGCCCGGCAGGGCGGGCGGCGAACCGACGGAAAGCAGATCATTCCGGTTGCCGTTCGTGATTGGTGGCATTTTGTCAGTAGCGATTCTCGCTTTCCTTATCCGTGCCCGGTTCAGAAGCCGATTGTCCTGACGAAGGGAATATCCATGAAAATTCCGCTCATCGGTATATTCGTTTGTTTGATCAACCTGGCTTGTCCGGAGATGCAGGGACAACCCAAACCATCTTCTCCAGATCAGAAAGGGCGCATGGCGATCGGAAATAAGGTGCTGGAGGACGTGGACATGCCGAATCCGGAATAACCGGAAACGGACTGGCATGGTGGGGACTTCCCCGGATGGGAACCGGCGTGGTTGTTCGGAGCCCCGGCGCTCCGTTGCACGGGGGCGCGTGTGATTTGGATGGCCGCTTGCCTCCGCCTTTCATTTCAGAAGCCCGGCCTTTCCGGCCGGCGCTTCCTCCCCCACAATTCCCGCATGCCCGTCCCGCTCACCCGCGAAAATCTTCCCGAAAACCCCACACCGGACGACATTCTCAACGCCTTCCTCGATTACCTCGCCAACACGAACACGGAACCCTACGCCCATCAGGAAGAAGCCATTCTCGAACTCTTCCAGGGAAAAAACCTCATTCTCGACACCCCCACCGGCTCGGGAAAGTCCCTCGTGGCGCTCGCCATGCAGTTCAAATCCCTCTGCCAGGGCCGCCGCTCCTGTTACACCGTCCCCATCAAGGCGCTCGCCAACGAAAAGTTCCTTTCCCTCTGCCACACGCTCGGCGCGGAAAACGTCGGACTCCTCACCGGCGACGCCACCGTGAACCCCAGAGCCTCCGTGATCTGCTGCACCGCGGAAATCCTCGCGAACATCGCCCTGCGCGACGGAGCCCGCGCGAATGTGGACGACGTGATCATGGATGAATTCCACTACTACTCGGACCATTCCCGCGGCGCGGCTTGGCAGATCCCCCTCCTCTCCCTTCCCAAGGCGCGCTTCCTCCTCATGTCCGCCACGCTCGGAGATTCCTCCTTCTTCTCCAAACAACTCACCTCCCTGACGGGAGCGGAAACCGTCTTGGTCCAATCCACCCACCGCCCCGTGCCGTTGGAATTTTCCTACTCCACCACGCAACTGGTGGACGCCGTCGCGGAGCTGGTGGAAGCCGGGCGCGCGCCGGTCTATCTGGTGCATTTCACCCAGAAGGCCTGCGCGGAAACCGCACGGGATCTCCTCTCCACGAACTTCTGCACCCGGGAGGAAAAAACCGCCATCGCACGCGCCCTCGACGACGCGGACTTCCGCTCCCCCTACGGCCGCGAACTCTCCAAAATCCTCCGCCACGGGATCGGCATCCATCATGCCGGACTCCTGCCGAAGTACCGCCTGCTCGTGGAAAAACTCACCGCCAGGGGCCTGCTCAAGGTGATCTGCGGCACCGACACGCTCGGTGTCGGCGTCAACGTGCCGATCCGCACCGTCCTCCTCACCGGGCTGTGCAAATACGATGGACGCAGTACAAAAATTCTCCCGGTCCGCGATTTCCGGCAGATCTGCGGCCGCGCGGGCCGACGCGGCTTCGACGACATCGGCTACGTAGTCGCCCAGGCCCCGCAGCACGTCATCGAGAACCTCAAGCTGGAGGCGAAGGCCGCCGCCAACAAAAAGAAAAGCTTCCAGAAACGGAAACCACCCGAGAAAGGCTACGTCCACTGGGATGAATCGACGTACGAAAAACTCCGCTCCTCGCCGCCGGAAGCCCTCACCTCGCAATTCGCGATCACCACCGGCACGCTCCTGAACGTTCTCTCCCGCCGCGACGAGGACGGATGCGCCGCGCTCCGCCGCCTGATCGCGGATTCCCACGAACCTCCCGCCAAAAAGCGCGTCCACCGCCGCCACGCCTTCAAGCTGTTCCGCGGCCTCCTTCAAGCAAAGATCCTCCACATCATCCCCCCCGCCCAACGCAGCGGCCCCGCCAAGGTCGCGCTGGACATCGATCTGCCCGAAGATTTTTCCATCAACCACGCCCTCGGCCTCTGGCTGCTCGACGCCATTCCGAAACTCGATGCGGAAACGGACGACCACTCCCTCAACGTGATCTCCCTCGTCGAGGCAATTCTCGAAAACCCGGATGCCGTCCTCCGCAAACAGGTCGATCTCCTGAAATCGGAACTGATGGCAAAGCTCAAGGACGAAGGCGTCGAATACGACGACCGCATCGCACGGCTGGAAGAAGTCGAATGGCCGAAGCCCGGCAAGGAATTCATCTACACCACCTTCAACGAATTCAAACTGCGGCATCCCTATCTGGACGGGGAAAACGCGCGGCCGAAATCCATCGCCCGCGAGATGATGGAAAACTATCAGTCCTTCGAGGATTACATCAAAACCTACAAACTCGAACGCGCCGAAGCCGTGCTCCTCCGCCATCTGACGGAGGTTTACAAGGTCCTTTCCCAAACCGTGCCGGACACCCTGAAAACCGATCCTGTTAGAGACGCCGAAGCGTTTCTCGAACAGATCGTCCGCCACACCGACTCCAGCCTTCTGGACGAATGGCAGATGCTCGCCGGAAACGCCCCGCCTTCCCCCGGCGAATCCACACGGCCCGATCGCATCGTTCCTTCTCCGAAACCTTTCACCCTTTCAAAACCCCTCGTCCGCAACCACCTCCAGACCATCCTCAGCGCCCTGGCGCGGGACCAGATGGACACGGCGCTCTCCCTCATCGAGCCCGCCGACTCCGCGGGAACCGCCTGGACTCCGGAGCGCCTGTCACGCCAGCTCAACGCCTACCACGAATCGCACGCCTCCATCCGGCTCGATCCGGAAGCCCGCAACGCCCGCCACACCCACGTTTCGGAGGACCTCAAAACCATTCATCAAACCCTTGTCGACCCGGACGATCTCAACGACTGGACCCTGCGCTTCACCCTTGATCTCCAAAGATCCAAAGAAGCCCGCACCCCCATCCTCCTGCTGGAAGGAATCGAGCCCATTTAAGGACACGGCGTGAAAACCCATAAAACCTCCAACGGATTTTTGTCCAACAAACCGGAGGGTCTTTGTAAAAACAATGTAAACCCGCGAAGGCCGGAGCAGGCGGACGAAGATCCCCTTGTCATGGTCCCCTTGTCATGCGGAATGTGGATCTTGTCGGCAGTCGGCAAAATTCGCCCCTATAGGGCGGCCCACTTTTGCGAGGCACGCTGCAATAGACTTATAAAAGTGGAATTGTCGATGGGAAAATTTAGGTCTAGGAATTCGCCCCTCAAATCTCTTTCCAGGGCAAACGAAATTGCCGCTATCATGAGTGTCGAGCGAAATGTCGAGGCGTTTTCGGACTTGGCCGCCTGCGCGTAATTTACGTGCATTTGAGCATCGAACAGCGATAACAGCGTGAATAACCTTTTTGTGGGAACTCTGTAACCTTCTTTTTTGGCTTCCGCGTGTTCAAAAAATTTATAAGCTAAAGTCATGAAGATCCCAAAGGTTTCGTCTCCGGGAGTCGCGGGATTATTCCAACTGGAGTAAGGCCGTCCCCCAGCTAAATAGGCTTCGTAACTCTGTCGAACAAGAGCCATTGAGACCCGAGCTGACAGCTCTATTTCCGTCAGTAAATCTCCCTGTAAACCGAATTGGCCGGGATCGGACAGTAGTATCTGCAAAGTCGAATGCTGAATGATTTGGGCAACGCCCTCCGAGTAAATGGCGTTCGCGTTACCGTCGATCTTTCCCCCGTATATAAACCCCGCCGGGAAATTCAAAGTGATGTTGTGACCCATCTCATGCACCATGGAAGACCACGGAATTCCGTTATTTTGCTCCCCCATCGCCAGCGCCACCGGGTTTGTAAACCACACACTGAAGCCCCCGGCGATTCCCAAAGCCTTCAGAACGAGCTGTTGAAATGAATCATTGATCTGAAGCACGTCCTGATTGACCAAATCGTATTGAATCTGTGCGGAAGCCGTCAGCACTTGTTCCACAATCGCGCGGGGAATCAGACCAAAATCGGAGTCGGAAAAAGCCGTTAAATTGTCTGGAGGATTATCAACGCCCCTTGATGCGAGTGCCGTATTTTGGCTTGGAATACGCACTTGTAAACGAGGATCAATGGCAAAGTTTAAAGGTTGGGGCGCAACAAAACGCACCACGGCTTTTTTGGATTCCAACCGACCGTCCATGAGCCGCACCCGCACCTCAACCGTGTAGTTTTTTGTTCGATCCTCGTACACGTGATTTTGTGGGAAGAATCCTTCGGTTCGCGACCCGTCCCCCCAGATAAATTGAAAACTACCTTGTGCCCCACTGACCGCGCCGTTGATGGTGACGTTACCCGTTGTCGGATTTAAATGTGTAACAGCAATTGATAGTTGGGGTGAGGGTCCTTTGACTTCATCGGCAAAACTGAATTGAGCAACGGGAGAGGGGCGTGAGCTAGGCCCCGGTGCAGGATTCGGGTTCGGGGTGGGACCTGGAATCTCGCTCGCTTTGTACAACTGGAAGGTCTGCACAGAAAAACTTGTCCCGCAGTTTTGGTAAAAGACCAACAAGATCAGAGCCATTCCTGCAATGGCAGACAGAACCTTTGTCCGGGTTTTTCCCATATTGAGATATTGGATTTTTCCGGAAGATTCTTTAATGACGGTTGAAGGGCCAATTAAATGGTTATAGGGAACCACTGCTAGGAATTTGCTTTTTGCCACACAGCGCTGAAACACCTGTTGGCCGGTCCGAGGGGAGGGAGAAAGGGGGTTAATGGGATTTCGGTGCTTCGGAAGGGCGGGGTTTCGGCGGAAATGCGACGCCGGAGCGCCCGAAAGAGGAACTTCGGGCGAATCGATGGAGGGAATGAGGGCGTTCATGGCTTGAATCCATTGGCCGGGAGTATGGCTCTCCGCCCCGCCGTGCCAAGGTTTTTCGGCAGCGGGTCCATGAAGATGAGAAAGCGGTCAGTCTTCGAGAACAAGAATGCGGCCGTCGCCGGGCGGGATTTCCGGCGCCCGCCACGACGGGCGCTGGTCGAAGGAATCATGACACCGGCGGGACGCCGGCGCTTCACTTTTGATCTTAAAAAATCCAAAGAAGCCCGCACCCCCATCCTCCGGCTGGAAGGAATCGAGCCCATTTAAGGACTACTTCGTTACGTTTCGGGACAGCTTTGGAACCGGAATTTTTCCAGAAAAGAAAGAGAAACCACGGATTACACTGATTTCACGGATTAAATTGATTATCAATTCTTTAAAAATCCGTATAATCAGTGTAATCCGTGGTTTTCATCCGAATTTCCAAGAGAGAGGAATTTGAACCAAGTGGAACCAACCAGCCCTTTCGACTCCGGAAATCTCCAACGAACGATCCGGCGGAGTTGCCAACCGCCTTTGCTCCGGCAGAATCGGGGCCGGTCATGGTCCATCGCATCGTCAGGAAAGGAATCGGCTGGGTGAGCGGCCTGCTGGCCACGCCCCGGCCCGCGCCAAAGGAGGAATCCGGCCTCGAAACCATCAAGGCCTTCGCCCGGCTGGCGCTGGCGGGGATCGACCGCGAGTTCCCCAACAAGCCGAATCACGTTCTTGCCGGGCCGGAGGACGTGAAATCTCCCCGCGAGCTGCATCCCGTGTTTTACGGACACTTCGACTGGCACTCCTCCGTTCACGGGCACTGGACGCTGGTGCGCTTGTTGCGGCTTTTCCCCGAAGCTCCGTTCTCCGCGGAAATCCGCGAAACCCTCGACGCGCGATTGACCCGGGATGGCTTGGAAGCGGAGGCAGCCTATTTCCGCATCCCGGCAAACTCCGGCTTCGAGCGGATGTACGGGTGGGCCTGGGCGCTGCGGCTGGCGGACGAATTGAGCCGTTTCGACGACCCGGATGCCGGGAAATGGGCGGAGCACTTCGCCCCGCTGAAGGAAGAGATCGTCCGTCTGGCGAAGGAATATCTGCCGAAACTCGATTGGCCGGTGCGTTGCGGATTCCACCCGGAAACCTCGTTCCCGCTCGCCTCCATGCTGGATCACGCGCGCCTGGCGGGAGACACGGCCCTGGAAGCTCTGTTGGTGGAAAAAGCCGTACGCTTCCACGGCAACGACCGCAACTACCCGGTCGCGTACGAACCCTCCGGCAACGACTTCTTTTCCCCCGGTTGGAACACCACGGACCTGATGCGCCGGGTTCTCCCCCCCGATGAATTTGGAACTTGGCTGGACGCCTATCTCCCCGGACTGGCGGACGGGGAAGCGGGAAACCTCATGCAGCCGGTGACGGTGAGCGACCCTGCCGACGGCCAACTGATCCATCTGGCGGGCCTCAACCTGAGCCGCGCTTGGGCGATGCGCGGAATCGCCTCCGCACTGAACGAGGAGGATCCCCGCAAGGCCGTTCTCGTTTCCGCGGCAAAGCTCCATTTCGATGCGGGGATTGCCCACGTCGGAACCGGCCATTATGAGGGGGACCATTGGCTGGCCAGCTTCGCCTTGCTGGCAATGACCGGGCAGTGAGAATGACGGGTTCGCTCCACAAAGACCCCTTCGTTCATCCTTATTCGGGTGTATTCGGGTGAGTTTTTAGGTAGATATTTGGGTGTATTTGGGTGATAATATGGGTGTGGAGGAATACAGATGAAGATCGAAACGATCCAGATCACCCCTGAACTGCTGGCTTTGATTAGCGAGATCGACGAATTCAAGGGCGCTTGGCGTGCCTTGGGCACACTCGCCCCGGAGCGCCTCAATGCGTTGCGTCACGTCGCCACCATTGAAAGTATCGGTTCCTCCACGCGCATCGAGGGTAGCAAGCTGACCGACCGGGAGGTGGAACACCTCCTTACCCTGCTGGAGATCAAATCATTCGCCAACCGCGATGAACAGGAAGTCGCAGGCTACGCGGAAGTCATGGAGACGCTTTTCCGGGCTTGGGACGAAATCCCCCTCACCGAAAACCACATCCGCCAGCTTCACCGCGACCTCCTGCGCTACAGTGAAAAAGACGAGCGCCATCGCGGGGAATACAAGACGCTCCCTAATAATGTCGGAGCTTTTGATGAAACAGGCCGGATGATCGGCATCGTGTTCGAGACAGCCACACCTTTCGACACGCCAAGACGCATGGCCGAACTCGTCGGATGGTTACAAGAGGCGCGGGAACTCAAAAGACTTCATCCGCTTCTGGCCGTCGCTGTCTTCGTTGTGGTCTTTCTGGAAATTCACCCCTTTCAAGACGGCAACGGTCGCCTGAGCCGTGTTCTCACGACGCTGCTGCTGTTGCAGGCGGGCTATGCCTACGTCACTTACAGCTCTCTGGAGAGCGTCATTGAGCACAGCAAAGAGGGCTACTACCTGGCCTTGCGCCAGACGCAGGGAACCATCCGCACCGATGCGCCGGATTGGCAGCCGTGGCTTTTATTTTTCCTTCGTGCTTTGCAGCAACAGGTTCGCCGTCTCGCCACGAAGATCGAACGGGAAAAAATGGCATTGGCAACCCTTCCCGAACTCGCGGTCAGCATCCTCGACCATGCGCGCGGCCACGGTCGCGTCACGATGAGCGCCATGATCCTCACAACGGGGGCAAGCCGCAACACACTCAAAGAGCATTTCCGGATGCTGGTGGAAAAAAACCTCCTGGTGAAAAACGGAGGTGGTCGCTCCACTTGGTACAGCCTTCCTTAACGACAGCACTACAATCGCCGGCCTATCATGCCCTGCAAGGGCAGCGTGTTCCTCAAAAACGCAATTTTCTTCTCGTAGTCGAGTTTCGTGGACAGCTTGAGATGGGGCTGGATGATTTTCTTCCCGGTGACCGCCAACGCATCGCCCAACGTGCGGATTTCGCCGGTTGCGACGCTCCTCTCCACCGCAGCACTCCGCAGGGCGTTGAGTTGATCGTCCCGCTTGAGTTTCGCGATTCTCAGGTCGCTTGTCTGGAGACTGATCCGTTTGATCTTGCCGTCGACCTTGGCCCGCAAATAGTAAGTGCCAGCCCGATGCTTCACCAGATTTTCACCGACTTGCTTCCAAGCGCTCATGCAGGCTTTGCCAGCGTTTGGAAAGGTCGTGTCAGGACTGGTGGTCAACGGCGGTGGTCAACGGGGAATTCGCCAAAAGGATTTCCCATTAACCATCAATGACTTGCCCCCGTAGTTCAATGGATAGAACGAGGGTTTCCTAAACTCTAAATCTGGGTTCGATTCCCGGCGGGGGCATTTCCTGAAAATCAATTCAGCATTTTTTGGAAGATCCGCTCTCCGGTTTCCTCAATCCTCACGAAGCGATCAAGGAAGGACCAGCCTGGCGGCGGGTTGGATGCCTTTCACCAGGGCTTTCCGCTCGCGGGCGAGGGCACGGAAGTCGCATTCCGTCTGGATGCCGCGCCAGAAGGTGTCCGATTGGCCGAAGAACGCGCCGAAGCGGATGGACATGGCGGGCGTGATGGCACGCTTGCCCAGGACGATCTCATTGACGGCGCGGGGTGATACGCCGATGGCGCGGGCCATGGCATTCTGGGAAATGCCCATCGGCTTCAAATATTCTTCCAGCAGGATTTCTCCGGGTGTGATCGGTTCTTTCACGGCTGTAACGTATAGCGTCATATGGGGATGGTCAAATGGTTTCAGTGATAGTCCACGATGGAGACTTCATCCGCCCCGGCATCGGACCAGCGGAAGACGATGCGCCATTGATCGTTCACGCGGATCGAGTGAAAGCCGGCGTAATCTCCTTTCAGGGCTTCCAGCCGGTTTCCCGGCGGCGCGGCCATATCCTGAAGCGTTCCGGCCTGGTTGAGCTGGATCAGCTTCCGCAGGGCCACGCGGGCGATGGCGGAAAAGCGCCGGTTTTTCTCCGCGGTGAAGAGTTGCTCCGTATCGGAATCGGCGAAGGTGCGGATCATCGGGCTTTTCGAGTGGCGGGTGTGATGGCCCGCTTGCCCGGAACGATCCCATTGGCGGTGCGTTTTCGCACCGC
>CAZVSA010000098.1:0-13033 GCA_964629955.1 uncultured Luteolibacter sp.
CTGCGACCGCCCCGTGCTCGCCCTCATCTGCGAAGCCTTCGACGAGGAAACCCTCACCGATGAAAAGGGCAAGGAAGACGTCCGCACCGTGCTCCGCTTCAAGCCCGCCATGGCCCCCATCAAAGCCGGCATCTTTCCGCTCCTCAAAAAGAACGAAGAGCAGGTGCGCATCTGCCGCGAAATCCAGAAAACCCTCCAGCCCTGGATGACCGTTTTCTACGACGACTCCGGAGCCGTCGGCCGCCGCTACCGCCGCCAGGACGAGATCGGCACGCCCTTCTGCATCACCGTCGATTTCGACACCCTCGGCGAGAACGGCGGGGAAAACAAAAACACCGTCACCATCCGCCACCGCGACTCGATGGAACAGGAGCGCCTCCCCATCGACCAGCTCCTCGGCTGGCTGCTGGAGCGCGTCCGCTGATCTCACTCACGCCTTTCGACCCGCGTGCGGAAGAACATTTTCCGCTGCGGGTCCACGGGCGCGTAAGTGGAGACACGCACGCTGTTCACAGCGGCCGTCGAAACGCGCTTCACCGCGCCCGGTGCCGACGACCAGTTCTCCAGATCTTCGGAAATTTCGATCCAGATCCGCCAGTCATTCGTGAAATACTGTGATGAATTGTCGGCAAAGGTCCCGCCGTTGGCCTTGCGCACGGCGTAGTTCAATTCCCCGTTCACCATCATCATCACGGGCAGGTGTTCCCGGTCTTTCACCGCGGGATTCATGGCGAAAGCCAGCTCGTGGGAGAGCGGAACCCCGTCTCCATCCGCGTCGGTGAAATCCGTGACCGGACCGATCCGCGTCAGGCCGCGCACATTTTCCAGGGCGCGCTGGGGTATCGTTTCCACCAGCACCGAAAACGCCCCGGTGGAATCGGGAACGAGCACCAACGATGGCAAGTAGGCGGCACCGGATCCCGCACCGTGCCTAGCCCCGTACCACCGGCCCTGCAAGCGCTGGTAAAACCACACGTCGTTCCAGCTTTCACGGAAGCACGCCACAATCGGCTCACCCTGCACGTTCAGCGCGATCGCCGGACGCCTCAGCGCGAACGCGGCACCCCGGACCGCCGTCTCCGTGCGCCACGTATCCGCCACATCTCCGGCCTCGAACTTCGCAAGCTTGATCGCGTTGTTGAAATCATCCCGGTAGGCAAGGTAATGGTTCCCGAATTGGCCCAAGACATTGTTCCGTCCGAACCGCACGTCGATACCAACTCCCGGCCCTGAATCCACGATGGCCGTGCCTGCCACAATGGTTCCGGAGGCGGTCTCCGAAAGATAAGCGAAGCGCAGTTCCTCATTGACCGGATCATGATAGGCGATGGTCCCCTGGCTGTAACTGTAGAAAAGGTCGAAGCCCACCTGGCTCGCCGGATAAACCAGATCGCACACCTTGGCGTTCCCCTGCGGCGAAACGATGCGCAGTTCCGCGCCCGTCGGATTGCTATAGGCGATGCGCCACTCGTCGACGTCCCCATCGCTCAATGCGAGCTCGATCCGGTTGATGGAAACGATATCCAGAATCTTTTGCGTGGTCCAGCCGCCCGCCGCGGATCGCTTCGCGATATAGAGATGATAGGCGGGCACCGGCAGGCTCTCGAAAGCGGTGTAAGCCACCGCCACCCTGCCATCATCACCGACCGCGATGCTGGTATAACTATCCGGTTGGTTGGGCGCTGGCGGACTCCCGGAAACCCCGAAATACTCAAGGCTGGCCGAGGCGAAATTGTTGGTGATCCTCGCATACAGGAGACTTCCCGACCCGAGATCATGCATGGCCGCATGGACGATCCGTTCCGTCGGAGCGTTCTGGACAGCCCAGGACATTTCCCGCAATCCGTCACCGCCGAACAGGGATGACGATGGAAAAGGAGCGGCGGCCGCCAGCAGCGGGACGGCGGAGAAAAGGA
Organism: uncultured Luteolibacter sp.; assembly: GCA_964629955.1. Classification (GTDB taxonomy): domain Bacteria; phylum Verrucomicrobiota; class Verrucomicrobiia; order Verrucomicrobiales; family Akkermansiaceae; genus Luteolibacter. The sequence continues at coordinate 1,917 of CAZVSA010000098.1, forward strand.
CAATGAGCCGGTGGATCATGGGACCGGTGGATGGGTGGGATTATTGGCCCCGCAACAGATTGCCGACGACGTCGTTGCCGCTGGCGCTGAGGATGTCGAAGGTACCTTTCACGGGGATGGGTTTCTCCAGCTTGCCGCCCTTCATGTCTTCGGTAAGCGTGCCGGAAAAGCTGCCCTTCATCGCGAGTTCGCCCTTCGGCAACCGGGTCACGGAGTCGAGCTTGAGTTCGTAATCCGGTGCATTGCGGCTGTTCCCCGGACCGCTGCCCAAGGGGTGGTAACCGAGCTCACGGTTACCGGGCTTGAGTTCGAGCGTCTTGGGATCAAGGGTGAATTTTACCTCAAAACTCACTCGGTTTTTGCCGATCATATCCGGACCGTAGTCTCCGAGGTTCCCGTACGAATCCAGCGATACATACAGGTTCCCGGCGATCAAACGCAGCACCGCGGTGTCGATGACCTTGCCGTCCATCGAATCGAGAAATTTCTGCACCTCGGGATTGTCATGCTTCTTCAAGGGCTTTTTCTGCACCTGTCGGGTAGTCACGAATTCCTCCTTCTTGCCATCGATCTCCACGAAGAGGGTGCCCGTGCCGAACCGGCTTCCCAGAAACTCGCGCAGCTTCGGCTCGCCGCCTTCTCCGACGGCAGCGCCTTCCGCGGCTTTTTCCTCCACCTCCGGACCGTCGCCCGCGGTCACCTGAAAGGGCAGTCCGAGCAGCATTTTGCCCGCGGCATCCTTGATCTGAATCTCGTAGTTACCCGGCTTGGCGGGCATCGGCATCACCTGGTCGGTGGCACCGGCCAGTTCGGCGGCATCGGTCTCAAAAAACGCCGCTCCATCGCGATCCGCCTCGGTGTGGAGGGCCACTTTTCCTTTGAAGCCCTCGGGGACTTCCAGCGTGATGGGGAAAAATCCATCGGGGAGAAATTTCACCGTTTCGGCGACGTCGAGCTTCACATCCCCACTGCCAAACTGGCGGTCGAGCGTGAACGTCTGTCCCACCTTGCCCGGCTCGACATCGGCGACGAGCAGATATTCGGTATCGCCGGATTTGGCGGTGAGTTTCCATATTCCGGGAACGAGTTCGATGGTGCGTTCGCCACCGGTCATGTTGCCGCCTCCGCCCATGCGGCCATCGCGGGAAAGCGTGACGCCGTCGGCCTCCAGCGGATTGATCGTCCATGTCACGGACGCATCCGCGGCCACACCGGGAAGCTTGAGCTGGACGCCGATCTTCGCCTTCGGGTCCATCGGCGCGGCGGATTCTGTTAGAACCGGCTCACCGCCCTTGGAGGAAATCAGCCACTGCGTCGGCTGGCGGAGAGCGGGCTTCGGCAATTTCTCGGCGGGAATCAGGAACGCGTGTTCCTCCGCCGCCGGATCGATCTCCACCAGCACGCGGTTGAGCTGGTTGTCCGCCACCAGAACGCTCACCTCCCATACGCCGGGGGCCAGATTCCACTGGGTCTCCTGCCCGGCGAGCATCTTCGATTTCGTCGCGGTGAACGGCACGGCGGGATCGTAAATCCACTTTCCGGACTCATCCTTCACCACCGGCCTGAGCGACCACAACAGCTCTCGCCCCAGCGGCTTTTCGGCATCGCCATCCAGCATCAGGGAAACGGTGATCTCACCTCCCGCGGTTTCTTTTTCCATCGGCGCGGCGGAGCTTTCCGTGGGCGATGCGGTGTCAAATTCCTCCGCGCTCACCACGTTCATCTCGACCGAAGTTTCCGGCGAGATTTTCGAATCCGCGGTTCTTGCCGTCAGCAGAAGCTGATATTTCCCCGGCTCCGCGGGCGCGTCGATCAGACCTTCGTTTTTCTGAACGTGAGTGGAGTAAGGAACGCTCGATAACTGCCGCCCGCGGCTACCGTCTTCCTTCGTCGCGAAAAGAGTCAGGCGATCATATTCACCGGAGCCACTGGTGATTTTCGGCTCGAAGACCGATCCGGCCACGACGCGCTCCGGCACTTCCAGCTTCAACTCCGGCAGCGCCACCACCTCGATTTCCTTTTCCGCGAGGACTGTCCCTCGCGGTTCACCGGACCGGATGAATGCCAGTTTGTAGCGTCCGGGCTCCTTTGGCATCTGCACGGCGGCGTGATACTCGCCCGGTGTGATTTTTTGACCCGCGAAAACATAACGGTTCTGGCCGCTGGCGATGATCCGCGTCATCGGGTCGTCCTTCGGGAAAATGCCGATCCTGAAATGGGACTGCGCGTTCCCGGGGGGCGGGGTGTCGATGCGGAACGAGATGTAGGCATTCACTCCCGCCGTCAGCGGAGCGCTGTTGGTGATCTCCGCCGCGACCTGTGCCGCGGTGAAGTCGATGTAGGGTCGTCCTTCAGGGCCAGTGACGTTCGCTACTCCCTCTCCACGACCTTCCGGTCCTTCGGCCACGATCGTCCATGTGCCTTTCGGTAACTGAGTTTTCAATCCGCTGCCTTCATGAAGCCCCAGATCGCGGACCTTTCCGCTCCCGTCGGTGGCGGTCCATTTCATGAATCCCGCCGGCAGCCCGAAGCCGATGTTGCGGAGATTGATGGTCGTCTCGAACGTTTTCTCTTCCATCGGCCCGGGCTCCGGCTCGGGAGCGGCGACGGTTTCCGGAGCCACGGATTGCTTCAAGGCGTCGAGCAGCTCGTCGCCATTCTTCGGGTTGAACATCTGCCCGCCGGTCAGCGCCGCGATGCACGCCAGCGAGTCCGCTTCCGCCTTCGTCAGCCCAAAGCCGACCACATGCGCCCGCACCTTGATCCCCTCCGCGATCATCTCCTTCGCCACCGCGCAGGGATCGCCGCCGCACGTTTCCAGCCCATCGGTGATCAGCAGGATGTTCGCGTCCTCGGAAGTTGTCGGAATGAGCTGTCCGGCGCGGCGCAGGGACTCCGCCAGCGGCGTCTTTCCCTTCGGCAACAGCGCGTTGATCCGCTTTGAAACCACGGCCGGGTCGATGTTGGATGGCTCGACAAGCACCTCGATGTCATCGCAGTCCCCGCGCTTGCGGTGGCCGTAGGCGATCACCCCCAACGGCTGCTTCGTGTCGTAGCCGTCGAGAAATTGCTTCATCACCTCCCGCGCGATCTCGATGCGGGTGGAGTTTTCCATCTTGTTCCACATGCTGCCGCTGGCGTCGAAGACCACGATATTCGTCGTTTGGGCCTGCGTCTCATCCTGTCCGGAACCCGGAGCGGTGAACGCAAGCGATAGGAATGCAAGAAATGGCGTGATTTTCATGGGTGTGAAGGATGACGGAAGCGGCGGTCTTGCTGTTCATCCTACCGCTGATTTCGCGGGCAGAAATGGGCCGTACGGCACACATTGGGTTGTGCCGTGTCCTCATTTCCCGCAGGGTCGCCCCATGACTCACCCGACGAGCCTCATGCCCGCCCGGATCGTGAGGCTCAACGAGCGCATCGCGGACTTCTACGTCGCCGCTTTTTCGGAGGGTCCGCTGGACGCCACCATCCGGTGCATGTCATCGCTCATCGGCGGAGACCTCCATCTCGCCTTCGTCACGAGAAATCCCGGCGAAGTCTCGTTCGCGACCAGCCGCGGCAACGAAGGCCGGGATTTCCTGATGGCCACCATGGGCGCCGCCGCCAGCCATCCGCTCATCTATCAGACGGACGGCGAGGTCACCGCCATCTCCGATGTCCTCTCCGCCCGCGAATGGCGGCGCCGCGGAATGTATCACGCCGCCCGCCCGTTCCTGAAAATGGAAGACTCCCTGGGCACCGACATCCGCATCACTCCGGACCTGACTTTCAGCACCTGCGTCATCCGCGAAACACGGAGCTTCAGCGATCACGAGCGCTTCGATTTTCAAATCCTGCTCCCTCATTTCCGCGCCGTCCTCCGCATGGGCATGGAAACCGCGAACCCGGGGAGAAACTTCCGGCTCTTTCCGTTGGAATCCCTGCCCCGCTCCCGACGCGCCCTCCATCACTTCCTCCGCGAATTCCTCGTGGCTTCCGGCTGCGCACTCCTCGCCGCCCGCCTTGCCGACTGGATCCACCTCCACCGCCACGTCGGTTCCCCCGAACCGCAGTCCATCACCTTTCGCGGAAAGTCTTCCTCCTGCTCCGCCATCTTCGCCCCGCCGGGCCCCCGCAACGGCGGATCCGTCGCCATCCGGCCCCATCCCTCGCCCCCGCCGCCGCTCCCCATCCCGTCCCTCACCGCCCGCGAAAGCGAAGTCGGCCACTGGCTCTGCTCCGGAAAAACCAATGCCGAGATCGCCCTCATCCTCGGCATCGCACCCGGCACGGCCAAACGCCATCTCGAGAACATCTACGAAAAACTCGGCGTCCCCAACCGCGCCGGCGCCATCCGCGCGATCCTCCTCGGATCCAGCCTTACCGGTGCCTAGTGCCAGCACATAAAATGGAACAGGAACGCATCGCCATCGACGCTCTGCTTCCATGATTGGTAAAGCGGGTGAGGCAGGAGCTATCCACCTCACCGGGACCACCCGGAAAGTGCGAACGGAGCTGCGACCACTGCCCGCACTTCCGCTGTCTTCCTATCCTCCACTACCTGTTCCTCGACAGAACCGTCTTTGTCCTTCCACAACAAAAGCGCCGCACCCAATGCCGGGACCGCGTAAAGAATAATTGTCAGGAGATTCTTCTTTGTTATTCGCATGGATGAATGGATGGCAGGGTGGACTCAGGGTGATGGCGAAACCTCCGATGGTAAAATCTCTTCCAGGATTTTCGTTTTCTCATCTCCGTCTTCCAATCGCTCCGCCCAGCGCAGGGCGGTGTCTGTTTCACCGCTCCGGGCCGCCACCCTGGCTATGCTCGCGATGAGATGCTGTGCCGTGGCATGATCCACACGGGAAAGGTTCTCCGTGATCCAGCGGTTGGCATTGTGGGGATCCATGGAATACATCAAATCCACCGCCCGTCCGATTACCGGCTGGGAGAACTTCGCATGTGAATTCGATGTGATCAGTTCCATCGAGCGCTCCAGATCCACCCGGATCATGGTTTGCACCGTCCCCCTGTAAAGGAGTTCGAGATCTTCCTGTTCCACGGTTTCCGCGAGACCGGCGATCAGCTTCCATGAATGGAACGGATCCTTCACATCCATTCCATTGAATATTCCGGACAAAGCCGTTGCTCCGATTTTCTCATCTTTGAAAAGCTCCACGGACTTGCCGAGAAGCCCTTTGACAATCTCCGGATCTCCGGCCCCGGTCCGCGATTGTTGATTGATGGCCGCCGTGAGCGCGGCGGCAACAGCCCTCCGCTCCGCTGCGGAATTCAATGAAATTCCGCCGAAATCAAGAGTGGCGATCTCCGCCGGTCTCGAACGGATCAACCCCTCCAATGCCCGGCTCCGGTCCCTGGGCTCCGTCAATGCCTCCAGCTTTCCTATCAGGAAATCCGTAGATCCATCGGTGCTGCCGAAAACCGCGCCAATTCCCGCCTCGCGCACGCTGCCCCGTCCCGGTTCCACGAGATTCCATGCTTCCGACACCTTCCCCTGCGCGCACAAGGCGGATAGGATGGCAGAGGAAATCGCCGCCCGATGGCGGATGTCCTTCACTTCGTTTCTCGCCCGGTCGAGAAGAATGCGGGCCAACTCCGGAGTCATCGGGGAGCGGGACAGCTTCGGGACATCCTGAACGGACAGGCGGCTTTCCGCATGAATCCCGGAATCGCCGGAGTCACCTCCCCCGGGCAGCGGAAATCGCCTGGCATCGCGGGTGGCCTTGCGATCCTTCGGAACAGGCTCCGTTCCCTCCGGAAGCGGAATTTCCTTCATGGCGAAAAAGGCAAGCACCAGCGCCATGCCGGTCCCTGCCGGGATCCACCACTTGCGGGAAAAACGCTTGGAAGAAAATACGGGCATTTCAATTCACCGTGGCCGCCGTCAGTTTCCGACAGGCGGCTTGGGAGTCTGCGTCGTGCGGATCTGATCGAGGATCTGGTTGCGGATGGTCGTGTTCGTGATCCGGTTCGCCCATTGCCGGGCTGTATCGAATTCTCCGTTGCGGATCGAAACCTGCGTGAGGCTCGCGATGACACGCTGGCCGGTTTCCGGGTCGAGATCCGGCAGGCGCGTCGCCACCCACTCGTTGGCATGGCTTTCGTCCACCTCGTACATCGTATAGATCGCTTCCCTCAACAAGGGATACGAATATTTCGTGTCCGGATCGGAGCCAAGCAGAGTCATCGCCCTGCCGGCATCCGCCTTGACCATATTCGAGACCACCGAAGACCGGATTCGCTCGAAATCCTTTGTTTCGATCTTGTCGTTGAGGTCGCTTATAACGCTCCACTGCTGGAAAGCGTCGTTGGTGGCATCTCCTTTCAGGATCATGACCAGATGGTTCGGTTCGAGCTTTCCTTCGCGGACCAGGTCAACGGACTTTCGGAGAAGCGGCTCCGCGTCGGCGGAATCTCCATACGCTGTGGAAGACCGGTTGATCGCGGCCAGAATACTCGCCGCGATGCCGCCCTTTTCATACGACGAATCAATGGGGATGCCGCCAAAGTCGAGATTAGCCATTTCCTTTGGCCTCGCCATCAACATGCCGTGCAGCGCTTGGTATCGCTCACTGCTGTCAACAAGCGCTTCAAGCCTTTCAATCAACGATTCCATTGAGGAGGAATCTTTCAGAAAAATCGTGCCGATTTCAAGTGTGCGAGCGCTTCCCGGATGATCATCGACAAGATCCCAAGCTTCCGCAGCGAAACCGTTTTCACATAAAGCCGCCATGATCATGGAAGAAATAATGGAGCGCTTCTGGATGTCCATTATCTCTTCTCTAGTTCGTTCCAGCAGGATACGAGCCTGCTCAGGCGTCATGGGATGCCGAAATACCTTGCTGGCATTTTCAGGAGACAGAGGCTCGCCCCAAACCGGAGAAGCCAGAATTCCGTCAATCTCTTCGGAAGACAAAACCGGGGAAAGGGCGCGATCCGGGGAAGGGACTGCCGTCATGCGCGCGGAGATCCGATCCCCTTCATCTCTCCGTTGAGTATCGAGGTCATGACTTCGGAAGATAAATACGATGACCATAATTGCCACAATGCTTCCGATGACAGTTATAAATCCGCGCATTGATTTCCCTGAATTCATGACGGTTATCTGACAATTGAAGACGCCCGGAGATAGTGTCTCATGGCAATAATCCGCCGGGAAGGATCAATTCTGAAACCACTCCCGCGGCGGAGCCATGACCCGGAGCCCTCCGATGTTCGCGAAATGGGCGTCGGAGGTCATGACCACCGCACCCAGCCGGAGCGCGCTGGCGGCGATCACGGCGTCAGCGCCGGGAATCACGATCCCTTTCCGGTCCAGCCCCCAGGCGAGGTCCGTGGCCTCGGTCCACAAACGGTTGTCGCTGGGGATGTTGACCATCACATCCATCAGGGAGGAAAGCGCCTGAAACGCCTTCAGGGATTTCAGCCCCCGCAGGACCTCCACGCGGATCATGCCGCAGATCGCAAGATTGGCATCCCGGGCATCCGCCCATTCGTACAGCGTGGAGACAACGTCCCTCCGGGCTCTCAGGAGGTCGATGTAGACGTTGCTGTCCACCAGAATGTCACTTGCCATATTTGGTGGGGGTTTCGGCCACCCGCATGGAAGTCAGATCGTAATCGGGATCCACGGCATCTCCCAGTTCCTCGGGGGTCATGCCCATGCCTTTTTTACCCAGCTCGCGGAAACGCGCCCTGCGGTCCAATTCCCGCAATGCCATTTCCACGGCCTCGGTCTTGCTCACGTAGCCGTAGGATTCGATCACCCGATCCAGCAACGCTTCGTCGATGTGCATGGTCATTTTCATGACATACCCGATATGGCAATCGCTCCCCGGCGTCAAACCCTTTTCAATCTTCACCGAAACTCCCCACGCACGCGCTCATTCGGGCCGGATTCCGAGGCAGGCATTGCCATTTTCCGGAATGACGCTAAACGGTTCGGGCAAAACCCGCCCGAACCGCCGTATCCCGTTATCTTTTCGCGTTTCCAATGTCCCGCGCCGTCCGCCATTTTCTCACCGCCGCCGGAGCCTTCGCCCTGTTCTCCACGGGCTGCGAATCGTGGAAATTCGCCGCACCGGTGGACCAGGCAACCATCGGCACGCCGGGCACCTGGGCATCCGCAGGCAGCGGAAACCATGGCCGGATCTCCTCCGGATGGCTCGCATCGTTTCAGGACAAGGATCTGGTCAAAACGGTGGACGAAGCCCTCGCGAACAACCGGAATCTCAAAGTGGCCGCCGCACGCCTCCGGCAGGCGGAACAATCCTCCATCATCGCCCGCGCCCGCACCGTCCCCTCCCTCGGGCTTTCCGGCAGCGCCGGGCTCAGCGACCGCTCGGACGCCCCGCGGCAACAAAGTTACTCGCTCAACCTCGCCGCATCCTGGGAACCCGATCTCTGGGGCCGCCTCCGCGATCTGACCCGCACCGCCGAAGCCGACGAGCAAGGCGCGCTCGAGGATTTCCGGGGCGCGCGCCTTTCCCTCGCCGCCAACACCGCGAAAGCCTGGGTAAACCTGATCTCCGCGGAAGAGGAGGTGAACCTGGCCCGCTTCACGCTCAATTCCTTTGAAACGAACCTCCGGATCATCGAACGCATCTACGTCGGCACCGGCGAGGGAGCGTTGGACATCCAGTTCGGCCGCACCAACGTTTCCTCCGCCCGGCGGACGTTGGAACAACGCCAGCTCGACCGCGAGGAAGCGGCCCGCACACTCGAAATCCTCCTCGGCCGCTACCCGGGAGGCACGACGCGCAATGCCCGGGAACTCCCCAAACTCCCCGCCCGCATCCCCGCGGGCATTCCCGCCGGCATCATCGAACGCCGCCCGGATCTCGCCGCCGCCCGCGCCCGGCTCTTCGCCAGCGCCCGCCGTGCGGACGTATCCCGCAAGCAGCTCCTCCCCTCCTTTTCCCTCACTTCCAGCGGCGGCATCCCCGCCAACCGCCTGAGCCAGCTCCTCTCCGCGGACCAGCTCGTTTCCTCCATCACCGGCAGCTTCAGCCAGATCATCACCCAGGGCGGCGCCGCCACCGCGGACATCCGCTCCACCCTCGCCAACAACGAAGCCCTCCTCCATCAATACTCCCAGATCGCGCTGGAAGCCTTCCGCGAAGTCGAGTCCGCCCTTTCCGCGGATCACTCCCTTGCCAGACAGGAAACTTTTCTCGCCGAGGAACTGGAACAAGCCGCCCTCGCGGAAAAACAATCGGAGCGGGATTACTCGGAAGGAGTGAACCCCAACATCCTCTCCGTTCTCGAAGCCCAGCGCCGCGCGAACAACGCCCGCGCCGGCATGATCCGCCTCCGCAACCAGCGCCTGCAAAACCGCATCGACCTCCATCTCGCGCTCGGAGGGGATTTCCGAACCTCCGCACCCTGACCCGCCGCTCCCGAAACCAACGGAAAACCGGGAACAAAATCGGAGTTTTGCAATCACACGGAAAGCCTCTACCCTGCCCCGACACCCCGCATGCTTGTCCGCATCCTCATTCCCGTTTTTATCCTGCTTCTCGGCTTCGGCTCGTGGAAGCTTCTGGGCGTGAAAGTCGAGCCGCCCGCTCCCAAAGAACGCCCGCCGCAAAAACTCAGGACCGAACGGACGATTCTCGATCGCACCGATTTCCAGGTCACTCTGGAAACCCAGGGCACCATCCGCGCCCACCAGAGCACCACGCTCACCTCCCGGGTGGAAGGCGTCATCCTCTCGCTCAGCCCCGGATTTGAAGACGGCGCGTTTTTCGAGGAAGGGGAAATTCTCGCCGAACTCGATCCCCTCGATCTCGAAGCCGCGCTCACCACCGCCGAATCCCGGCTCGCCCAGGCCGAGGCATCGCTCGCCCAGGAAGAAGCGCGCGCAAAGCAGGCCGCCCTCAACTGGGAGGACATCGGCTACACCGAAGCCCCCTCCCCGCTGGTTCTCCGCGTCCCCCAGCTCAAGGAAGCGAACGCGAACGTCACCTCCGCCCGGGCCGCGCTCGATCAGGCCCAGCGCAACCTCGACCGCACGAAAATCCGCGCCCCCTTCGCCGGCAGGGTGAAATCCCGCCTTGTCGGGATCGGCCAGGCCATCGGCGGCACCACCCCCATCGGTGAAATCTTCGCCACCGATTTCGCCGAAATCCGCCTGCCCCTGTCCGCCGGTCAGCTCGATTTCGTCCGCCTTCCTTCCCGGGAAAACGACGCGCCCGTCGCGGCAACCCTCACGGACGCCCTGGGAAATTCCCGCAACCAGAGCCCGCAAACCTGGGAAGCGCACATCGTCCGGACCGAAGGAGCCCTTGACGAAAACTCGCGCGAGCTGTTCGCCATCGCACGGATCGAAGACCCCTTCGGACTCGTTTCCGGAAAACCGGAACTGCGGATCGGCCAGCCCGTCCGCGCCTCCGTGCAAGGCATCGTTCTGGAAAACGTCTTCATCCTCCCGCGCACCGCCCTGCGCGGCGTGAACCGCGTCTATCTCATCGACAAGGAGGAACTCGCCATCCAGCGCACGAGCATCGATCCCATCTGGTCCACCAGCGAGGTTCTCGTCGTCCGGGACGGCCTCGAAACCGGGGACTGGCTGGCGGTGTCCCGCCTGCCCTACGCTCCCAACGGAGCCCCGGTGGAGATCATCGTCCCTCCCGGAATCCCCACCGCCTCCGAACAAACCGAAACCGCTTCCGGCAGCCGGGCCAGCGGATCCTGAAATTCAGGATGAACATGACAAACGAACGAAAGATGAGTGTAGGAACCCGTTCGGGATCTCTTCGGGGAAGCGCATGCGCCCTCGCATGCTGTTTTCGGCGCCCTCGCCGAAAACCGGCCCGCATCTCCGCAGCGTTCCCGAATGCGAACCCGCCCAATCTTGCCAGCCCCCCGGAGCGCGTGTGCTCCCCAAATCCCAAAAAATCATTGCCACGATGAAAGCCTATCTCGACTTGATGCGCGACGTGCTGGCCAATGGCGAAAAGCGTGGCGACCGCACGGGAACGGGAACGCTCTCGGTATTCGGCCGCCAAGCGCGCTACGATCTGCGCGAGGGATTTCCCTGCGTGACCACGAAAAAACTGCACCTGCGCTCCATCGTTCACGAACTGCTGTGGTTTCTGAAAGGCGACACC
>CAZVSA010000099.1:0-13029 GCA_964629955.1 uncultured Luteolibacter sp.
CCTCGCCGAGATCTTCCTCGACGAACAATCCCGCAGGATTTAGACTCCGCTGCGCTCCGCGTCTGAAAGTCTTAAAGCCTGAAGGTCAAAAGTCCTCCCCCACCAAAACAATTCCCGATCCCAACCTCTTCCGACCTTCAGACTTTAAGACCTTCGACCTTAAGACCTCTTCCCTTCGATGTTGGACGTTCGATGTTCGATGTTCCTTTTCTTAACCTGTTTTTCCGCCATGCATTGCAACGCGGGCGAAGCGGAAATTCCCGCGGAAAACCTCCCCGCCTCCTGGGAAGGCATTCTTCCCGCCGGCAACGGACGAATCGCCGCCCGGGTGTCGGAATCCCTGCAAACCACCCGGATCACCGCTTCCATTCTTCCTCCCGCCGCCTCCCCGGCCGATCCCTTCCGGATTTTCCGCAGCACCCGCGAACTGTCGGCATTTCTGCGCCGCGCCACATCCGCCTCCCCCCCGCCGGATCTCCCCGCCCTCCCGGAACCGCACGCCCACATCGAGATCGAATGGCTGGCAGGCGTGGCCACTCCCGCCCGCCACACCCTCGGCATCCGGGCCGATGACGGAAAAATCACCTCCAGCCACCGCCAGGACCGCACCACGATCCGCCGCACCATCCTCGCCGGCGGCACGGACGACGCCATTTTCATCCATGCCATCGCCGATCTGCCCGGAGCCCTCTCCCTGCGCGCGCGCCTGATCCCCCCCACCCCGCAAACCGTGGAAATCGTCGATCGCCGCCAGCTCGTTTCCACGGGAGAAGGGGAAATCAGCTTCCGCGCCTGGGTGCTCCCGTTTGAATCCGATGTGGAACCGGGCGAAAACCAATCCATCATGATCCGCGGCGAAGGGGAGGCGCTGATCATTTTGAACCTCGCCCCATCACACCCCACCGGCGATTGGCTGGAAGAAACCCTGAAACGCCTCGGCGAACGCCACGATCCCGGTCATTGGCCGCCCAATCCCTCCCTGATCTGGCAGGGAGTCCTGAAAGCCTCCTCCCCGAAACCCTGACGGACCGCTCGAATTCCATTGAAGCCCGCCACCGCCCGGCATTTACTGCGCGGGCCGCGACGACGGCACTGCCATTTCATGATCGAGAACATCCGCAAATACACCGGCCTGATGATCGTGGTCTTCGTGATCCTTTTCATCAGCTTCTTCTTCCTCGATACGAGCGCCATCCAAAGTGTCGGCGGCGGTGGAGCCGTCATCAAGGTGGACGGCCGCACCTACAACGACAAAGACTTCCGCAAGCTCGGCCCCAATTCGCTCGACCTCACCTACAGCTTGGCCCAGCCCAGCGATTTCGGCATCTACCAGTTCATCATGACCCTCGGCGGCAACGCGGCCAGCCAGGACGAGATGGCCGGAAACTTCTTCGTCGGCCGCATGATCCTGCGCGATGCCCGCGAGGAATTCGGCGTGCATCCCGGCAGCGAGGAAGTTTCCACCTACCTCCGCACCCTGCGCGCCTTCGCCGGGCCGGACGGCGCGTTCAGCGAGGAACGATACAGGAATCTCATTGAAAGAGTCATCGGCCGCCTCGGCATGACCGAGTCCGATCTCCGCGAACTGGCCACCGACATCATCGTCTCGAAGAAAATCAACGAAATCGTCGGCTCCGGCCTCGGCGCGGATCGCAATGCCGTCGCCTGGAACCTCGCTCTCGAAAACCAACAGATCACCGCCCGGCTCGGCCACCTCAACCTCGCCCCCCACGAAGAAGCCATCGAGCCCGGCGAGGAAGAGATCAAAACCTACTGGGAAACCCTCCGGGACGCCTTCACCACGGAACCCAAACGCAAATTCACCTACGTCCTCGTCACCCCGGACCTCCCCGAAGAACCGGAAGAGCCCTCCCTCCCCGAAGACGCTTCCGAAGAAGACAAGGAAGCCGCGGAGGAAGCCCGCGCCAAACGGGCCGCGGACCTCGCCCAACAGCGCCGCGAAAAACAACTCGAAGCCGACCGGCTCGTGGACGACTTCCTCTTCGATCTCGAACAACACCACGGCTCCGGCTTTGAAGATCTGGCAAAAGAGAACGGTTGGGAAATCCGGACCACCGGCATGTTCCCCCGCAGCGAGGCTCCCGCCGAACTCGATGTCGATCTCCGCGGTTCCAGCCGCGGTGGCAAGGCCGTCGACCTGCTGTTCCAGATCGAAGCCTCCGGCAGCGATCCTTTCGCAAAAATCTCGGAAGCCATTCCGATCGGCGAAGGCCAGTGGCTCGTCGCCCATCTGGACGAAGAAGAAAAATCCCGCCCGATGACCTTCGAGGAAGCACGGGATGAAGCCCGCGCCCAATACATCGAAGAGAAAGCCACCGAAGCGCTCAAAACCGCCGCGGAAGAAGCCTTGGCCAAAATCAGGGAAGCCGTGGAAGCCGGAAAATCCTTCGAGGAAGCCGCCACGGAAGCAGGCCTGGAAAGCGTCAAGGAAGTCGCCTCCTACAACCGTTTCTACCGCCCGGACACCGAAAGCGAGCCATCCGGCCTCTTTGAAGCGACCCGCACCGTCGATCCCGGCTCCTTCGCGGAACTCGTCGTCGAGCCGGACCGCGCGTTCATCATCCTCGTGGAAAAGCGGGAAGTGGTGAAAGACGAAATCAACGCCGCCCGCATCGACAGCGAAACCAACTCACGCGCCAACGAAAACGAGACCATCGCATTCCTTTCATGGATGAAAGCGCGCACCGACGCCGCCAACGTCCAAACGCTCGGCCCCCGGTAACGCGGGGCATCCAACATGCCCGACGGCGAACTCCAGACCACTTTCGACGAAGCGAACGGCCACCTTGCCCTCGGCGAACTTGAGGAAGCCGTCGCGCTCTATCGCCGTACCGTCGCCCTCGATCCGTCTTTTTTCGACGGCTGGCACGCCCTCGGCATGGCCCTTCTCAAAACCGGGAACGTCAAGGAAGCCATCGGCTGCGGCCTCCAGGCCGTCACCCTCCGTCCGAACGACCTCCTCGCCTGGACCGGGCTCTCCCAGATGTACGTCCGCGACGGCAACATCCCCGAAGCCGAAGCCGCCAAAGGCAACGCCCGCATCCTCTCCCTCGGCGGGAAAATTGCAAAGGACGCTTGATCCGGTTTTTTTCCTGAAAACCGAACACTGAAAACCAGAAAACTTTTCCCATGTTCTACATCACCACCGCGATCGACTACACCAACAGCTCTCCCCACGCGGGCCACGCCTACGAGAAAGTCCTCACCGACGTCATCTCCCGCTACCGCCGTCTTCGTGGCGATGAAGTCTATTTCCTCACCGGAGTCGACCAGCACGGCCAGAAAGTCCAGCAGATGGCCGAAAAAGAAGGCGTTCATCCCGCCACCTTCGTCAAACGGACCAGCAAAACCTTCCTCAACCTCTGGGACAAACTCGGTGTCACCTACGATGGCTGGGCTCAAACCACCGACGACCGCCACAAAGCCTGCGTCGGCAAAATCCTCACCACCCTCAAGGACAACGGCCAGCTCTACAAACACACCAAAAAAGACCTCTACTCCGTCCGCCAGGAACAATTCCTCACCGACCGCGATCGCAATGAAAGCGGCGAATTCGGCCCCGAATGGGGGGAAGTCATCGAAATCGAGGAAGAAAACTGGTACTTCCGGCTCAGCGATCACGCCGAATGGCTGAAATCCTACATCGAGCGCACCCCGGATTTCATCACCCCCGCTTTCCGCAGAACCGAAGTTCTCAACGCCCTCGAACGCTCCCCCGGCCTCGACCTCTGCATCTCCCGCCCGAAATCCCGCCTCCGCTGGGGCATCGAATTCCCTTTCGATCCCGACTATGTCACCTACGTCTGGTTCGACGCCCTCATCAACTACGTCTCCTTCGCCGGCTACCTCTCCGAAAGCGGTGATCTGCCCGACTTCGACAAGCTCTGGGCGGCCAACGACCGCCGCACCGTCCACGTCATC
This sequence comes from uncultured Luteolibacter sp., assembly GCA_964629955.1. Taxonomy (GTDB): domain Bacteria; phylum Verrucomicrobiota; class Verrucomicrobiia; order Verrucomicrobiales; family Akkermansiaceae; genus Luteolibacter. The sequence continues at coordinate 3,943 of CAZVSA010000099.1, forward strand.
GGCAAAGACATCCTCGTTCCCGCCCACGGCATCTACTGGCCCATCATGCTCCACGCCATGGGTTTCCCCGACGAACGGATCCCCCAACTTCTCGTCCACGGTTTCTGGAACAGCCGCGGCGAAAAAATGTCGAAATCGCTGGGAAATTTCATCGATCCCAACCAGCTCGCCGAAACCTACGGCACCGACGCCTTCCGCTCCTATCTGGTCCGCGACATCACCACCGGCAAGGACTCCGATTTCGACATCGAACGCCTCATCATGCTCTTCAACACCGAGCTCGCCAACGAACTCGGCAACCTCTGCAACCGCGCCCTCAACATGAGCCAGCGGTTCACCGAAGGCATCCTCCACACCGGCGGCCCTTCGACGGAGGAAGACGAAACCCTCCGGAAATCCCTCTCTGATTCCCTCTCCGCCTATCAAAGCGCCATGGACGACTACGACATCTCCAAAGGCCTCGAAGCCATCAGCCGCCACGTCGTTCATTGCAACGGCTACGCCGAGCGGATGAAACCCTGGGAGCTGAACAAGGATCCGGAGCAAAAAGAGCGCCTCGCCACCGTCCTCTATCACCTCGCCGAAAGCGTCGCCCACGCCGCCGTCCTCCTCTCCCCCGTCCTTCCCGACGCCTCCGCCAAACTCGCCGCCCAGCTCAACCTTCCCTCCCTCACCGGCCTGAAACTGGCGGACCTCCATTGGGGTCTTCTTCCCGACGGCCACCATATCGGCAAGCCGAAGCCCGTTTTCCCCCGGATCGTCGTGGAGGAAACACAGGAAGATGCGTGACAGATCGCGGCGCGGGCATTCTCCAAAAGTGTTCCGGGAATGATTCCGGCAGGTAGGGCGTGACCGCCGGGCGCGCCGTGACTCTCTCTCCACGGCGGGTGGGGCTTCCATCGGCAGGGAAGCGGGAATGGTTGGGGCGTGATCCATGGCGGATCGGGAAAAAGTGGGACGGCCCGGTGGTCCATCCCTACCGGAATACCCGCCGCCGTTGAAACGAATCGCCATTCCATTCCTGCGTGACAGACATGAAAAAGCTCCCCGGATTCTCTCCAGGGAGCTTGAAATTGCCTGCGGCAACCGTGTTTCTCACACGGATTCGTGCCTGCGGCGCCTCAGCATCAACATTCCCGCCAATACGCCGGAGAGCGCGACCGTACTGGGTTCGGGAATGGGCGACACCTCGAAATTGGAAAAAGTGAGATAGTCCTGCCCTGCCGATCCTCCCAGAAGATTCGCCCCGACGGTCGAAGCCGCCGCAAAGCGGAAATTCAGTTCGTCGAGATTCTGATCGGATTGAAACTCCAGGGTGAAGCGCCCTGTGGACTCTCCGCCGCCGATCGTTATCAGATCCAGAACGTTCAGCACCTCCACGCTTTGATTCGAGGTGTCGGTCACTCCTGCCGTGGTGATTCCGAAATTCGCCGCGCTGAGCACGCCGGCCGGCAAACCGGCTGCGGCGGTCACATCAAAGGACACCTGGTAAACATGGCCCGCCTGGATGTCCAACCCGCTGATGCTCGCATCGGCCGACCAGCCATAGAGCACCGAGGCACTGACCAGATTCGAGATGAGATTGTTCAAATTGTCGCCCTGGCCCGTAACCGGGATGCCCGCCAAGGTGGCCGATGCCGTGATTTCCCTGCCAAACACCAGAGCGTCTCCTTCATTGCGGACGAGAGCCGCAAGCTGCACGTCCAGATCGGCGATGGGGACTATAACGGTCACTGTCGCCCGGGTTTGAATGAGGCCCGCGGCCCCATACGTCCAGGAAACGTTTCCGGAGCTTTGCCCGTCGGTATACAACGTATTGTTCACCGCGGCGGTGATGATCCCCGACGTCGCTCCCGGACGGCGGACGGTCATGGGATCCGGGTGGAAGAACGACGCGCTGTCGATCAGCTGCGAAAAAACCGCCCCGGGAACGAGGGCGATCAGCAACATAGGCGGAATGGTTTTCATGGGTGTGGGTGTTTGATGATATTCGGAAGATCATGAAAACCGGCCAATGAATGAACTGAACCAGCTGGATTCCATGACTGGTCTATTGTTATATCTTATTTCCCAAGTCTTCCTATTCCCAATAAGTCCAAACTTTTTATCACCCCAAAACCTTTTGAACCATTTCCGTTCCCAGCGCTTGTTTCCGGGAAAAAACAAGACTTCAGGCACCCCTCGCCTGGAACATTTCCTCTTCCCGGAGCGCTCAAATCCATAAAATGTCCGATTATGACACCCTTCTGCAATTTTTGCAGAACCAAATTCAATGGGTCCATTATTTTCTGTTCATATTTATATCTTTTCCTAATAAATAGTTCATATCACCTTACTAATTGAACCTTGTTTCATCAGATGGCACAAACCCACATCACACCCGGAGCGGCCATCGATCCGCAATTGGACGCGGCGGACTTCCGCCACCTCATCGCCTTCCGGGAGGCACACAAGGAACGGAGCTACACAAAGGCCGCCGACCGTCTCTCCACCACCCGCAGAAGCCTGCTGCGCATGATCGACCATCTGGAGGCCACCTTTCATTGCAGGCTCTTCGAGGAAGGGCGCGACGGACTTCTGACGCCCAGCCCTTTCGCCGAAAGGCTTTACAATGACCTACGCTTCCTGAGCGCGTCGCTGGAGCGCTTCCGCGACCACGTGGAAGCGGTCCACAAAAACGGCCGCGTGCTCCACATCGGCAGCTCCCCCGGCATGTTCCGGACCCGCACGTTCCGCCATCTTTTCCGCGAACTCCAATCCATCACCGGCCTGCGGGCTTCGTATGCCTCTTTCCATCCGGAAGATGCCGCCAAAGTTCTCACCTCCGGCCACTGCGATCTCTATTTCGGCTGCTGGAACGCCCCTGCGAAACGTTTCGTCACACATGACGTCGGCTCGGTTCCATTCCGGACCTTCGTCCGCCACAAGCCCGGGCGCGCGGAGCGCCCCGCCCGGAACCCGTCCGCCGGGGCCGGCCCTTCGTTCATCGTTTCCCTCGACGGCAAACTCCCGAAGCCCGGAGAGCCCGGGTGGCAGCCCCTTCCGGAAACGCGATGGCTGCACTGGCTGGACCATCCGGAGGAATGCCCCGAAGGCACCGTGGTGTGCGCTCCGGACATGCCCGTCGACCCGGAACTCTGGGCGGAAGGAGATGAAGTGGAGGCCGCCCGCCAGCCTTTGCACGCGAATTTTCTCCGCCAGCATCCCTATGAATTTCTCCCCGCTTTGGCGGATCGGATCATCACACGCCTGACCCTCCCCTCATGATGTTGCCCGATTTCCGAGAATTGCAGGCATTTCTCACTCTTGTCCGCACAGGGAGTTTCTCCGCCGCGGCCAAAAAAATCGGAATCACCCAGCCGGCGGTAAGCGCCCAGATCGCAAAACTGGAACAAATCGTGGGGTATCCCCTTTTCCTGCGCTGCCCGGAAGGCACGCTCATCACCGATCAAGGCAAAGCGCTCATCCCCATCGCCGGGGAAATTGAAAACGACTACCACAACCTGCTGCGGCGCGCCGCTTATTGGAAACGCTCCCAGACCAAACAGGTGAAAATCTGCATCGGCGGAGACCGGATTTCCCAGGAAGCCCGCGTTACCGCCCACGCCGGCGGAGGAAGCCGGGAAACCGGAATCTGGACGGACCTGGAACCCGACGGAGATTGGATCGCCGCCCTGAAAAACTACGAAGTGGATGTCGTGGTGGCGGGCTCCTATATGAAAACCGCCGATGTGCCCGGCATCCGGACGCACATCGTGGCGCAGGAAGACGGAATCACCCTCGCATGGAATCCCGTGTATTACCCCTTCCAGCAGGAACCTCACAATTTTCCCGAAGCGGTCTCCTCCACCCTGATTCTTCCCTCCCCGTCCCTGGTCATGGGCTTCCGCGAATTTCTCACGGACTGGTGCGAATCCGCCTACGGAATCCAGCTGCATGGATTCATCGAGTGCCGGACGGAAGCCGATGCGGTGGACGCGTGCAAACTCGGCCTCGGAGTCCTGGTGTTTCCCGGCAATGCCGCGGCACGGATGCAGCTTCCGGCCGCAGGGCTGGCGGTTCACCATGCCTTCGTTTTTGCCCTTCCAAACGCCTTCACTTTCGGCGTCCGGTGCCGTGGAGACGAGCAAAACCCCCAGATTCTCAACGCGGCGGAGCACCTGAAGCGGGATCTCTCCGCAAAAAACCGCCCAGACAGATCCTAACCCGGATTGGCCGGACCGTTGAGGTGGTTTTCGTCGCGCAATTTCCTCAGATACTCAAGATAGCGGCGCTGTGCCTCAAGATCCGGATCCCGCGCCTCCTCGGGGCATGCCCCATACTTTTTCCACGGGCCATGCGGAACCTGCGAAACATCCACAAAACGCCAATGAACCTTCCGGCCGGACTTGAGCTGGAGGTAATCCCGCACGGCAGGCGAAATATCGAGGCCGGCCGATCCATTTTGCCTGGTCTTCGGCGGTTTGTCGCCAAACACGTATTCCCAATCGTCCGTCACCCACGGCCCGCAGTCCTCCCACTGGGCGTAGCAACTTTGGCGGCCATTGTAGATCTGGATCCACTTCCCCTTGCACACCGTCCTCCCCGGCTCCGGATTCACCCGGGAAAACCATGGAATCACCCTCGATGCCTCGGGCTTGTGGCTGCGGTGGTTCACCAGATCGTTGTAGGGCAGCGCCACATAAAACGGATTCAACTTCGGAAGGAACCCCTTGGGGCGGAAATCCCCGGTCGCGTGGTCGGCGACGCGGTTTGCGGGATCCGGGTCATCGTAACCGCCGAAATTCATCGCCCACTTCGTATCCCACGAAGACTTGTCATTGGGCGTGGGATTCCGGGGGGTAGGCGTCTCCCCCACCCAAAAAATCGTCACGGTGATGTTCGTTTTCCACGGATAGAGAATCCGCGCGGCGGGAGACTGCGCGGGAGCGGGCACGGGGAAACGGCTTGCCGCCGGTGCCGCCACCCGTGGAGTCCCCGCGAAAGCCGCCGATGTCTGCTGGGCGGAAAGAGGACCCGCGGCAACGAAAACGCCGCTGGCGCAAAGCACGAAACTTGAAAACTGGCTGCGATTTCCCGGCATGTGAAAATGGAAGGCGGAACCACCCGACATTGAAAATACGGGCGGAATTCTGCCCGTTTGAGCCCGCCACCGCAAGCGAAAGAAAACGCTCCGCCGCACCGCGTTCCATCGCAAACCCGGAAACGCCCTCAGGCAACCCTGCGGCGTCTCAGAAGAGCCACGGCGGAAAGTCCCAAAAGAGCCGCGGAAGCCGGCTCGGGAATCAGGATGAGATCCTGATACTCCGGATTCGCCAGATACACGAACGATGCGGGAGCAAAGAAATCCACATTATCCAGGTAGTAGCTCGCACGGTTTGCCACCGCGATCCCATTGGCCAAAACATCGGGATCAACCTCGTCGCCGGATTGGGTGATCATCACGTTGCCATCCAGCAGCGACCAGGACATCGATGTCTCGGCAAGAACCTCCCAGATCGCCATTTGGACCGCCGCAGCCTCCAAATCGTCCATGGCGGAAGCGTAATAACCACCAACCAATCTTGAAATCAGGCCATAAAGCGGCGAACTGGTGAAATCCACAATGGTGTAGGTCAGCGTGAGATCGGGATCGATCCCCAAGCCTTGGCTCGGCTCCACGCAAAAAGCCTCCAACCCGCCGCTCAAAACGTAAACGCCCGCAGGCATGTCCTGAAAAAACGGATCAGGCGTAAGCGCGTTGGACGAGGCATTGATAATGAGCCCAGGCAGGACGTCATTCACCGCAAAATCCAAGGTCTGGGAATGAACCCTGGGGCTTGCCAGCGCTACGGACACACCAGCGGCGCATATCAAAAGTTTGGATGTTTTCATGGGGGACGCTTCCCAGTTTTTTCACAACACCCGGAATGTCAATCCATTTCGCAAAAAATGATCTTCTTTTTCCTGTCAATAAATACACAAACCACTCTAAATAAGAACTTTACATTGAAAGAAAAAATCAATAAAACTTGAAAATCAACCTTATTTCTTTTTCAAAACTTGCGAATGACAGTGCTCGCCTTCCGGTGCTCGTCCGGCTCCGGGTGATCCAGCGTGTAATGCAGGCCCCGTGATTCCTTCCGCATTCCCGCGCATTCCACGATCAGGCTCGCGGCGGCCACGAGGTTCCGCAGCTCCAGAATGTCGGAATTGACCCTGTGGCCCCAGTAAAACGCCCGCACCTCCTTTTTCAGATTTCGCAATCTGGCGGCCGCGCGGCGCAGGCGGTTGTCCGTCCGCACGATCGAGACGTAGTCCCACATCAGACGCCGGAGCTCGTCCCAATTGTGATAAATCACCACCAGTTCGTCCGGCTCCGCCGTGTCCCCGTGCTCCCAATCCGGAATCCGCGGGGCTGCGGGCAGGGCCCGGCCGGGCGGATGCCCGCGCAACATGTTTTCCAAGGCCCGCCTCGCCACGACGTTCCCTTCCAGCAGGGAATTCGACGCCAGCCGGTTCGCCCCATGCAATCCCGTGCAAGCCGTTTCCCCCACGGCGTAGAGCCCCCCCACCGTCGTCCGCCCGTTCGCATCCGTCAGCACCCCGCCGCATTGGTAATGCGCCGCGGGCACCACCGGAATCGGTTGCGTTTCGCAATCCAGCCCGAACTTCAGCAAGGTCTCGTGAATGTAGGGAAACCTCTCCCGCATGAATCCCTTCGGCTTGTGGGTCACATCCAGATAAACGCAGGGGGCTCCCGTCCTCTTGATTTCCCGGTCGATGGCCCGTGCCACGATGTCCCGGGGAGCCAGCGAACCGCGCGGATCGATCGCCTTCGTGAAATCCTCCCCCTTCGCGTTGATCAAAATCCCGCCCTCCCCCCGCACCGCCTCGCTCACCAGAAACGACCTCGCCTCCGGCCCCGTCGCCCCGGGATTGTAAAAGCAAGTGGGGTGAAACTGGATGAACTCCATGTTCGCCACCGAGGCGCCCGCCCGCCAGCCCAGCGCCACTCCATCCCCCGTCGCCGAATCCGGATTCGTCGTATACAAATACACCTTCCCGCATCCGCCCGCCGCCAGCACCACCCGGTCGGACCGGAAAACAAACACCTCTCCGCTCGCCTTCTCCAGCACGTAAGCACCCAGCACCCGGTCGTCGGACACCGATCCCAGCTTCGCCGTCGTGATCAGATCGATCGCGAAATGGTTCTCCAGCAACGTCAGATTCGGCGTCTTCCTCGCCGCCTCCACCAAAGCCCGTGCGATCTCCCTGCCCGTGGTGTCGCGCGCATGCAGAATTCTCCTGTGGGAATGCCCCCCCTCCTTGCCCAGCAGATAGCGCCCGTCCGAACGATCGAACTCCACCCCATACGCGGTCAGATCGCCGATCGCCGCCGCCCCCTCCTCCACGATCGTCCGCACCACCGCCTCGTCGCACAACCCCGCCCCCGCATCGAGCGTGTCCGCCACATGCCGTTCCACCGAATCCCCCTCATCCCTCTCCCCTTCCGGCAAAATCGAAGCAATCCCCCCCTGCGCCCACGCCGTGTTCGACTCGAACGCCGACCCCTTCGCCAAAACAATCACCGACCCGTGCCTCGCCGCCCTCAATGCAAACGAAAGCCCGGCGATTCCCGAGCCGATCACCAGAAAATCCGCCGTCATCTGCCCGCAGCATGACCACCCCTCCCCCGGGGAAAAAGGAAATTTGCAACTCCGCCGTCTTGACCCCGCCCCCCCGCCGCGCCACCCCTCCCGCATGAGTTTCTTCATCACCGGCACCGACACCGGCGTCGGCAAAACCTACATCACCCGCCTCCTCCTCCTCGCCCTCCGCGAAAACGGAGTCGATGCCGTGGGATACAAACCCATCTCCTGCGGCGACCGCGAGGACGCCACCCTGCTCGGAGAAGCCTCCGGCGGCCTCCCGCTCGACGAAATCAACCCCATCCACCTCACCTCCCCCCTTTCCCCCTACTCCGCCGCCCTCCTCGAAGGCCGAATCATCGACCCCGCCCCCCTCGCCGCGGGCTTCCACCACCTCGCCGCGAAACACCAAACCATCCTCGTCGAGGGAGCCGGAGGCTGGGAAGTTCCCATCGCCCCCGGATACCACATCTCGGACCTCGCCGCGGATCTCAAGCTTCCCGTCATCCTCGTCGCCGCCAACCGCCTCGGAGCCCTCAACCACATCCTCCTCACCCTGGGAGCCATCCGCGCGAAAGGCCTCGACTGCGCGGGCATCATCCTGAACCAGCTCGGCGATGAACTCGACACCGCCATGATCACCAACAAAGGCATCCTCGAAACCCTCACCGGAGTCCCCCTCCTCGACCACATCATCCACGGGCAGGACTTCCTCGACTCCTCATTCCTCACCCCCTGATCCCCCCGCCTGACCGTTGGCTCTGGAGGGGGAGAAATCCAAAGCCAATGGAGCAGGCACCGCGGGGGATTGTGCTGTCCTCAATCGCGGCAACGGACTACTCCTACCTCCCCCGCACCGCACCCGCCATTACGCGATCGCGGAACCACTCCTTCCCCGCAAAATGTCCGCAAAAAACTTCCACGTCCGCCAGGCCGCCGTCTCCGCACTCCGCGCATGGGCAAAAAGCCGGGACTACGCCGAATCCCTCATCGAGCGCCACGCTCAGCGCCGCAAACTCTCCTCCGCGGACCGCGCCCTCCTCCAGGCCATCCTTTTCGGAGTCCTCCGCCACCGCCGCCTCCTCGATCACTGGATCGGCATCCTCCGCCAGGGGAAACTCGACCCCGAAACCCGCGACATCCTCCGCGTCGGCCTCTGCCAGATCCTCATCCTCGGCATCCCCGACCACGCCGCCGTCAACGAAACCGTCGAAGCCGGAAAAGCCGGCGTCCGCCCCCTCATCAACGCCGTCCTCCGCCGCGCCATCCAATCCCGCAAACGCCTCCTCGACGAAATCCCCGACCTCCCCCCCGCCGTCGCCCACTCCCACCCCGACTGGCTCCACAACCGCTGGCGGCAAGCCTTCGGCAAAACCAACGCCATCGCCCTCATGGACTGGAACAACCAGCCCGCCCCCACCTACTTCCGCCTCAACCCCCTCGCTCCCGAACCCTT
>CAZVSA010000100.1:0-398 GCA_964629955.1 uncultured Luteolibacter sp.
CATGGCTCGCCGACACTGATGATAACGGAATCGATGACCTCACCCAATATCAATCGGGCCAGCCCCCTGCCGGAGACGGCGCCGACCACAACGGCGACGGCATTCCAGACAACGAACTCTACTTCGTCGAGTTCGAAGTCGTCCAGGAATCCCGCGGGCCGGGCGTCCATTTCCTCCACCCTCCCCTCACCGGCGATACGGACATCCACCGCTATCTCACGGCCGAAACCTCGGAAATCTACTCCATGAGCGGCTCTCCGAGATACGCCACCGTCGCCAACGGTCAGCACAAAGTCACCTATTCCTCGCTCGACGACGGAGTTCTCACCGCCGATATCGGGCCAAGCGAGGAGGGAAAAAGCTTTTATGATTGGATGGAGCAAAACGAGATCACGCCC
>CAZVSA010000100.1:408-9048 GCA_964629955.1 uncultured Luteolibacter sp.
TCTCGGTCAGGGAGAAAGCCTCCAGTGGGATCCCGCCCAGCACACCACCACCAACCCCGTGCTGGTAGCCGACCGCCACGAAGTCACGACCACCAGCACCCGGAACTGGAAGATCCGGAAAAACGACAACATCCTCCAAAGCGGCACGGAAACCCGGATCGTCACCCACCGCCTCCTGCTCAAGGACCCCGTCACCTGGCAGCAGCTCTGGAACCAGTACTTCAAGGCCCTCCCATGGAACGAGGGCGCCCCGGATCTCCACACACCGATCTCCGGGATGGAGCATCACATCGGGACTCAGGCATGGACGTTCGCCGCGCAGATCATCCGCGAACGTTACCGGCAGGGACATGCCACGACCGGAGGCATGATCTCCCACCTCGGCGCGGGCGGCACTTTCGGTCCCTTGTATGACACCCGCCTCAAGTCCCTGCGCTGGCGCTGGGTCCGCTTCGATCCGCGAAAGCCCTTCACCCCCGAGGTTGCCGCCCCGCCCGCCGCCCACGAGAGAACCGTCCGTCTTCTCGTCCGGCAGCAGGACTGGCTGGGCGAGATCAACCAAACCTCCATCTCCTTCCACGACGAATCGAAAGGAATCGTGGAGATCAAATGCAAGGGAGGCCTCTCCGGCTGGCGGAGCGTTCCAATGAGTGTATTCTCCTCCTATCGGGTGGAAGACCCGGAATACCTCGAAGACATGGACTTCTCGAAAGCAACCTACTCCCACGTCACCTACGGAACCCTGCCGGTGGAACTCCTCACCGACATGAACAACGACGGGCGGATCGATCATCTGGACCGGCCCCTCCGTGATGCGGCGCTGGCCGACGGCGCAAGCGGGGAGATCAGGGACAAAGGAACCGAATTCATGTTCGTGAACGACCAGCTTTCCAATGGCCTTTGGGATGTGGAAGACGAAGGGGCGACATCGTACAGTTGGCCCAATTACGGGAATCTTCCCGGACCTCCGCCTGCCCATAAAAAGGACGACGACGTCGAAAAAATTAAGATCAGCGCAGGAGGGCTCAACACCGGGGTATTGTGGTTTTCCCACTCTGCCATATCAGATATGCAATTTTTCAAATCCGCGGAATGTCTGCCGGGAGATTCTTTGGGCAGGATGGACTCTTTGGAACCTTACGATCTGAGTTCCGGTGCATTGCCCGAGTTCATTTACCTGCGTGTCGATCCGGGCTCCCATTTATCGGCCCAAAGAGGAGGCAAGTTGCAAATGCACATCGGAGAGACCGTCGAAGATGTATTGATAACCATCGAACTTCGGCTCACCGTCGTGCGGCACTTCGGAGCTAAGGATTATTTCAATGCCGCACGGGACTACATCCTCGAGAACAACACCCGCGTTTTTATTCGCGAGGTTGGATACCCGCTTCTCGCCACGGATCCTAGCAGAGTCTTTCGGCTTTGCATTATGCGCGAGGAAGCCACGACCATGAAGGCTTTCGATGCCTTTTCGGGCGGGCATAGTGGCATTGAGATGGCCTATGCGGGACTCCCGGCGGTTCCACGAATCCCGGCGGTCATCATCAATGGCAACCAGTGCTTCTGGACCGCCGGATGGGATGAAAGCAACGAGTTTGATATTCCCCACATGCTGTTCAATATTGCCGACAAGTGTCATGGGCGAGTCATTCGCGGATCGGTCACGGCTCCCATATCGTCCGACAATTTCGACAGGACCACCAAGCCGGCGGCGGGCAGTCCACTCGCGGGGCCCGATCCCATACCCGCGGGACTCGTCGCGGGACCGGATGGCATTTCCGGCACCGCGGACGACATCCCGAATCCCGATGCCGGCGATGCCGGCGGAAAGTATGCCGGGCACAACGCCGGTGCGTGGGTTTTCTCGGCGGGACAAGCGGGAGGAGCCGATGCTCTCGGCGGCTTGTCCACGAACTATGCCAGCGTCGACCGGCAGAATAAGGCACATCAAATGATCGGGTACGCAAAGGGGTTGGAGCCGGGCAAAGGCTGCATCTTCACAGCAACCCAAATCAAGGGTGTCGGCAATGCACCCGCCTTCAAAGCAGATGCCCACGCCTCGGGCGTCCCGGCCCTTTCGCCCTCGGCAGACCCCGGAGCGATCAAGCTTTTTATTCTCGATAGCGGAATGGGCTCTCTGGCCTTGATGCACATCGACCCTTCCGGCAACATGCGGAAGGCGTACATGGGGCGCAAGACCGTTTGGGGCGTCCCCTATTACGTGAACAACTACCTCGCTCTCGATCCTGAACCATCCCGCCCATGAAACCACAAAAATTGATCTCCCTGACCGCTCTTGCCGTCGCGATTCTGACCGGATGCGGGAAAGACGAAACCGCGGAATCCTCTTCGCCTTCTACCGGTGCTCCGGAAGAACGAAAGCAACAGGGATCGGATTTGGAGGAAATGCCCTCTCCGGACGCCCAACCCGCTGAGGAAGAGCCGTTCCGTGAAAGAAAAAAGAGGATTTGGATGGATATTCTTCAGTTGATCGAAGATTCCGAGATCGGCCTCACGATGAAAGAGTGGAAGATCGTCAAGGCGCAGCATTGGAGACCCGAATATGACGAGGTCGTGTGGAAAGAGGCCGACACGGAAACCGTTCTCGAATCGCTCGCCACTCCGAAAGAAAAAGATCCATTGATTGCCCAAGTCGTGGGAGGAGATTTTACCGGCGTCGAAGATCGTACGGAGCAGGAATCGCTCATCTCTCTCCATTTTTTGGCGTTGTGTGCTGTTTTAAGCCGAGGAGGAGTATCGGTCCCAGAGGTGTTAGAAGAGAGAAGCGGCGATCCGGATATCACCCGGGGAGACGTGATTCTATTCGAATTTTTCAACGACGCCTATTATGATAGAACAACCCGAGAGGGATCCCAAGCCGAACTGGAGCATTGGAAGCGGCTTGCGACCGCACCGAACAGCCTGCACAGACTGCTTGCATTGAAAAACTTCATCGTAGTTGAGCCGGAACCCAAGCATCGTCTTGAATTCTATCGTAATTATCTGGAGGAGCCGGATCCCGGTATCCTCAAAGAAGTATTGGTTCAAGTGTTTCGCACGGATCTGCCGGAAGCTGCGGATCTTCTTTCGGAAATTCAAGTGCGCGAGGATGTCGCCGCAAATCCGGGGTTTTTCACCGAACTGGGCAATCATATCGAGCATCTCAAAAATCTCCCGCCATTGGAGGAATGAGACGAATCCTGGGGATTATCATGCGGGGCGGAATGTTACTCGCTTCGTCTCTGGTTGTGTGGGCTTTGTCATGGATTTGTTATACATTTGCATTGGAAGGATTGTCCAACAGGATGATGTCTTTCGAGGTGATGCCACTAGAAAAATATGAATCTCTGAAAAGAGATTATTTCAAGGAGATGTTATGGAAGAGTGTTGGCACCGCTTCGGTTCTTCTCACGCTTGCCGGACTCGTTCTATGGGGATGGATTTCTTTTCTTTGGGATGTTACCCGAAGCATTGAAAGAAACGATTTTTCGACTTTGGAATCGAATGCCCCAAACGAAAACCATGAAGCATATCGTCGGTTTGGCATCATGAATGATATCGATCATCATGAGCGATGGGATTCTCCAATTCTGTGGAAAAGAAAAGGATTGAAGTTCGCTCTCGCGATATTCGGAACGGTGGCCGGAATCGTGACATTTTTCATCCTCTCCATTTCCGCGGGATTGGCCGCATGGAATCTGTTTTCCGCGATTCACTTTTTTATCATGGATGCCGTGGAAAACCGAAGGGAAATTCGTGGCTACAGCCCCCAACCCGCTTATTGGCGCGATTTTCTTCCTTATATATGGATTTATTCGATCCCTGCGTTTTGTTCGTATCTCGCTTTCGTATTTACGTGCATTTCAGGCAATATGATCAAGAGCCTTTTTCGCTGTTTCGGTTCACAATCCGATGAATCGCTCGATTAACATGTTTGTTTCGAGGTTTCTCTGAATTTCCGTAATATCCCTTCCATGAAATTCATCCATATCCGAAAAATTGTTCTGATCGTTCTGGCGCTGACCGCATCCGGTCAGGCGGGAGAAACCATCCGCGAGGAGCGCGTGGAGTATGCCGGTGCGGTTTTCCGTGTTGTCCGGCTGGAGCCGAAACGGGTCCAATTGGTCTGGAGAGATGAGGAGGGAAAAGCCTTTCGCTCGTTCGGTCGCGTGCAGGCGGACCGGGCGGCAAGGGGGGAACGCGTCAGCTTTCTGATGAATGCGGGAATTTTCGAGCCCGGCGGCGTTCCCAGTGGGCTTCACATCGAGAACGGCCGTGAACTCCGCCCGCTCAACCTCGCCGATGCTCCGGGGAATTTTTTCCTCAAACCCAACGGGGTGCTGGTTCTTCACCGCGACGGGCGGGCGACTTTGGTTTCCAGCGGGGATTGGCAGAGGCACCCCCGTCGCGGAGACGTGCTGTGGGGCATCCAGTCCGGTCCCATGCTGCTGCTCAACGGTGTCCGTCATCCCGCGTTTCGCGAGCATTCGGAGAACCTGCTCCACCGCAACGGGGTGGGATTGGATGGAGAGGGCAGGCTGGTTTTCGCGATCACGGACCGCAGGGAGGAGGTGAATCTCTGGAATTTCGCGGGGTTGTTCCTCAAGCTCGGCTGCAAGGACGCGCTGTTTTTGGACGGGGATATTTCCGCGATGGAGGTGAACCCGGAAGCTCCGGTGGAAAGGCACATGTTCGGGGCGATGTTCATCGTCAGCGAATGAGCTGTTTTTTGATTCCTTGCGTGCGGTCAACAAGGGCGTTGTTCCGGCGGGAATCGGCGGAAGCGTCCCCGCCGAGGGGAGGCGTGCTGCGGTGCCGGGGACGGGTTGGTTTCCGGAGTTGTCGCGCCCGGGGAAAACCGCTACCATACGGCCATGGCAGACGAACATTCCGATACAACCCCCGCGTGGATAGAAACCAGCGCCCTCACCGCTCCCGCGCTGCTCGGCGCCGCGGCGGGATTGCTGCTGGGTGATCTGATGCACCATGGCGCGCGCCGCGGTGTGGGCCTCGGGCTGGGAGCGCTGGGTGTGGCGGCGCTGCTGCCTTTCGTGGTGGAAGGGGTGACGGGGTTGATCACGGGCCCGCGCAGCCGGGTGGGGGTGCGGCGGAAAATCCAGCGGATCCGCGATGCGGGCATCGCCGCCCAGGGGTTCGATGAGCCGGTTGAGACGCCCGACGAGCGGAGACTGGCCTGATTTTCCTTCAACGGAACAACACCCGCGCGGAAACCGGGAAGTGATCGGAGAGAAACCGGCCGCCGCGGGTCACGATTTCCGCCTCCAGCACTTCCGCACCCCGGCTGGCGAACACGTGGTCGATCTTCAGTCCGCCTTCCGTGCTGCCCCGCCATAAATGCAGGGTCCGGCGGTTTTCGCGTTGGGGATGCAGGCTGCCGAAGGTTTCCAGCATTCCGTGGTTCCAGCGCCGCGGTGTGCCGTCCACTTTGGTTTCGCGTCCGGCGAGGTAGGTGGTCGCGGGATTTGTTTCCACCGCGTTGAAATCCCCCAGGAGCACGACGGGTTCGTCCGGGCGGGCGCGGGAATCGATTTTCTCCGCCATCAGCACGGCGGATTTTTCCCGGGAACCCTGATGCTGGTGATCCCAGTGGGTGTTGAAGGCGTAGAATCCGCGGCCGGTCGCGCGATCCAGCAGCCGGACCCACGCCACCATCCGGGGATGGCCGTTCCCCCACGTCCTTGAGCCGGGCGTTTCGGGGGTATCGGAAAGCCAGAACACGCCTTGATCGGCCGCATCCGTTTCAAAGCGGTCGCGCCGGTAAAAGATCCCGGCGTATTCGCCCTTCCGCTGCCCGTCGTCCCTGCCCCGGCCATGAAAATCGTAATCGGGAAGGGAAACCCGCAGATCCGCCACCTGTCCGTGGAATGCTTCCTGCACCGCGACGATGTCGGGGTTTTCCGCGCGCAACATTTGCACCACCGGGCTGATCCGGCGGTGCCAGGCTTTTTCGCCCGTGTCCCGGGTGGTCTCGCAGCGGATGTTGAACGTCATCACGTTCAGCTCGATGGCTCCGTCTTCCCGCACCGGCACCGCGCGGGGAGGCCCCCGTCTTCCCTGCTTTTCACAGCCGGCAAGGGGGAGAAGAACCAATGGGAGAATGCATGCGGGCCACCTCATTTCTGGAGGCCGATCCTACGGCGGGAGCCCGGAATGGAAAGGAGCGCTTCCCGGCAGGGGGAGAAACGGCGGACAACCGGGAAATCGCGTGGAATCCGGATGTTGCTTCGGGCGGCAATTTCATTTATCGGTTACCTATGGAAAAGACTTTGGAACAAGCTTGCGAGGAAGTGGATCACGATCTTTCGCCCGAATGGATCGAGCTGAGCGCCAGGCTCCGCCGCTCGGTTGCGGAACTCGATGCGAAGGCGGCTTCAGGCGGCCTTGCGGCGGAGGCTTCCGCCGTTTCCCGTGACGCGAATCTTCTCTGCGGCCACGTCGAACGGCTGCACGCCGATGTCATTGATCTGCTCGGGCGTCTGGACGGGCATCTGCCCCTGGCTTTTCACGGGTTCGGCACGATTTCCAATCAGCCGGATTCCGGGGAGGTGATCAGGGAGGCGATGCAAATCCAGCGCGAAACCCACGAGATGATCCCGGATTTCAAGGATGTCCTCAAGGCGCTCTTCATGTGGCGCGACGATCCGGCGGACCGGGTGAAGGAAAAACAATGAGTCCGATCCAGAGAAAAAGCCGCCCCCATGACGGAGGCGGCTTTTTTCCTGGGGATATTGCCTTACACGTTCAGTTCGATGCCGGAGCCACGTTTACCCTGCGGGCTTCGCGGTCGAAGAAAACCTTGCCGTCAACAAGCGCGAAGAGCGTGTGATCGCGACCGATGCCGACGCCCGCGCCGGGATGCACTTTCGTGCCGCGCTGGCGGATGATGATGTTGCCGGCGATGACGGCCTGCCCGCCGAATTTTTTCACGCCGAGGCGCTTGCTGCGGGAATCGCGACCGTTCTTGACGGAACCTTGTCCTTTTTTATGGGCCATGGAAAGTGGGGTGGTGAAGGTTGGAAAAATCAGCCCGCGATCGAAGTGACTTCGAGCTTGGTGAGGCTGCGGCGGAAACCCTTGGTCTTGTGGTAGCCCTTGCGGCGCTTGAACTTGAAGGCAATGCCTTTCGGACCGCGGAACTGGCTGACGACTTTGGCTGTGACGGATGCGCCTTCCACGACAGGTGCGCCGATCTTCACGGAATCGCCTTCCCCGATGAGCAGGGCGTCGAACTTGATTTCGGAGTCCACCTCGGCATCGAGCTTCTCGACATCGAACTGCTCGCCTTCCTGGATGCGGTATTGTTTGCCGCCGGTTTTGATCACTGCGTAGGCCATGGCCGTATGGGAAATAAAAATTGCGCCGCCCGGGTTGGGCGGGCGCGGAAGAGAACATGCCGCGTCATGCCGTGCAAGGTTTTTTTATAAGATTTTCAGGGTTGGCGCGGCAAAAGACGGGTTTGCGGTGAATCCACCGGACGTTTCATGCCCCTGCTGGTGGCGGCAATGGAATTGGAAACGGAGCGCCGGCTTCAGCCGGCACGGGCGGGAGAGCCGGATATGCCAAAGCCGGCTGAAGCCGGCGCTCCGTTCCGGATGCTCCGGATTCCATATCAGGCGCGGGTTCCGGTGCTGATAAGATTTTGAGGGATTGCGGCGATGGTTACTTCAGCTCGCGGATCTTGAGGTTTTTGAACGAGCATTGGTCGCCGTGGTCGGTGAGCATGATGTGGCCGGTGATTTTGTCTCCGAAGCCTTTGGCGTCCTTGAACTTGCTTTTGCCGATGGCGTCATTGAGTTCCTCGCCGCCGAGTTCGTATGCGAGAACTTTTTCGCCGTTGAGCCAGTGCTCGACGTTGTTGCCCTGGATGATGATGCGGGAGTGGTTCCACTGACCGACGGGGTTGAGGGATTTGTTTTCGGAGGGGGGGAGGATGTCGTAGAGGGATGCGGTCTGGCGTTTTGCACCGACACGGCCATCGGGATGCCCGTCGTCGTCGAGGAGCTGGTATTCGGGGCCGGGGGCGGAGGTGCGTTCTTCGGTGACGAGGTATTTGACGCCGTTGTTGCCTTTTTCGCTGATCAGCCATTCCCAGGAGAATTCGTAGTCGGTGAAGGCGGATTTGGTGATGATGTCTCCGCCTGATTTTCCAGCGGCTTTGACGAGGATGCCGTCGATGATCTGCCAGCCGTCGCGCGGGGGATTTTTGCTGTTGTAGAGCCTCCAGCCGTCGAGGTTTTTGCCGTTGAAGAGGAGTTTCCAGCCATCGGCTTTTTCCTGTGCGGAGAGCTGATTGGGTTTGTCGGCGTGCAGGGAGAGAACGGAAAGGGCGAGCAGGGCGAGGATGCGGATTTTCATGGGATTTCGGAGGTGGGGATTGCGTTAGCGAAGACGGAGGGTTTTCGGGGCGCCGGCGTTGCCGAAGCGGTCGAGGGCGGTGATGGCGACGGCTTCGGCGCGGGGGATGGAGACGGTTCCGGCGGCGGCGGGGAGAATGTGGAGCGTGCGCCAGTTGCCGCCGATCCGGGCCTGGACGGCGATTTTGGCGGCGCTGCGGTCGGTGGTCCAGCGGATGACGGTTTGGTCGCCGCGGATGACGGCGGCGACGACGGGGTCTTTGGG
>CAZVSA010000100.1:9058-12804 GCA_964629955.1 uncultured Luteolibacter sp.
CCGTTGCGCCGCCACCAGTTCGGAGTGCGACTTGGAGATGCCGCCTTGGTTGCGCATGAGGCTTTTGGCGCTCCAGTGGATGTGGCCGTTCCAGTTTTTGCCGATTTTGCGGGAGAGATCGATCTGGTTGATGATTTCGGATGCGGGTCGTCCGGGGTCGTCGGAGGAGTTGATGCGGGCGGTGGCGATGCCAGGCCAGACGGGGCGGGAGCCTTGCTGCCTCCACCAGCCGAGGAGGGCGGGGAAGGATTGTTTTTGAGGGGAGATCCGCCAGTAGAGCTGGGGGGCGAGGTAATCGACCCAGCCGTTGCGCAGCCACTTGCGGGAATCTCCGGCGAGCTGCTCGTAGGAATCGATCCCGGCCTCGATGCCGGCGGGGACGCCGGGCCGCCAGATGCCGAAGGGGCTGATGCCGACGCGGACCCAGGGTTTCTGGCGTTTTACGGAGGAGTAGAGGTTGCTGACGAAGCCATCGACGTAGGCGCGGCGCTGGGCGGGGGTTTTGCCGTCGTTGAAGCGGAGACCGCCGCTGGGGTAGGGGTAGAAGTAGTCGTCGAGGTGGACGCCGTCGATGTCGTAGCGTTTGACGACGTCGAGGATGACGTTGAGGGCGCGGGCGCGGGTGTCGGGGTGGGCGGGGTCGCACCAGACCATGTTTCCGTAACGCTTGGTGATGTGGGGGGCGGAGCGGGTGACGTGGTTGTTGGAAACGGGCTGGGAGGCGTTGGAAAGGGCGCGGAACGGATTGAACCAGGCGTGGACCTCGATGCCGCGGGCATGAGCCTCCCGAATGCAGTAGGCGAGGGGGTCGGAGCCGGGCGAGCGGCCCATGGTGCCGGTGAGCCAGGGGCTCCAGGGCTCGATGGAGGATTGATAAACGGCGTCGGCGTGAGGGCGGACCTGAAAGATGATGGCGTTCATTTTCAGGGAGACGAGCCGGTCGAGAATGGCGCGCATTTCGGCTTGCTGGCGGGCGGCGGGGAGGCCTTTGGCGCTGGGCCAGTCGATGCTGTAGATGCAGGCGACCCATGCGCCGCGGAATTCACGGGCGAGGGGGGGCGTGCGCTCGTTGGAGGGCGCGTAGGCCTGTGCGGAGGCTTGCGGCGCAATGGATGCGAGAAGCAGGAAAGCAAGGGCCAAGCGGAGCATGGGGTGAGGATGGAGGCTTTTTGGGAGGATCGCAAGCTCCCGTGGTTTTGTCACATGGGGGCGGCTCTTGCCTTGCATGGCAAGACCAGCCCTTTCACCATCGGCTTGATGGCTTGGCTCCTGTTCATGGATGAAAGTGGTCATGACCACAAACAAATGCCCTACGAAGTCCGGGGTGGTTTCGCCGTGGCCGAAAACAAACTCTGGCCGTTGCTTCAGGATGTGAGCCGACTTGAGCTGGATTGTTTCGGGGCGCGCCTGGCTGATTTCAAGTCAGAGATCAAAGGCGAGAGGCTGCTTGCAAAAGAACGATTCGCATGGGCGGTTCAATCGGATGCGATGGACGATGATACCCGTCGCCAGAATTGCCGCGCCTTTTTGCAAACCGGCTTGGAAAAGCGATCCCCGAGGCGGCACCAGTTCACCGCCTACGGACAGGCATGTCTCGCAATGGCGGACGGCATTTTCGACGTGTTGGAACGTCACAATGCGAAGATCTTCGCGTCGGCCGTTCCCAAGGGGGTCGCCCGTCCCGATCCGGCCGCGCCTCCTCCCCCCGACATCCTGAGAAAAGATCACGTCTTCTTGTTGGAACGGTTTTTCTACTTCCTCGAACGAGAGCGGCAATGCGGCATTTTCGTCATGGACGAGGTGGAGGAGCAGGCCGACCGGCGATTCGTCCGCAAGCTCGAAACGTACTTCACCACCACGTTCAAGGGAAAGCAGCGGGCCACATGGATCGTGCCCTCGCCCTTTTTTGTTTCCTCCAGCATGGCACTGCCGGTGCAGATGGCCGACGTGGTGATCTACGCACTGAATTGGGGCTATCGGCGGAAACGGGAAATGGAGGCGGAAACCCGGCCCGAAATCGCGGAGCGGTACGGGCAGCGGATTGAGGCTCTCAAATGGCGGGGTGACGGCTACGACGGGAGGAAAACCTACCGGAGTTCCGGCATCGTGTGCGTGCCCGATCTTTTCGAGCCGCGTTGCTGAAAGAAAAAGGAGGCAATGCCTTTGAGTCCCCCGGTTCCCATTGGAACGCGGGTCACTCTCGGCCGAGCCTCCGCAGAAAACCTGTCACGATTCCCGGCCCCGCGCAAGATCTATCGTTGTCAGTCAGGCAAGCGGGGGAAGGGGGGAGTTTCCGCGCATGAAGATGTGGTTTCGCGGAATCCCGGGCTGTGGTAAAAGAACTTCGGAAATTGTCCGTATCGAAACCATTATGAAAAAACCATTCCTCGCTGGATTTACCGTCGTGTCGCTTGTTTTGCCGGTTTGTGCCGATTCCGGGAATGGATGGGTCAGCTATCCCGGAGGGGACGGCCCGGGCGCGGGGAAGCACGTGGTGTTGCTGGCGGGGGACGAAGAATACCGGTCGGAGGAAGCGCTGCCGTTGTTGGGGAAAATTCTCAGCGAGCGGCATGGTTTCAAATGCACGGTGCTGTTTTCGGTCGATGAGGACGGAACGATCAACCCGGACGCGTCCGGCAGCGTCGGCAAGCCGGAAGCGCTGGATTCGGCGGACGCCATCGTGATGGCGCTGCGTTTCCGCAGTTGGCCGGACCGGGCGATGGTGCATCTGGACAAGGCGATCCAGCGGGAGGTGCCGGTGATTGCGTTGCGGACGAGCACGCATGCGTTCCGGATTGGATCGGATGGCAGGTTCGCGGCGTACACGCGGTTCGGCGAGGATGTGCTGGGCACCGGGTGGGTGAGCCATTGGGGAAATCACAAGGGGGAGGCCACGCGGGGCGTGATCGAGCCGGGGGCGGAGGATCACCCGATCCTGCGCGGGGTGAAGGATGTTTTCGGCGATACGGATGTGTATGAGGCGTATCCGCCGGAGGACTCGGTGATTCTTTTGCGCGGCCAGGTGCTCAAGGGAATGAACCCGGACGACGGGCCGTCGGAGCGTGAGAAGAAGCGCGCTTCGGACGGGGAGACGCAGCCCGTGAACGATCCCATGATGCCCGTGGCATGGACCCGCGAGGTGAAAAACGGTTCCGGAGGGACGAACAAAATCGTGACCACGACCTTGGGCTCGGCCACGGATCTGGCGAGCGAGGATCTCCGGAGATTGGTGGTGAACGGGGTGTTCTGGGGATTGGGCCTGGAGGTTCCCGAGCGGGCGAATGTGGATACGGTGGGGGATTTCGAGCCCTCGAAATATGATTTCGGAGGCTTCAAGAAGGGCGTGAAAGCCTCTGATCACGAACTGCCGAAGTAATCAGGAGCGCCAGCGCTTGCCGAGGTCCTGATAGGCGTCGATCCGGCGGTCGCGGAAAAACGGCCAGATGCGGCGGAAATCCTCCACCACCTGCCAGTCGATGTCGGAGTAGAGGATTTCCTCGTTTTCGGTGGAGGCTTTGGCTGCGAGTTCGCCGTAGGGATTTGCGACGAAGGAACGCCCCCAGAACTCCGTGCCGTCTTCGGTTCCGACGCGGTTTACGGCGGCGAGGTAGCAGCCGTTGGCCACGGCATGGCCGCGCTGGACGGTTTCCCAGGCACAGTGCTGGGCATTTCCGAGGGTGGGTTTTTCCTCCGGCAGCCAGCCGATGGCGGTGGGGTAAACGAGGAGTTGCGCGCCGCCGAGGGCC
>CAZVSA010000101.1:0-8897 GCA_964629955.1 uncultured Luteolibacter sp.
TTCATCTGGAAGTATCCGGACTTCCAGAAGCCGGCGAGATCCTTGGTCATCTGCCAGGGTTTCTGGCCGGGGGTGAGGATGTGAACCAGCAGGGGAATGCGGCCGTCCGCGATGCGCGGGGTTTCCCGGATTCCGAAGAGGTGGGAAACGCGGAGCGAAATGAAGGGATCGAGTTCGGCGTCGTACGTGATCTTCGGGGATTGGCCGTTCGGCAGCGGGATGCGTTCCGGGCAGTAGGTGTCGAGGGCGGCGCGCTGGCCCGCGCTCAGCCATTCGCGGAGGACGGGCCAGACATTGGCGTCCTTGATTTCCTTGTAGCTCACCGCTCCGTGGCAGATCTGGGCGATGGCGGCGGCGCGGTCTTCCTCCGACCAGCCGGGCATTTCGAGTTCGGGCATCCATCTGCCGAGGCAAGCGAGCCGGGCGGTCCATTGCCCGACGGAATGGTCCCAGTTTTTCAGGATGAGTTCGCCGGAGAGGACGCGGGATGCAAGGAGTTCGGCGGCCTGATCGAGGTTGACGTTGTGGTCGCTCTCCTTCGCTTCGAGGACGAGGTCGTGGAAACGGGTTTCCTTGCGGGAGACCACGCGGCGGCGGGTGTCGTCCCAGGCGGCGCCATCGGTGTGGATCAGGTGGCCGGGAAACAGCTCGCCGATCCATGCGGGGTCGATGGCGGTCGCGCGGCGGAGATGGGTGACGATTTCGCGGGCTTCCACCTCGGTGATCTCGGCGGCCACGAAGGCGGGGGAGTCCTTCACGCAGGAGTCCTCGTCGAGTTTCCCCTTGCGGTTTCCGACGAGGCGGCAGGAGAGGGTGCCGCGGCTGGCGCGGATGGCGAGTTGATCGCTGAAGGCGGAGAGAACGGCTTTGCCCACGGCTTCGCGGCGGGCGTCGAAATCCACGGGAGAAACGTCCCAGCCGGAACGCCGGGCGAGGGATTCGAGACGTTCCATGCCCATTGCGGTCTCGCGCGCGCTTCGCGCGTGGATGCCGAGGGGGGCGCAGCGCTGGGGATCGAATTTCATGGCGGCGGCGGAGTCGAGGGCGCGCCACTCGGCGGCGAAGTCCGTGCTGTCTCCGGGGAAGGTGAAATCCTTGCGGCCGGGGTCGCCGCGTTTTCCGGTGAAGAGTCCCTCGCCCTGGACGGCTGCTGCGAGGAAGGCGGTTTCCGAAACGCAGCCGAACTCGCGGCCGGCGAGGAGGAGGCGGGAGTAGCGCGGTTCCAGCGGAAGCGCGGCCATTTCGCGGCCGAGGGGGGTGAGGTTTCCGGAGGAGTCGAGCGCGCCGAGTTCCGAGAGGAGGTGCGTGGCGCGGGCGAGGGCGTCCGGTGCGGGAGCGTCGAACCAGCGGAAACTTTCGAGATCGGCGACGCCCGCGGCCTTGAGGAGAAGGGCGGATTCCGCGAGGTCGATGCGGTGCACTTCCGGGGACTCGAACTCCGGGCGTCTGGCGTGGTCCGCTTCGCTCCAAAGCCGGAAGGCGCGGCCGGGAGCGGTGCGGCCTGCACGGCCCGCGCGTTGCTCCGCGGCGGCGCGGGAGATCTTGCGGATGAGCAGGGTGTTGATGCCGCGGCGGGGCTCGAAGGCGGCGATGCGGGCGAGGCCGGAATCAATGACGGTGCGGACTCCCTCGATGGTGAGCGAGGTTTCGGCGACGTTGGTGGCGACAATGATCTTCGGCCGCGGGCCGGGGTGGATGGCGGCTTCCTGGGCGGCGGGGGAGAGGGAACTGTGGAGGGGGAGAATGTCCCGGTCGCGGGCGAAGGCTTCGTTTTCGAGCTGGCTGATAGTACGGCGGATCTCGTAGTTTCCGGGGAGGAAGACGAGGATGTTGCCCGGGTCCGGCAGGGAGATGGCTTCCTTGCAGACGGAGGCGATTCTTTCCCAGACGGGGGTTTCGCGGGGAGGCCCGCCCCGGCGGTCGTTCGTTTGCGGGCGTTCGGGGCGGTGGAGAATCTCCACGGGGTGGAGGCGGCCTCCCGTTTCCAGCGAGATTGCGGGTGCGAGGAACCCGGCGAGTCCCGCGGTTTCCAGCGTTGCGGACATGACGACCACGCGGAGATCCGGGCGTGGGCCGTCCTGCAAATCGAGGCAGCGGGCGAGGGCGATGTCCACCGCGAGGCGGCGTTCGTGGAATTCGTCGAAAACGACCGCGCCGACGCCGGTGAGTTGCGGGTCGTCCTGAATCCAGCGCTGGAAGACGCCGTCTGTTAGATATATGATACGGGTGCCGGATTGATATTTGGTGTCGAAGCGGACGGCGTATCCGATTTCCTTGCCGAGTGTGGCGTCGCGCTGGCGGGCAACCCATCCCGCGAGGAGGCGGGCGGCCATGCGCCGGGGTTCGATGACGAGGATGCGCCCCGGGATTCCGGCGTCGAGAAGCATGCCGGGCACGGTGGTGGATTTGCCGGAGCCGGTGGGGGCTTTGAGGAGAACCCGCGGTCGGTCCGCGGAGGCCACGGCCGTGCGGAGTTCATCGGCGATGTCGAAAACGGGGAGCTGCACGCCCCGGTTTGTCCGGAAATGCGCGGGGCGTGAAGCGGAAAGGGGGTGGGGCAGGCAGGATGCCGTTTTTCAAGGAGCGTGGGCGTCCCGCCCACATTCCCGCTCCAAGTGGGCGGGACGCCCACGCTCCTTGAATTGAAAATCCGCCACCACTATTTCCAGATCCGTTTGGCCCAGATGGATTTCAGGTAGGGTGTGCCGGTGAAGTCGGGGGGCATGGGGCTTTCGCGGAGATCCAGGGAAAGGTTGGAGCCGGAACGGATCTGGCGTTTGAAATCGGCGATGCTGAGCCCGTGGAAGTTGGTGCAGCAGAGGAGGATGCCGTTTTTTTGAAGGGCGGAGAGGGCGAGGGAGACGAGTTGGCCGTAGTTGGACTGGACACGGAAGGTCCGGCCTTTTGCATCGCGGGAGAAGGTGGGGGGATCGAGGACGATGGCGTCGAAGCGGCGGCCTTGTTTGGCGAAGCGGCGGAGCCAGTGGAAGGTGTCGCCTTTGCAGAAATGGTGGTCGGCGGGGTCGATGCCGTTGTGGGAGAAATTCCGTTTCGCCCAATCGAGGTAGGGCTGGGAGAGATCGAGGGTGGTGGTTTGCGCGCCCGCGGCGGCTGCGGCTACGGAGAAGGCTCCGGTGTAGGCGAAGGTGTTGAGCAGGCTCAGGCCGGGGGCCATGAGCGAGCGGAGTTCCGCGCGGTTGTGGCGTTGGTCGAGGAAGATCCCCTGGGAGTAGCCGGATTGGAACGAGATTTCAAATTGGAGGCCGTTTTCGAGGATCAGGAAAGGGTCGGGCAGCTCCGGGCCGTGCAGGTGGGCGGGGGATTTTTTATGGTGTTGATCGAGGCGTTTCCAGTAGAGCGGGGCGTTTTCGTTTTCCAGCGCGGAGAGGAGGGGGGCGGGAATATCGCTGCCGGTGGTGGAGAGCAGGAGGTTCCCGGCGTAGGTTTCCAGATGGATGCCGGGCAGGCCGTCGCCGCTGCCGTCGAACAGCCGCAACGCATTGGTTCCGGGATCGGACAGATGGGCGCGCCGGGCGAGGGCGGTTTCGAGAAGTTCACGCATGGGAGGGATTGCCATGGACCGGATTGTTTCTACCATCCAGTGCGAAATGAGCCAGCTTTCCGATCTCCTCCAAGCCGCGGCCGCCGATGGCAAATTGCTTGAGTCATCATTCCGGAACATTGAACTGCTGCTGGAGGGTGCTTCGAGCGATCTCCCGGGCAGGGTGGTGGAGGAACTGGCGGAGGGCGGCCAATGGGAGGAGCTGAACGATCGGTTTTACAAAACGCTGGCCTTCGGCACCGGTGGATTGCGGGGGAGGACGATCGGCAGGGTGGTCACGCGGGCGGAGCAGGGAGGCGGGGGCCCGAACGGAAGACCGGAGCATCCCTGTGTGGGGACGGCGGCGATGAATGATTACAATATCAGCCGCGCGGTCCGCGGGATGATCGCGTACACGAAGAAATTCGTGGGGCCGGGGAGGAAGCCGGTGCTGGTGTTCGCGCATGACACGCGGCATTTTTCCCGGCCGTTCGCGGAGCTTTGCGCGCGGATCTGCGCCGAGCTGGGGTGCGACGCGTATCTTTTCGACGGGCCGCGCTCGACTCCGCAACTGTCGTTCGCGGCGCGGGAGCTGCGCGCGGATGCGGCGGTGGTTTTGACGGCGAGCCACAATCCGAGCCACGACAACGGCTTCAAGGCGTATTTCAATGACGGAGCGCAGATCGTGGACGAGCACGCCGCGGGGATCGTGGCGGAGGTGAACGCGATTTTCAGCGAGCGCTACACTCCCGTGGAGGAGAAGGACCGCGGGGTGGTGACGACGCTGGGCGCGGAAATGGACGGGAAGTATATCTCCCGGTTGAAGACTCTGCTGCTGAAGCCGTCGCTCCTCGAAGGGGTGGCGACGAAGATCGTTTTCACCAATCTTCACGGCACGGGAGGGCACATCAACGTGCCGATGCTGCGGGGATTCGGTTTCGAGGTTCTGACCGTTCCGGAGCAGGACGTGCAGGACGGGCGCTTCCCCACCGTGGAATCCCCGAATCCGGAGAACGCTCCGGCGTTGAAAATGGCGATCGATCTGGCGGAACAATCCGGCGCGGAAATCGTGATCGGGACGGACCCGGACGCCGACCGGATGGGCGTGGCGGTGCGGGACCGCGAGGGGAAAATGCAGCTTCTCACGGGCAACCAGATCGGCTCGCTGATGGCATGGTATCGTCTGAAGACATGCTTCGAGCTTGGCTGGCTGACGCAGGCGAACCGCTCCCGCGCGGTGGTGGTGAAGACGTTCGTGACGACGGAACTCCAGCGGGCGATCGCCGACGGTTTCGGCGTGGAGATCGTGGATACTTTGACGGGTTTCAAATACATCGCGCGCAAGCTACGGAAGTATGAGGAGGCGATCCCGGCCGACAAGAAAGGGGACTACCGGTCCCTGAGCGAGGAACAAACGCGCGCGCTGCGGCTGGAGTATTCGCGGTTCTTCGTTTTCGGCGGGGAGGAAAGTTATGGATACCTCGGGTCCGACGCCATCCGCGACAAGGACGCGAACGGGGCGGCCCTGATGTTCGCGGAAGTGGCCGCTTATGCGAAATCGGTTGGAAAGACGGTTCCGGAGCTTCTCGACGAAATTTACGAGGAATACGGTTATCATCTGGAGGCGGGGAAATCCCTGGTGATGGAGGGAGCCGATGGCGCGGCGAAGATCGAAGCCCTTGCCCGGTCCTACGGGGAACATCCGCCGGAAGTGGCGGATGGAACACCGGTTCTGAGGGTGCGGGATTTCTCCAAACAGGATCTTTACGATCAGGAAGGGGATCTGCTGCCGAAAGAGAAGATGTTGTTCGTGGATCTGGAGGATGGTCGATCGTTTGCGGTCCGGCCTTCGGGGACGGAGCCGAAGATCAAATTCTATCTGTTTGGAAAAGCGGAACCGGGCGTTGATCTGGCGAAGGCGAAGGAGCAGGTACGTGAATCGCTGGCAAGCTTGTGGCGGTGGATTGAGGCGGACGCCGCGGCGCGGTGAGTCAAGGGGAGCGCACGCGCCCTCGCGTGCTGTTTCCGGCGCCCTCGCCGGAAACGGGCGGACATGGTGGGGAGGTTTCCGGATGCGGGACGGCTTGGCCTGAGCAGCCGCCGGAGCGCGGGGGCACACTCCGGAACACGCGGGGGCGCGTGTGGTCCCCGAAACTCGCGGCGACCGGTGATCGCCGCCACGATTGCGCCGTTACAGGCAGATGCGGCGGAAGAGGACGTCCAGAGGCAGCTGCATGCCGATGTGGAAATCCCCGAATTCGCCGTAGCGGGCGGTCACTTCGTCGAAGCGCATTTCGTAAACGATCGCTTTCACGTCCATCGTGTCCTTCGCGAGGAGGGTTACGCCCCATTCGTATTCGTCGAGGCCGGTGGAGCCGGTGATGAGCTGGAGAATGCGGCCGGAGTATTTGCGGCCGACTTTGGCGTGGCCGGCCATGAGGGTGCGGCGTGCCTCGTAATCGAGGGAATACCAGTTGTCCGCGTTGTGGCGGCGCTTGGACATGGGGTAGAAACAGATGACCGGCCAATCGGGCAGCACCGGGTAGAGCCGGTGTTTCAGGTAGTGCGCCATGCGTTCGTCGAACTCCTTCAGGGAGGTTTCAAACTCCGGGGTTCCTTCGGTGAGGCCCTTTTCGCCCGTGAGGGTTTCCGCGATGTATTGCTCGCGGGTGGTGGTGTATTCGGAGCCTTCGGTCTGGGAGAGGTAGGAATAGGCCGGGCTGAGAATTTCTGGCCCGAGGGAGAGGGTGAGCTGCTTTTCGTAAGCGTTGGCCACCTGCAGGTCGGGCGTGAGGAGCATGAAGCCGAGGTCCGCTTTGGGCGTGGCGATGGAAAAGATGAGCAGATGGGTGTCGGGCGTGGCGCGGATTTCCTGCACCAGCTCGGTCAGGCGGATTTTGGCCTGGCGTTTTTCATCGTCGGTGAAGAGCGCCCACTGGGCGTGATCGACGTGATAGAAGAGATGCATGACGTGCCATCCTTCGCGGGGCACGAGAGGGGTGATTTCCTGATTGGGCATGGGCGATGGGTTTCAGCGGCGTTCGCCGGAGATGAAAGTTTCAAAAAGCGGTTCAAAGTCGGAGCCGGGGGATTCGACGCCCGGCGCTTCAAAGACCTGGAGGGTCCACATCCTGCTCTCGCCCGTGCGGTAGGCGGCGTGCATGCCCACATCGTCGAAGCCCGCGGTGGCGGCGATTTTCAGGGAAGTGTCGCCGCTCACCGCGCGGGTGATGGGGTCGCCCACGATCTGGTTTTCGCCGTTGCGGAAAAAGATCCGGACGGCCGCGGGGCCTCCTTTGAAGGAGAGATTCGCCACGGGGAGAAGTTCGGTGCCGCGCCGGAAGCGGTCCGCGTCGGGGCCTTCCGCAACCGGCGCCCGCCAGTAGGTTTCCACGGAAGTCGCCGTGACTTTTTCCCCTTTGATCGGAAAATCGGAGGATTCCACCTTCGCGGACTCGGAGGGCAGGCGGCTGAACCAATGGGTGAGAACGAGAATGGAGCCGATGGCGAGAACGCCGAGGAGAACGCCCAGCCCGATCTTCTCCAGGCGGCTGAGCTTCGGGAGAAGGCCCGGCAGGGAGAGGGTGCCGGTTTCCGCGGCTCCGGGTGCGGCGGCGGAAGGTTCCGTCTCCGGCGGTTTTTCCCCGTCGCCATCTTCCATTTCTTCTTCCGCCGCCTCGGGAGCTTCGGGAGATTCACCGGCATCAGGCGGATCGGAATCCGGGGAAGGTGCGGGAGAAACAGGCTCCTCCTCCATTTCCAGCGAGTCCAGCGAGTCGAGATCGTCGAACTCCGAGCCGAGTTTCGAGGAGGCGGGTGCGGAGACCGGTGAGGGTTTGTCTTTGTCCGTCTCCGTCCTGGCAGGCTTCGGGGCGTCCTTCCCCGGTGTCTCCTTGTTGTCGGGGGATTTGTCCGCTTTGCTCCGGGGTTCCAGCGCGGGAAGGTTTTTGGGAGTGGAGGAAGTCTCAAGATCCCATAGGTCCATTTCCATGCGGGCGCCGGCCGCCGCAGGGCGGTCGCGGCTGGGTCCGGGAGCGTTGGAAGGCTCCTCCGGAGATGGCGGGGATGGAGAGGTCATGATCGGAGACAGGGGGTTTTATGGGCAGGCATTCCGCTTGGCCAGTGCGAAAGACGGACCGGGTCATCTGAAAAAGCAGTTGCATGCCGCGCGGTGCGAGGGCATCCACGGCCCTGCAATTCCTTTTACCGTCATGGCAGACCGCGAAGACAAGAACATTGAAAACGTGTCCGGCAAGTTCTACGTGGACAGCCAGTGCATCGACTGCGATCTGTGCCGGGAGACCGCGCCGAACAATTTCACCCGGGCCGATGACGAAGGCTATTCGTATGTTTTCAAGCAACCGGAGAACGACGAGGAGCTGGAGCAGGCGAGGGAGGCCATGGAAGGTTGCCCGGTGGAGGCGATCGGCGAGGATGGCGAAGGCTGAAAGGGGACGCGCCATGAGCAGGAAATCCCGCGCCGGCATCCTCCGCGAGGAAATCCTGCGGGAATGGCGGGGGATCGACGAACCGGCGGATCTGAACGCGGGGATTCACCGCGCGGAGGATTTCGTTTCCGCCATTCTGCGGGTGGCCGGGGCGGAGGATGGTCTGCACGAGGATCAGGTGAGATCGGCGTGGAAGGAGCTGGCCGGGGATTTCATCGCGGGACACACGGAGCCGGTTTCCGTGAAGGGCGGGCATCTCGTGCTCCGCGTCACGCAGCCCGCGATGCGCTTCCACCTGGAGCAGATGAAGCCGATGCTCTTCGCCCGGATTCGCGAAAAACTGGGCGGCGAGCGGATCAAATCGATCAAATTCTCACTCGGTTAGAAATTCCCCGCCATGTTCCGCAATCTCATTTTCGACTGGTCCGGCACTCTGGTGGACGACCTCGGGCCGGTCATCGAGGCCACCAATTCCGTTTTGGGAAGGTATGGAATTGCTCCGCTGGATCGGGAAGGATTCCGCCGCAGGTTCCGCCTGCCGTACCGGGATTTTTACACGGAGCTGCTGCCGGAGATCGCGCTGGAGGAGCTGGAAGCGCATTTCCGGCCCGCCTTCGATGCGGCGGTCACCCCGGTGACGGTGCTGCCGCACGCGCGGGAAAAACTCGAATGGTGCTCCGCGCTGGGGGTGCGCGCGTTCGTGCTGACTTCCATGGATGCCCTCGCGTTCGAGCGGCAGATGGACGGGTTCGGGCTGCGCCGCCATTTCGAGGCCACGTATGCGGGGGTGCTGGACAAGCGGGAGGTGATCCACCGGATTCTGGAAACCCACGGACTGGATCCGGCGGAGACGGCGTTTGTCGGGGACATGACGCACGATGTGGAAACCGCGCGGCACGGAGGCATCG
>CAZVSA010000101.1:8907-12705 GCA_964629955.1 uncultured Luteolibacter sp.
ATCGCTTCCATCGCGGTTCTCACGGGGTACAACCACCCGGAAATTCTGGCGGCGGTCCGACCGGATCTCACCGTGCCGGACCTGAAGGTGCTGCGCGAATTGCTGGACCGGCGTCCGCGCTCCGGCAGGCCGGTGGCCACGGTCGGGGCGGTGCTGCATGACGGCGCGGGAAAGGTGTTGATGGTCCGGACGCACAAGTGGAGCGGGCGCTGGGGAATCCCGGGGGGAAAAATCGAGCGCGGGGAATCCTCCGAGGATGCGCTGCGGCGCGAGATGCGCGAGGAAACCGGGCTCGGGATCGGGGACATCCGTTTTGTGCTGGCCCAGGATTGCATCGATTCCCCGGAGTTCGAGCGGGCGGAGCATTTCATCCTGCTGAACTACGTTGCCCGGGCGCTTCCGGGGGAAGTGGTTCTCAACGAGGAGGCGCAGGAATTCCGCTGGCTGCCGCTGGAGGAGGCGATGCGGCTGGATCTCAACGAACCGACGCGCATCCTTCTGGCGGCGATTTCCGATGCGGGTAGGATCGGGCCATGAACACACCCGATGCCATCGAGATCCGCCGTTTGCGCGTCGCCACGTTCATCGGGGTGCCGGACGAGGAACGGGCGGCGGAGCAGACCCTGTGGGTGACGGTGAGGATGGTTCCTGCCCGTGGATTCGCGGAGCTGGACGACGAGGTGTCGCGGACGGTGAATTACCACGCGGTTTCGCTGGAGATCGAGGCGCTGGCGGCGGCGCGGCCCCGGAAGCTGATCGAGACGCTGGCCGTGGAGATCGCCGGGCAGTTGATGGCGGGGCATCCGCTTTCCCGCGTTTCGGTGACAGTGGAGAAAAAAATCCTCCCGCAGACCGACTTCGTGGCGGTGCATGTGGAGCGGGAACGCTGAATGCGCGCTCCCTCGTCGGAAACGGGCGGACGTGGCGGGGAGTTTTCCGGATGCGGGACGGATTGGTTGTGCCAGCCACCGGAGCGCGAGGGCGCACTCCGGAACACGCGGGGGCGCGTGTGGTCCCCGAAGGCAAAGAGAGGTGGCGACCGGTGATCGCCACCACAGGGCTCAAGGAGCGTGGGCGTCCCGCCCACATCCAACAGGGGAGCGCACGCGCCTCGCGTGCGGTTTTCGGCGCCATCGCCGGAAACCGGCGGACATCGCGGGAAGTTTCCCGAATGCGAACCAGCGTGGTTGTCCGGAACCCCCGGAGCACGAGCTTCACCGGCTCATTGCCATTCTGCGTTTCCAGAGAAGGAAGGCGGCGGGCAGCGTGACCACGGCGAAGACCAGCCACGGCCAAAGGGGACGGGAGGAAGGGGCTTCCTCCCCGTCACCGGCGGGCGCATCCGGGGATGATGATCCACGCCGCTCCGGCCTCGGGCCGTCATATTTCGGATCGTGGGGGACTTTCTTGCCGGTGATCCTCTCATACTGCCGGATCAACGACGCCCAGGGACGTTGGAGCTTGATCCCGGGCAAGGTCTCCGGCAATTCATCCTCATCTGATCTATCGTACATGTAACTGTCCGCAAGTTCTCCTGACGCCCGGCTTTGCAACAGACTGAGAAAGGCTTCCTCCTCCGGAGGAGTCAACTCGATGATCTTGCTCAGGATTGCCGCCACACGCGGATGCTCCCAATTCACAGATAAAAAATCACGCTTCCTCCATGCGGGCATGAATGGGCCTCTTTCCAGCATTTTGAATGAAATTCTTTCCTGTTCATAAAGCCCGATCATTGTTTCCAGAAATTCCAGGTATTCCATGGGAGGAAGCGACTCACATGCCGCGGAGAAACGACGAACGGAAGCTCTGATCGCATCTTCCTCAGATAGGAATGACCCTCCCGGCCCAGGATCGCCAAGAGGAAGCACCTCAATGTTTTCAACGATCTGCCTCCAGTTCGCTCGGATGTAGTCGTAAAATACGGCTTCATCAATGTCCCGGATTCCGAAGCCGCCGCTTTCCCCCATGCCCGCGGTTGCAATGGCCTGCGAGATATCCTCGGGGATTTCGAACTCTCCCCGAGAATCCATGATGGAGCAAAGAAGCAGAAGGCAGATCAATATGGATTTCATTAGTAGCCTACGCGAATCCGCGTGTTGTTAGGTTTATAATTCTGAGATTCGTCCAGGAGATGAAGCGATTTATTGACGGTATATTCTCCCGCATTGATCCATGAGCCGTCATAATCCATGATCCCGACATGCCCGTGTGTGGTTCCGTTGGCAGTGCGCGGGCTGGCAACCGCATCCCCGGGGGCGGCGCTCGTTCCGGAATGCTGGAATATCCATCCGGAAGGGTCCAGGTTGATGTTCTGCTCCGGCTCGGTATACCAGTCGTCCTTGGCGATGGGAGCTGTGGGAATGAAATACCTTCGGTAATAGTAAGGAGTGGTTGCCCCTACGCTGTTGGCCACATGCGTGACGAAGATGTTGCATTTGGGTCTATCCTTCGTATTTGGATTCCAGATCGCACCGGGCTTGATCGGTACTTGTGCGCCCGCCGCGTATTTCGTGGAGCCCAGCCAGGCAACCGCCGCATCCCTGACCTTCCCCGACAACGGGTGTCTGAGAACCCCGAAGTAATCCGGTTGCCCGGCCCGGAGCAAGCCATTCGGGATATCATCCGCATTCCTGATGCTCTTCGCGTCCCTCATCCTCAGGTAGGGATAATAGATGTGCTCGCCGTTGGGAAGGACCAGTACGGCGCGCATCTGGTAGATGCCCCAATTTGCCCCGCCGCTCATAAGTCTGTTGTATCCTTCGTAAGGCTGTGCATTCCAACTGGAGAGCATCCAGTCCCAATCCGTCAGGGTGCCGTTGGTCCGCAGTCTCCGGGACTGCCAGCGGACCACCGAGCCGTTCAGAAAGAATTCTCCTCCCACAAGATTGGCGTGGAATGCCTGGAATCTGCGAACGCATATCCCGTTTTCGGGGACTCCCGCTACAACGAGGTCAGGATACGTTCCTTCCCGCTCCTGATACTCCGTTTCCCGGAGACTCACGTAGGCGGGAAGGAAAGTGATGTGCTGGTTTTGCCCGAGGTCGTCCGGGATCGGCAGGTCCACCGCCTCGCCGATGGTTTCCCCTCCGGCGATCTCCAGCATGAGGTCGATGTAGGGCTCTTCTCCCTCCGGTGTGGGGAGCAGTACGTTGGAGTTGGTTTGCTCGTCGAAAACTTGTCGCACGATGCCTACTCGCAGGGGAATCCGGTAGCCTCCCGGGGGCGCGGGTTCGTCCAGTCTCAGGCGGAAGGCGCTGCGCATGGATTGGAAAGACACGAAATGCCCGCCCGCGTCTTCCGGCCAAACATCATCCAGAACACTAAAGTGATTGAAGGCGGAAACCGGATAAAGCGTCGAATGCCATCCGGAATGCGAAGGGGAAACCGGAAACCCCGAAACCACGGAGTTGAACGCGGGGAAGGATGCCGCGGCTTCAAGCGCGTTGAGGAAGCCCTCCATGTCCGTATATACGTATATGCCGGGGTCATATTCCGGGTAGTTCGGAAAATGCCACTTCATTCGGGTCGCGGAGAAGCGAATCTGCTCGACACGGGCCAGCGGTTGTGCCGGAATCTCTCCCTCTCCCGGCGGAGTGGGCAGCGCGGTGTTGTTGTTCGCGGCCTGATCCGGGATTCCGTCGCCATTTGAATCCACGACAAAGGGGTTGCTGCCGTCAATAATCAGCTCCTGCCAGTCATACCGCGAGTCTCCGTCGCTATCGACCTGCCAGTCCGCATGGACCCTGTAAAACGAAGCGCGTCCGGGGTCCGGCACCACGGGAGTGTAGTAGGCGGCGG
>CAZVSA010000102.1:0-8057 GCA_964629955.1 uncultured Luteolibacter sp.
GGTTCCCCCCTCTCCATCCGGCCATACGTGTCCGCCAGCTCCGCTGCATCCAGGGTGGAATCCAGCCTCGCGGCGGGGATTTCCTTCGCTGTCAGCGCGTCCACCTGATCCTTCATCAGCGCGATCAGCGGGGAAACCACAAGCGTCATCCCGTCCAGCAACAAGGCGGGCAGTTGGTAGCAAAGCGACTTCCCGCCACCGGTGGGAAAAACCGCCAGCACGGAACGGCCTTCCATCAACGCGCGGATCACCGGTTCCTGGCCGTCCCGGAACGCTCCGAAGCCGAAACGCTCGCGCAGGATGGATTGCATGAAGCGGATTCTCCCCGCCGGGACACGGGCTGGCAACACGTTACCCGCACCGGCCCCATGACGCCCATTTTCACCGCTTTCTCTCTTGAGGCTTGGCAATCCTGGCGCAACGGTCACAAACAAAGCCATGTTCAGTGCAAGCCAGCTCACCCCGGAACAAAAAGACTCTCTCAAACAACGGGCCGCGGAAGGAGCGGCGATGCCGGATCTCCAGCGCCATCTCAAGGAGAACTTCGGCATTTCGATCACCTACATGGAAACCCGTCTGCTTGTGCTCGATCTCGGCATCGAACTGATCGAGGAAACGAAAGCGGAAGAACCGAAGCCCGAAGACAAACCCGCTCCGGTGCCGACGGGCAGCGTGTCCGTCACCATGGACTCCCTCACGCTTCCCGGCACTCTTGTGAGCGGCAAGGTCACCTTCAGCGACGGGGAAACGGGAATCTGGATGCTCGATCAAACAGGCCGCCCGGGGCTCGACCCGGACACCCCCGGCTACCGCCCCTCCCAGGAAGACATCCTGGAGTTCCAAACCCAGCTCCGGGACATCATCCAGAGAAGCGGGATGTAAAATCCCAAGGATCACCGCCGTTTTTCATCGCAATGAAACACCGCGGAATCTTGAGGTTGCAAGAGTCCCGAACCTGACACATTTTCAAATGATTGAGCATGTTTGTTACGGGATTCCTGAATCTGACAAAACCGCAATGGAGCGCGGTCCTGCAGGAGCTAAAGCTCTCCGGAG
This sequence comes from uncultured Luteolibacter sp., assembly GCA_964629955.1. GTDB lineage: Bacteria > Verrucomicrobiota > Verrucomicrobiia > Verrucomicrobiales > Akkermansiaceae > Luteolibacter. The sequence goes on from CAZVSA010000102.1 coordinate 1,057, forward strand.
GGCTTCCGGTAAGTGAACTCTCCCGGCGTCTCGATGCCAGCTACATGGCAGTGAAACAGCACTGCGAAGACCTGAAAAAACTCGGTTATCTCGATCGTTCGCGGGTGCCCCGCACCGCGGTGGGCCGGCCGGAAATTTTCTACCGCCTCAGCCCGAAGGCCGATTCCGTTTTCCCCCAGCCCGGGACGGATTTCGCACTGGAGCTGCTGGACCAGGTGCGGGGGCTTTTCGGCGAAAGCGCGCCCGACCGGCTGCTTTTCCAACATTTCCAGAAACAGATGGAACACTGGCACCCCGCCATCTCCCGGGCGGGAACGCTGTTGGAAAAAGTGACAACCCTCTCCTCGCTGAGAACCAGGGAAGGCTGCTTCAGCCGCTGCGTGAACGATCCGGAAACCGGGCTGCGCATGGAAGAATTCCACCACCCTTTGCAACGGATCTTCGACCACTACCCGCGGGCCGCTCCGATGGAACTGAGGATGATCGAAAAACTGCTGGGAACCAGCATCATCCGGCAGGAGGTTTCCGGCGGGCGGGCGGGCCCGGCAAGAGTGGATTTCCAGATCCTCGCGCCCGTTTCCTCCTGATCGGAGGCCGTCGTTTCACGCTCACCTGCCAAATGCGGTGAAACTCCACTGAATGACGCCCCGCAAGCAACCGTCAAACGGCACACAACCCGATTGTTTCAAAATGAAACCCGCACTCATTCCCGCCATTGCCGCCTTTGCCATCTTCAGCGCCGGCTGCAACCGGCAATCTTCGGAACTGGAGTCCAGGCTCGCCGAAGCCGAAAGCCTCCGCCTGGCACTGGAGCGCGAACTGGAAGACCAGAAACTCGCCGCCGAACGTGATGCCATCGAAAGGGAGCGCCTCCTCATCGCCACGGAAATGGCCGCCCTCCAGGAACGGAAAGACAGGGAAGCGGCGGAGGAACTCGCCGCATTGCAACAACGGGAGAACGATCTCGCGGACCGCGAGGAGCAATTGGGCAAGCTGGCGGAAAATCTGGCGGACAAGGAACGGGAAATCAGCGACCGGGAATTCACCCTGAGCGAACGTGAACTCGATCTGGCCGGACTCGAAGGCATTTACGACGGAGCCGGAAACCTGCCGGACCCCCACATCGAACGCCTTCCCGTCGCCGACTACGGAACCTTCTACGAATCACTCTCCCCCTACGGATCGTGGTTTGAAACCTCCGATTACGGATACGTCTATCAGCCCGCCGTCGTGCGGGAAAGGGATTGGCGGCCCTACACCCGGGGGCGGTGGGCCTGCACCGATCACGGCTGGACCTGGATGTCCGACGAACCCTTCGGATGGGCCACCTACCATTACGGCCGCTGGGCCTTGCTCCACGGCCACGGCTGGATCTGGGTGCCCGGAGACCAATGGGCGCCCGCCTGGGTTTCGTGGAGATCCAGCGACGACCACATCGGATGGGCGCCCCTGCCGCCCGAAACCCTCGGGTTCCACGATGTCGTCTGGGATCACACGGTGGACCAGCGCTTCGGCATCAGCGCCCCGTGGTTCAATTTCGTTTCCATCCAAATGTTCGGCGGGCATCTGCAGGGCCATTTCCTCTCGGTTTCCCGGAATGCCAGCCTGTTTCAAACCACCGTCAACATCACCCACATTCACTATGACAACCGGCGCGTCATCACCGGCGGCCCCGCATACCGCGACCTCCGCAACCGCCTGCAACGCCCCCCGCCCTACTATCGCCTGAACGTGGATCGCACCCTGCGTCCGGGCCGCGATTCCACCGGCATGCGGCCGCGCATCCGCGAGGGGGAACTGATCCTCGCCGGTCCCCGCGTGGATGCCCCCTGGAACCCCGCCGTCCGCCCCAACCGTGTGAGCAATCGCTGGGAAAACATCCGCGTCGAGCGCCCCGAACCGCTGCGCGCGGAAGTGGTCAGGGAGTTCCGCGAAAACCGCAACCTCCGCCAGCAGCGGTCGCAGGAAGCCATCCGTGATCTCGGCGGCGAGAGAAACTTCCAGGAACGCCGCAACACCATTCTCGAAGAAAACCGCAGGGAACTCCGCTCGCGGGATCCTGAAAATCGTCCGGAGGGAACACCGCCGCGCCGCCCGGGCAGGCCGCAGGCTCCGGATACCACCGCTCCCTCCCCAAATCCCCCCTCCCCTCCGGAGCCTCCCGCAAACACCAGGCCACAAACTCCCCCCGGGAGGCCCGCCGCACCCGCTCCTCCCGCGCATCCCCCCGCACAAGACCGGGAACGCCCCACCGCACCTTCGACCGGAAGGGAAAACGGTCGTCCGCCGGGAGCCAACCCCGGGACTCCCAATCGCCCGGAACGCCCCCAACGCCCGGATCCCAATCCTGAACCATCGCCTGATCCGGCTCCACGCGAAGAATCCAACCCCGCGGCTCCCCCCCGCCCCCAACCTCCGCAGAGGGACAATCCCCCGGCCGGACAGCCAAATCAGCAAAGCAATCCTCTCCGCGAACGCCAGGAGCAAATGCAGCGCGAGCAGGCGGAAAGAAACCGCCAGCTCCGGGAAAGGCAGGAAGCGATGAAGCTCCAGCAACAGGACGCCGAACGTCTCAAACGCGAGCAGGAAGAAGCCGCAAAAGCCATGCAACAGGAAGAGCAGCGCAAACTCCAGCAACAGCAGGAGCAAATGAAGCGCCAGCAGCAGGACGCCGAACGCCTCAAACGCGAACAGGAAGAAGCCGCAAAAACCATGCAACAGGAAGAGCAGCGCAAGCTCCAGCAACAGCAGGAGCAAATGAAACGCCAGCAAGAGGAAGCCACCCGTGCCAAACAACAACAGGAGCAAAAAAACCGCCAGCTTCAGGAACGGCAGGAACAAATGCAGCGCCAGCAGGAAGAGCGAAACCGCCAGCTTCGGGAGCGTCAGGAACAAATGAAGCGTCAGCAGGAAGAAGCGGCCCGCGCCAAACAACAGGAGGAACAACGCCAGGTCCGGGAACGGCAGGAACAAATGCGGAGGCAACAGGAAGAAGCCGCCCGCAACCGGCAGCAGGAAGAGCGGAACCGTCAGGCCCAGGAGCGGCAGGAGCAAATGCGGCGCCAGCAGGAGGATGCCGCCCGGGCCAGACAAGAACAGCAACAACAGGAACGGAACCGCCAGATGCAGGAGAGACAGGACCAGATGCGCCGCCAGCAGGAGGAAACCCGCCAGCGCCAGCAATCCCCGGGAAGAAACCAGCCCCAACGAACCAGAGAACGCTAACCAACAAGAGGAAGAGGTCTGAAGGTCGAAGGCCTTAAAGTCTCAAGGTCGGAAGAGTTTGGGATCGGGAGAGGTTTGGTGAGGGAGGACTTTCAGACTTTCAGACTCTTCTTCCTTTCGACGTTCGATGTTGGGCGTTCGATGTTCGATGTTCAATATTGCGCCTCCTCCCCAACACTCCTATCTCCCGCCCATGCCAGATCCCGTCTATGTCCGCGATGCCTTCGCCCGAATCGCGGATCGCTATGTCATCACCAACCACATCCTCAGCGGAGGCGCGGACATCTGGTGGCGGCGGGTCGTCACCTCCCGCATCAAAAAGTGGAAACCCCGCCGCCTGCTCGATGTGGCCAGCGGCACCGGGGATCTGGCACTGGAGATTCAGGATGCATGCCCGGAATGCGAGGTGACCGCCTCCGATTTCTGCGAGGAAATGCTGGCCCACGCCACCAGCCGGGGGGTTGCCAGAACCGTGGTCGCGGATGCCTTGAACCTGCCCTTTCCCAACGACGGCTTCGATGTCGTGACCGTTGCGTTCGGCTTGCGGAACATGGCCGACTATCCCGCCGCACTCCGGGAAATGCGCCGCGTCCTCAAACCCGGAGGACGCCTCGTGATCCTCGATTTCTCAAAACCCGGGGGCATTCTCCGGAAACCCTACCACGTTTACCTCCACCATGTGCTGCCCCGGCTGGCAGGGATGGTGACCGGCGAGAAAGACACCTACGAATACCTCGGTGCATCCATCGAGGACTTTCCCGCAGGGAAAGCGATGACCGCCCTGCTGGAAGACGCCGGTTTCATCGAAACGGACTTCCAGCCCCTGACCTTCGGCGTCGTGACCCTATACGAAGCCACGAAGTGATCAGGGTAACAGCTCCGGAAGATGCTTGGTTGATTCCCGCAAACGGATAAGGTTCGGGCAGATTCACCTCCATGATCTCCAAACCCAGGGAAAAACACTTCTTCCACTCCGAGCTGGCAAAGCTGCTGGAAGCCGGCTTCGACATCCGGAAGGCGGCGGACGTCATGCGGGACACCCCGATTCCCGCATGGCAGGGAAAGCTCCTTTCGGACATGACCGCCGGCCTCGACGCGGGAAAATCCATCGCCGACTCGTTCGGAGCCGGGGGCGACAAGGTTTCCGATCTGGAGCGCAGCATCATCCAGGCGGGGGAAAAAGGTGGCAGCCTCGCCCAATCGTTCCGGCATCTGGCGGACTACTTCGGCCTTCTCGCCACGCTGAGAGCGGAGGCGGTCCGCAGTATGATCTACCCGCTCTTCGTCCTGCATCTTGGCATCTTCGTGGCCATTGTGCCCCGTGCCCTGATGAGCGGTGACGCATCGTTCGGCGGAATTCTCGCCAGTCTCGTGACGGCTTTTCTGATCTTCTACCTGTGCGCGGCCCTCCTGCTCTGGCTGGGGAAGCTCCTGCTGGACGCCGCTCCCGGAAACCCTGGGATCGACCGCCTGATCAGCCGCATCCCGCTGGTTGGGAAAGCCCGTAAAAATATGGCTATGGCACGCTTTGCCAAGGTGTACCACACCTGCACCCTCGCCGGAATGTCTCCCGCGGAAACCTTGGAAATCGCGGGACGGGCCTCCCACGGCGCGCTGCTGCAAGGGGCGGCTTCCACACTGGCCCAAACCGCGCGGGAAGGCGAGATGGTGGGCCCCCGGATGATCGGGACGAACACCTTCCCCGCGGCATTCGCCCGCTCCTACGCGACGGCGGAAGAATCGGGATCACTGGACAAGGACATGGCGCGGTGGGCCGTGTTTTTTCAGGAAGAAGCCGAGACCTCGGCCCGCGCCGTTTCCGCGACTCTTCCGAAGGTGCTTTATTTCCTGATTCTCGCCTTTGTGGTCTGGCAGATTCTCGCCTTTTTCTCCGGCTACTACGGGATGCTCGACGATCTTGGCAACTGAGAGCCCGTTTGGGATCTTGAAAAGAAGAGGTGGCGACCGGTGATCGCCACCACATTTCACCGGTTTTCCAGCATTTCCCTGATCGCGCGGAGAATCCCGCGTGGACCTTCCCTGCTCTTCGACGAGCTGGTGAAAATTTGTGGCGGCTCCGCGCAAATCCCGACCACCGCTTCCATGATCGTGCCGATGTTCGCCTTCGTGCGGGTCGGTGACTGCTTGTCCGTTTTTGTAAAAACAAGGCCGAAACGCCTCCCCGTGCCGGAGAGCCAGCCGATGAAATCGAGATCAATCGTTTGGGGAGGCAGCCTGGAATCGATCAAAACGAACACGAACAGAAGGTTCTCCCGCCGAGCCAGGTAGTCCGCCACGGCATCGAGGAAGTCGCTTTTTTCCGTCTTCGCCACCTTGGCGAAGCCGTAGCCCGGCAAATCGATCAATCCCCATTCCTCATTGATCGTGAAAAAGTTGAGAAGCCTCGTCTTGCCGGGGGTGGCGGAAACCTTCGCGAGATCTCCGCGGTTGGTCAGGAGATTGATCAAGGTCGATTTTCCCACGTTGGAGCGGCCGATCATCGCAAACTCCGGCAGCTCCCAATCGGGCGCACCTTGCAGGTTTGGAGAACTTCGGACGATGCGTGCGGAACGGATTTTCATATCGGGGTGCAGGACAGGGAGACCCTAGGGAAACATTCCCGAAAGTGGCAAGAATTCGCCGGGACAATCATTTTTGCCCAAAAACCACCCATAACATCCCCATTCCCATATTTTTTTGAACGAACACTTCATTGCACGGTCTGATTGTTAAAAATACCATGAAGTTTTCAGTTGCTGACTTTTCATCTGGTGTCCCCTTTTCGGGATACCGGATTGATGCCAACTGTGGATTTCACGTCGAAGAATTCCGGGGACGGGTGGGGTTGGCGGAGTTCAGAGCGCTGCGTTCGATGACGGTTTCGGACCCGGCATGGTCGTCCGACCATCATACGTTGATCGATCTGAGCGAAGCGGAGCTGGATTTGAGCGCAAACGACGTGCTCCGGCTGGCCCTTCTGCTGCGAAGGGACGAATTCCGCTCGAAAGGCTGGCAGGTGTTCGTGGTGCCGCCCCATGGCTACGGGACGATCCGGATGCTCGGTTACTGGATGCGCGCCAACGAGCGGAGCAGAATTTTTTCAAAAAAGGCCGACGCCGAGGAATGGCTCGCGAAAAACGCGGCTTCGCCGCCACCGGGAGCGATCGTCCGTCCGGCGGTCTTCCATCAGACGCTGCGCAACGCGGGCTGAGTTTTCCTCCCGGAGGGATACGGTAGCCTTGTCCATTGCCCGGAAAATCCGCATCGTCGCGCCATCGACATGCAGGATCCCCAACTACGCGCCATTCAGGTATGCAACAATCTCCTCCGCGGGGAAGTGTCCGCCGGCCAGACCTACGGCCAGGCGATTTTGAAATACGAAGCCATTTCCGTCACGGAGGAACTGGACCGCATTCGCAAGGAGCATGCGGATGCGGCTGTCATTCTGGGTGATCTGATACGGGAACTGGGCGGCACGCCGGACGAGCACTCGGGCACATGGGGTGTGTTCGCCATGGCGATCCAGGCCACCGCCAATCTTTTCGGTGCGGAATCCGCGCTGGAGGCGCTGCGACGCGGCGAGGAAAAAGGCCTGAAGGACTATCAGGACGCGCTCGAAGACGAAGACCTCCCGGAGGAGGTCGGGAAACGGGTGCGGGACGATCTTGCCCCCCGGATTCTCCGCCACATCGAGGCGCTCGAAGTTCTCGAACGGGAAGTCCACGATGCGGACGGATCCGGAGCGACGGCCGGGCGGAGGCATGAGCGGGCGCTAC
>CAZVSA010000102.1:8067-12599 GCA_964629955.1 uncultured Luteolibacter sp.
TCCGGAGACTCCTCCGCTCAACGATAATAGCCGCGGCGATAGTGGCGCGGGGTCGGGTAGTAGTGATGGTGGTGGCGCCGGTCGACACGGCGGTCCTTGCGGTCGCTGGCGATGGCGTATCCCAAAACACCGGCGGCGGCGGCGCCTGCCACGGCCACTCCCGGATCGACCGCTTGCTGGGGCCTGCCGTAGGCATCGTAGCTCGTGGTGCAGCTCACTCCCGCCAGTGCGAAAGCCGCCGCGAGAACCATCGCGACGGGGCGGAAAATCCAATGATCTGATTTCGAGGTTTTCATGGTATCCTGATAGACGTTGCGGAACGGGGATTATTCAAGAAGGAATGCTGCTCGTTACGGGGATATTCCTCTTGCCCCCTCCGGGCAACGTGCCGCATTTCTTCCAAAGCGGCCAGGAAAAAGGGCATGCCCCACGCCCTGGCCAGCCGGACTCAACCCATGATCGCGATCGACAACACCCTCACCCCCGCCTCCCTGGAGCAGGCCATTGATCATTTCTGGAACCTCTCCGCGGATAAAATCCTAAGCATCGAGAGCGATTACGACAAATCCCGGGGAACTCCCGTTTACACCGTGGCGGGCCGCTACTCGACCCGCGGCTGGACCGAATGGACGGAGGGATTCGTATACGGATCGGCCGTTCTCCAGTTCGACGCGACGGGAAACGGGGAATTTCTGGAAATCGCCCGTCGGAACACCGTCCTGCGGATGGCTTCCCACGTCAGCCACACGGGGGTTCACGACCACGGGTTCAACAACCTTTCGACCTACGGGAACCTCCTTCGTCTGATGCACGAAGGGAAAATCCCGCCCGATCCATGGGAGGCGGAGTTTTACAAGCTGGCGATCAAGACCTCCGCCGCCGTGCAGGCCAGCCGCTGGTCGGCGATTCCCTCGGGCGGTTACATTTATTCGTTCAACGGCCCGCACTCGCTGTTCGTGGACACCGTCCGCTCGGTCCGGATCCTGATGGCCGGCCACCTTCTGGGGCATGTGCTGATGGGCGAGGGCGACAAGCCGAACTCGCTGCTCGGGCGGGGAATCCAGCACCTCGACGCCACGGCCCGCTACAGCATTTTCTACGGCGAGGGGCGCGACCACTACGACCTCAGGGGCAGGACCGCCCACGAGGCCGTTTTCAACCGCAACGACGGCGCGTTCCGCTGCCCTAACAGCCAGCAGGGTTTCTCCGGCTTCACGACATGGACCCGCGGCTTGGCCTGGGCGATGCTGGGATATGCCGAAGAGCTGGAATTTCTCGCGTCCGCGGATGCCGCCGCTTTCGAGCCCTTCGGCGGGAAGGACGCCGTCGGAGCCGTCTGGCGCAAAGCCGCGGAGGCAACCTGCGATTTCTACATCGAACACACCCCCACCTGCGGCATTCCCTACTGGGACACGGGAGCCCCGAACCTGCACAAGCTGCCCGGCTATTTGGAGAAACCGGCGGACCCTTTCAACGACTGGGAACCTGTGGACAGCTCCGCCGCCGCGATCGGCGCGCAAGGTTTGCTTCGTTTGGGGGCCTACCTCCGCTCCATTGGCGAAACGGCAAAAGGCGACCGCTATTTCCAGGCGGGCCTCACTGTTTCCGGAACGCTTTTCAGCCCATTGTATCTCAGCGAATCCCCCACCCATCAGGGGTTGCTGCTTCACACCATCTATCACCGGCCGAACGGGTGGGATCACATTCCCGAAGGAGCGAAAATTCCTTATGGAGAATCCTGCATGTGGGGCGATTACCACATCCGCGAGCTGGCGGTGTATCTCCAGCGCCTGAGCCGCAACGAACCGTATCACACGTTTTTCTCCGGAGTTCTCCAAACAACCCAGCCCTGATTTCCCCATGATCATTTCCGACCTTGCACAGACCGAAGGCCGCCGTTTCCCCGCGCGGCGGCGCACACAGAATCTTGTCGGCGGCCTCGCGCCGATCCAGGCCACCGCGTTCGCGATGGGAAACGTGACGCTCGATCCCAATGGCGGCCAGGTCCCGTGGCACAACCAGGAGCAGGAGGAAGTCTATTTCGTCGTCGAGGGAACGGCGGAAATGTGTCTTGGCGAAGAGCGCCAGGTGCTCACCTCAGGGCAGGCGGTTTACATTCCGTCCGGCGTTTTCCATCAGCTCACCAACATCGGCGACACCCCTTTGCGGATGATCTATTGCTACGGCCCCGCCGGGGATGTCGCCCACTGGCGGCAGGAGCTGGAAGGCACGCTGCCGAAAGCCGGCATCGACGTCCCCGCGCTTCCCGAGGGAGCCCGCCCGCAATGCACCGACAAACCCTGACCCTTTCCACTCTATGAAAATCCACCGCATCGGCATCATCATGAACGGCGTCACCGGACGCATGGGCACCAACCAGCACCTCATCCGCTCGATCGACGCGATCATCAAACAAGGCGGAGTGCGCGTCGGTCCGGACGAAATCATCATGCCCGACCCGATCCTCGTCGGCCGCAGCGAAAGCAAGCTGCGCGAACTGTGCGAACGCACCAGCGTGGAAAAGTGGTCCACCGATCTCGACTCGTGCCTCGCAAATTCCGATTACACGATTTATTTCGACGCCCAGACCACCGGCCGCCGAGCGGAGGGTGTTGGAAAAGCCGTCGCCGCCGGGAAGCATGTGTATTGCGAGAAGCCCACCGCGGTGGATTCCGAAACCGCGCTCGAACTCTACCGCCTCTGCCGCGATGCCGGAGTGAAAAACGGCGTGGTGCAGGACAAGCTGTGGCTCGCCGGTTTCGTGAAACTCAAGCGCCTGATCGAGAGCGGATTCTTCGGCCGCATCCTCTCCGTCCGCGGCGAGTTCGGCTACTGGGTTTTTGAAGGGCACACCATCGCGCCGCAGCGCCCGAGCTGGAACTACCGCAAGGAAGACGACGGCGGCATCATCGTGGACATGCTCTGCCACTGGCAATACGTCATCGAGAATCTCTTCGGCAAACCCAAATCCATGAGCTGCCTCGGCGCGACCCACATCCCCGAACGGATCGACGAAAACGGCAAACCCTATGTCTGCACCGCCGACGATTCCGCCTACGCGACCTTTGAACTGGAAAACGGCGTCATCGCCCATTTCAACTCCTCCTGGAATGTCCGTGTCCGCCGCGACGACCTGCTGACCGTGCAGGTCGATGGCGAAAAAGGTTCCGCCGTCTGCGGCCTGCGCGATGTCTGGATCCAGCACTACGGCAACACTCCCCGCCCCACGTGGAATCCCGATGTGCCTCAGCCGATCGATTTTTACGAAGGCTGGTCGAAAGTGCCCGATCAGGAAACCTACGACAACGCCTTCAAGATCCAGTGGGAACTCTTCCTCCGCCACGTCGTCCTCGACGAGCCGTTCCCATGGACGCTCCTGCGCGGCGCGAAGGGCGTGCAGTTCGCCGAGATCGGCCTGAAAAGCTGGGAAGAACGCCGCTGGCTCGACATTCCGGAACTGGCGGAATCCTGAAAGGGAGAACAGGCTTCCAGCCTGTTTTGGACGGTAGGCATCCTGCCTGCCATGGGAAGCAATCGGCTTGCACTCTCCCGGACGGGCGCGGCAGGGTCGTTGCCATGCCAACGAAGCGCCATCCGGAAAATTTCACCGCCGCCTGCCACCCATGAAACCCATCGCACTCATCACGGGCGGCAGCCGGGGAATCGGATTCGGCTGCGCGAAGCACCTCGCCGCCTGCGGATTCGATCTGGCCATCAACGGGATGCGCGAGGAATCCGATGTCGCCGGAGCGCTGGACGAACTCCGCGCCGCCGGAGCGGAAACAATCTACTGCCGCGGGGACATCGGTTGCGGGGAAAGCCGCGCGGCCATTCTCGACGGGGTCCGCTCGGCTTTCGGCCGTCTCAACGTCCTCGTCAACAACGCCGGAGTCGGCCCGAAGGAGCGTCTGGACCTCCTCGACGCCACCGAGGAATCCTTCGACCACGTCATCAACACCAACCTCCGCGGCGCGTATTTTCTCACCCAGGCAGCCGCGCGCTGGATGGTTTCCCAGCACCAGGTCGATGCCGGTTTCCGGGGAGCGATCATCAACATCAGCTCGATTTCCGCCACGGTCGTTTCCGTGAATCGCGGCGAATACTGCGTCGCAAAGGCCGGACTGAGCATGGCAACCCAACTTTTCGCCGCCCGTCTGGGAGAATACGGCATCCCCGTTTATGAAGTGCGCCCGGGCATCACCCGAACCGACATGACCTCCGGAGTCGTGGAAAAATACGACAAGCTCATCGCGGACGGCCTCTGCGTCACCCCGCGCTGGGGGGAGCCCGATGATGTGGGCAAAGCCGTCGCCGCCCTCTCCCGCGGGGATTTCCCCTACTCCACCGGGCAGGTCATCATGGTCGACGGCGGCCTGACGATTCCCCGCCTTTGATCCACCACCATCACGCCCCGGAATCGCAAACCTTTGACTTTCTCCCCCACGGAATGGAACGTTTCCGCCCCAGTCACCCGTAAAAAACTCACTCATGCGTGCCCGATATCTGCTCCCAAGCCTCATCGCCATCTCTCC
>CAZVSA010000103.1:0-3711 GCA_964629955.1 uncultured Luteolibacter sp.
AAAGAAACATGCGTTCGGATTTTATTTGGGTTTGGAGGGAAGGTGCGAAACATACCACCAGCCCGTCTTCGGGAATTCCGCCGGTACTATTCGGCCTGGGGAACCACCGAATCCCAGGTGAGCCCCATCCGGATTTCATCGAAATCGGACGGGAAATTTTCGTCGAACGAGCCCGACCGCACCTCGATCCGGTCTCCATCGGGGACCGCCTGATAGCGGAACCGATGAGATGCGGATGACTCGGGCTGTCCGGGAACGGGGTCCATGAAAACGTCGGTGATCAGACGCGTCCGGTCGATCTTGATGACGAAAAGATGGGGCTGGGAATCCATGGGAACCCCAAAGGAGTCCTGGCGTTTCGACATCTTGAGGCGGGATCCATAAGAGTTGGAGGGACGGAGTTTTCCCACGAACAACTCCTCCTGATCCCCCTGATAGAGCAGGAGGCCCGCGAAGCTGCCTTGGGGATTCTCCGCCGGGTTCCGCATCAGGAAGCTGATGTAGGTCACCCCGACGGGAGGAAGCTCCCGCGGTGCGGGGAAAAAGCTCGCGCCGGTGTAGCCGTCGCCAATGGTGCGGAGCGAGCCTCCCGATACTTTGAGAAATTTTTGATCCCTCGAAAATCGCAGACCTTCGGCGCGGAAAATGCCCTCTCCCCTCCAGGTGTCATCCTCCTGCCCCCCGGGCATCGACAACGGAACTCCCCGCAGGGAGCCCGGAGGGTAGCCGGAGAACGCTTCGTCGATACGCAGCGCGGAAGGACGGGACGACGGGTCGCTCACGGAGGTGCCGTAGTGCGCTTCCACGATATCCGGGAATCCATCCGCGTCCCGGTCTTCCAGGACCGGATCGAGCGGGACCATCAACCGTTGGGCGAGAAAGTCGATCGGCTCCACCGTTCCATCCCGGAGGATGGCCGCATGGTGCTCGCCGAGGCTGTGGGAAGGGGCGGTGCCCGCGGGCAAATGAGCCTCGACCAAACCTTCGAGCACATGGATTTCGGTTCCGGATCCCGTGCCCGCTGCGGTGACGAAGCGCGTTCCCAGATCCACCACCCGGCCCTCCACCGTATCGACGATGAATCCCTGCGCGTAGGATGGGGCGTACGTGCTGATGCGTCCGCTGACCAATCGGACCGCGTCCGGTCCGTCGATTTCCATTTCGGCGGGCCCCCTGAGTTCCAACCTCGCCCCACCCCGCATCGCAATGCCGATTTCCGCGCCATCCGGAAGGTGGATCACTTCCCGGCCGAGTGGAGCGCCGATCCTCAGGCCGGTTTCTTCCGCCGGTCCATTTGCGTCGGTTACCGTCGCGAAAAAAGATCCGGCTCCGGAAGGATCTCCCGGCGGGGATGCGGTGCGTCTGCCCGCGACATACGCGGCGCTTGCCAGCACCGCGATCCCGGCGGCAATTCCCGCGAACCGCTTCCAGCGCCATCCGAAATCCGCCTCCGTGATTGACGGGACAACGGGCGCGGGAAGACCTTCGGCCTCGAGCGCCGTTTCGGCGAGCAATGCGGAAAGGTATTCGTCCCGCCGGGTTTCGTCGCCTTCCACCGCCTGCCGGAACTCAAGCAGCTCCTCCCCGGTGAGGTCCTTCGACTTGAGCCGCTCAATCCATTCCTGCCATTGATTGTCCATGTTTGATTGTTGCTGCAATGCTTACGTGGGATTCCGGAAAAGGTCACTCCATCAATCCCCGGATTCATCCGGGTTTTTCCCGGAAAGGCGCTCCAACACGCACTTCCTCAGTTGCGCGCGGGCCCGGAACAGCAGTTGTTTGAGGGCTCCCTCGGTGGTGCTCCATTGGACGGCGACCTCCTCCAGGGGAACTCTCGATTTGTAGCGCAGATTCAGGATCCGGTTTGCCATGGGCGTGAGACGCTTCCGGCAATGGGCCAGAGCGCCCAACCACGAATCCATCTCATCCGCGCGCTCCTCCGCACCCTCCGAGAGATAGGCCAAAAAGCTGTCGCTCATCAGAATCGACCTGTTCTTATTATGTTTCCTGATATGGTTCATGCACTCGAACCGGGCGATCGCGAACGCCCATGATTTGAAATCCGTCCCTGCGGCGAACCGCGAGCGTTTGCGGAAGATGATCATATTGACGTCCTGGAGGACATCCCGGGCTTCCTCCGGATTGAAAACCATCGACCGGATGAAGAAATAGATGCGGCTCTGGTGGGAAATCAGCAGGGCCTCGAAGTCACCGGGGCCATCGCCGTCCGGGGCTGTTTTTGGGGAGCCGGGTTCGCTCATGAAGAGACTGCCTCCACCCTTGTGAAAATCTCTTCCAAAGTCCAACAAGGATTTTCCGGAGCTTGCAGGAGGAGGAGCCCGCCCGTGTCCGCGCGCTGTTCAAGCCGGCCGTCAAATTCTCCCGTAACCTCGCGGTCCTCCGGACGTAGGCCTATTGCGTTCCATTGGAAAGTGAACGTTCAACCCTCAACAAACCCGGCCATTGGCAAAAGCCATCCATGAAATCCGGCCTCCGGCCAGTGCGAGTTTTCCATCGGCGTTCCGGTGTTCCGTGTCCGCCGCGTCTTCGTCGGGACAATATGGAAAGACGCGGGCCGCGGGCACCCTTGGCCGGCCGATGGCCGCCCCTGCTTTCGGAAAACGCCTCCTCCGCCCGCAATCCGCAATTTCCGACCATGGCACCCCGCACCGGTGCTCGACGGTCCGTAGTCTCCCGGGATGACGCGGCATCATGAAAATCAACCGCATTTCCACGAAAAAAAACCAAATACAACCCCACCATGAAACCAATGATATCCTTCTCTCCGGCCCGGTCGAGCCAGGCCCTGTCAAAAGCCGGACTTCTGGCGCTTCCGGCCGTCGCGGCCATTTTCGCGCATACGAATGTACACGCCGCCACGATCGTCAGCGTTACCACCCAGCCTCTTTCGACAGGGGAGTACATCAACCCCCAGGGAGGGGATGTGGAGAATTTCCAGAAGCCGGGCGGACTTATATTCGACAATCTCGGCACCGACCAGCCCCGGGATACCTCTTCGGTCCACGTCCGCAACGACCGGAACAACGCCCAGTCCTTCACGGTCTCCGATGCCTTTACTTACGGCATTGAAGTGACCGCGTTCGCCATCCAGTTCGAGAAGCGAGGGAACGACACCAGCACGTTCGGCGTCAGGCTTTTCAAGATCGATAACGATGACCTGGAGGCCAGTCCTTTCACCGTTCCCGATCCCGAGGTGTTTCTGCTGACGGCAAACGACCTATCTCTTGACACCGCGGCGTCTCTCGGGGTGACGATCCTGGGGACGAACGGTGAGAACGATACATCGACCAACGGTGCGTCCGGGACGATGATCTTTCATCTCGACGCACCCTTGCTTCTCGATCCAGGGGCTTATGTCTTTCAACTTTTGCCCGGTTGGTCCTCCAACGCCAACTACACGTATTTCGATTGGGCCGGCCGTGGTAGTACTGGCAGCGACACAATCGACGGCCGCCAACTACGAATCGACGGCGGATTTCCGGGGCAACTGATCGCGCACGGTGGTGCTTCCAGTACGAATCTTAATGATTACTCCTTCGGCATCATCGGCACGGCCGCCATCCCCGAGCCCTCCACCGCCTTCCTGGCGATGATCGGATTGACCGGTGCCGGGCTTGTCAGGTCGCGGCGCGGGAAATGCTGAGAGATCCGTGGTTTCCCCTGCAATGGGGAATCCGGGCATTCCGCCCG
>CAZVSA010000103.1:3721-12595 GCA_964629955.1 uncultured Luteolibacter sp.
CCGGGCGGAATGCCCGGCCCACGTGGCGCGGGCATCCTGCCCGCCGCCAATTCTGAACGGCTCCTCGCCCGGCCCGATGGCCCGCCGTTCCGGGGGCATCCCGGCAGATTGAAACCCAACCGCAACTTCACCATGAAACCCACCCGCCACTCCTCTTTCCTCCGGTCCGGCCAAGCGCCGTTCCGCCGCCGCGTTCCGCAAAAAAACAAACTCCTGGCGCTCGGCGGCATGGCGGGAGTTCTCCTCCTCTGCGGGGAACGCGCCCCGGCCGAGGTCGCCGTTTACTATCCGTTCGATGCGGATTTCACGGACCAAAGCGGCACCGGCTATCACCTGACGCCGACCGCGCCGAATCCAATCATAACGAGTGCGAACGCCGGAATGTCCGGGGAAGCCGTGTCATTTCCGGGAACCGCCGACAACACCACCAACAACAGCATCCTGGAAAGAGCCAATGGCAGCATCCCCTTGTTGAACGCGAATTACACGAACTTCACGCTTTCCCTGTGGATCCAACCGGATTCCTGGCAAGAAGACATCAACCGCACCATCACCGGCAAGTCCACCACCGGCAGCAACCGCGGATGGTTCCTGGAAAAGAGAGGGACCGATGGCAACGAAGATAACAATCAACTCAAGTTCCAGTTTTGGAACATTCCGGGTGGCGCCGGGCAAAACTCGCAGGAGTTTCACTTCACTCCCGATGCCTTGCTGCCCGCGGATGCTTTCACACACGTTGCCATCACGTTCGCCGGCACGGGTGCTGGTGGCGGCAATGGCCTGGCGAAGCTTTACCTCAATGGAATCGAAATGGCGGAGGGCTACAATCCCGGCTATGGTGATCTGTTCTTTCCGGGGGACGCGCCTCTGGCGACCATCGCCGGAGCGAACAACGTCCAGCTCAAGATCGGCAACCGGGGAGGGAGCACCACCGGCCGCGAAATCGCCTACAAAGGCCTCCTCGACGACTACGGCCTCCGCGCCGCCAATGACACCGCCTCCACGGCCACCGCGCGGGAAATCGCGCTGGTCCACGGCCTCGGGCGGCTGGCGGGGGTCAGCCTGGGGTCGGGCACGCAGATCAACGATGTTCTCAACGCTTATCTCAATGAGGGTTCCGCCATGGCCGGCGGATGCCTGTGGGAATACGTGGATTCCGGGCTCGGTGGCGACACGCCCGTCATCGGCGCGACCGGCGGGTCCGGCTCCGTTGCCGATCCTTATTTCATCGTTCTGGACACCGACGGCTCCGGGGTCGCCGCCGTGTCCGAAATCGTCGCCGCCCACTCGCTCAAGTGGAAGGGCAACGTGAACGGGACATGGGACATCGATCCCGCCGGCAACGGCGCCACCGGCACGCCCAACTGGATCAATCTGTCGGGCAACACCCCCACCCGTTATTTCCAGACGAGCGGCGAATCGGACAGCGTGCTTTTCGACGACAGCGCCGACAGGGGCGACGTCAGCCTGTCCGCCCCGCTGGCCCCGGCCGCGCTGAACGTGAACAATTCCTCGCTCGGCTACATTTTCACCGGCCCCGGAAAATTGACGGGATTGACGGCTCTGACGAAATCGGGCGACGGCACGCTGACCCTGGCGAATGCCGTGCTGAACGACTTCACCGGCGGCACCGTGGTGGAGGAGGGGACTCTCCTGCTGGGCGACGGCATCACGGCGGGAGCGGGCCGGATTTCGGGAAATGTTTTCTTCGGCGGAGATCTGGTGTTGAACCGGCCCGACGACCACGATTTCACCGGCCTCACGCTGGATCCCGGCAGCTTCGGGACATTGCGGAAGGCGCAGGGCAACACCGTCAGCTTTCCCGCGACGGTCGGTTTCCCCTTCGATGTGGCGCTCGATGATGGAACGCTGCGCTTCACGAATGGCGGCACCTTGTCGGGGACACTGAGCGGTTCGGGGAACCTGGCTGTCGAGGGCGGCACGCTCGCGCTCGCCTGGGGAGGCGACAACACCTACTCGGGGATCGTGTCGGTCGGGGGCGGGACACTCCGCCTGGACAAGGGGCCGGGCATCCGGGCCATCGGCGGGGAGATCACCCTCACCGGAAACTCATGGATCGACATGCTCCATGAGGAGCAGATCGACGACACCACCACCCTTTATCTTCTCGCCTCCAACACCACGCCCCTCCGCTCCGGCACCGGCGCGAAGGAGACGGTGGGCAACGTCCATCTCAACGTGAATTCGGTCGCCGAAATCATTCTGCCCGATCAATTCGCCGTCACCGGAACCGTGACCGTGGAGCACGGCAGATACAGCATCGGGAGTTCCCGCACTTCCTCGGCCAATGCGGTCGTTCTCACCTCGCCGACCGCCATCCTCCGGGTTTCCGGCAACACCGGACCCACGACGATGGACGTCGGACCGGGAGGCATCACGGCATCCGCCGGTGAGATTCAGGTGAAATACAACACGAACAACCAGCACGCCGTGCTCAACCTCGGCGGAGATCTCACCGCCACCGGAGACCTCGCCATCACCAACGGAAACTACAACGGAGCGAGCCTGAACGTGATCAACCTGACCGGAGACCGCGTCTTCGACATCGGCCCCGGCGCCACCACTACGGTTTCTCCCGATCTCGGGGGAGACGGCTCGCTGACCAAGGCGGGGCAGGGGGCGCTCGTGCTGGGATCGCTCTGCGTCGCGGAGCACGAGGGCGGCACCGTGGTCGATGCGGGCGCGCTGCTGGTGAACGGCACGCACTTCGGAGAAATCCAGGTGAACGCAGGCGGCACGCTCGGCGGCACGGGCCTCATCACGAGCGAGGTCGATGTGGCGGAGGGGGGCACGATTTCTCCGGGCCAGTCGGTCGGCATGCTGCGGATCCATTCCACGGCCACGCTTGGGGGCGGCTCGATCTATCATTGGGAGGCCGGCGACTGGGAGGAACCGTGGGGAGCGGACTTGCTGAATGTGGACTTCCTCGCCATCACGGCCACGGAGGCCAACCCGGTGGTCATCCGGATCGCCGGAACGCCGGGGAATTTTTCCGAGTCGGAAAAAACCTTCGAGATCGCCTATGCCTTCGCCGGGATTTCCGGTTTCAATGTCGATGCCTTCGAGATCGACCACACCGCTTTCGCGGGCACCGGTACCTGGGAAATCCGGCAGAGCGGCAACTCGCTCGAACTCGTCTATACCGCGGGGGAAGGCACGCCCTTCTCGAACTGGGCCGCCGACAATGGCATCCCCGCGGACCCGGCGCTCGATTCCGATAGCGACGGAATTCCCAACGGAATCGAGTTCGTTCTGGGCACCAACCCGGCACCGGGTTCCGGTTCCAATTCCAACGACAAGCTGCCGGTCGCCCTCAAGCCCGGGGATGCGGGCTACGAACCGGGGTATCTGACCTTCGTCTTCCGCCGCAGCGTCCTCTCCGCGAGCTACAACCCGTTCGCCGAATACAGCGGCGACCTCACCCCGGAAAGCTGGACTCCCGCGGTGCATGGCGAAGGTGGTGTGATCGTCTCCACGGCCCCGGGCGGCGACGCCGGAGTCGATCTGGTGACGGTGAAAATCCCGCGGGCAAGCGAGGCCAGGCTCTTCGTCCGTCTGCGGGTGGAGATCGGCGGTTGATGCGAAAAATCATCCGCAACGTGACAGCGGCATCACGGCGGTTCGAGAAAACGAGAGGCCACGGACTGCTTATGAACCGGGATGGATGGAATATTTTTAGATTCCTGGATGATGTCTTCCCATATTTCATTCCGCTCAACCCATCCATCCCGGCAAAAAATTCAAGCCGGTTGGCTTGCCGATAAATCCCACGCGTCCCACGCGGTAAAATCCCATGAAATCCCATATTCCTCTTTGGCTCTCTCTTCTCGGCGTGGCCCACGCGGTTCCCGTCCAGATCGACCTTTCGGTGTCCGGCGGGCAAGCCACTTACAACCGGCTCACCGTGAAGATCGACCCTGGCAGCGGGATGGATGACACCAAAACATCCGACCTCAGCGGCACCCTCCCCGCGACCCTCGACATCAACCCGCAGACGGGGACCGCCACCGTGATGACCCTCTCGAACGGCCGCCTCCATGGCACCAACATGACTTTTTCGAGAAGCATCCCCTTCCTCGCCAACTACACCATCAATGTCAGCGGAATGTCGGCCCGCGTCGAAACCATCACCCCGCCCGGCACGGTGAATCCCGCCAACGGCCAGTTCGCCGCCAACCAGCACCGGTTCCTGATCGATCAAGGCAGCATCACCGGCAGCACCGGTGGCATCGTGCTCGGAAGCAACACGATCAACGAATCGTTTTCCCCCTCCAGCCCCGCCACCGGCACGGGCACCGGCAACGGCACCGTGACACTTGTTCCGACCGGCGACTCCGGGCGTTTCCGCAACTACAACGTCACGATGATCATGGACGTGGGCATCAACGACACCTTCGACGCCAGCGGCACCGAAGTGACCGTCACCGGCACCGGAAAAGTGAGGGCCACCGGCACCGTGCAAGTCCCTCTCGGCGCCGCCAACCTCGTCTGGACGGGACAATTCAGCAACAATTGGGAAACCGGCGGCGGCGAAAACTTTACCATCGGCCCATCGGCCGGCCCGTTCCTTGTCGGCGACCACGTCACCTTCAACAACACCGCCACAAATCGAAATGTCGTCCTCACGGGCGACCTCGCGCCCGCTGCCGTCACCTTCGATCACACCGGAACCTACACCGTCACCGGAGCAGGCCGGATCACCGGAACCACCGGCCTCGTCAAGAAAGGCTCCGGCATCCTGACGATGGGCGGCGATTCCAACTCCTTCACCGGCCCCGTTTCCATCGAGGGCGGCATCCTCCGCATCGCGGAAGGGAACGGCGGCGCTCTCGGCGACAACGTCGGAGCCATCCTCAAAACCGTCACCATCGCCTCCGGCGCGCAATTCGACGTGAACGGGCAGGCGCTCTCCGGCTCCGGCAGCTTCTACCACTATCACATCGCCGGAGCCGGTCCGAACGGCCTCGGCGCGATCACCAACAGCCACGCAGGCAACCTCAACAACCAGGCGAGCGGCATCCGCAACCTCACCCTCACCGCCAACGCCTCCATCGGCGGCAACGCCGGACGTTTTGACGTGGGCGATGGCGGCGCCCTCGCCGGCAGCGGCGGCACCCGCGTTCTCACCAAGGTCGGTTCCAACAGGGTGGGTTTCCTCGGCCCCGCCAGCGGCGTCGAATTCGTCATCGAGGAAGGTTTCGCCTGGGCTCAAAACCACAACAACGCCTGGGGCGGCTCCGGCGGCAAACTCACCATCAAAAACGGAGCCCGCGCCGGCACCTGGGGCGCCCGTTCCATCCCGACCCCCGTATTCATCGAGGACGGCGGCATCCTCTACAACGAGGGTGGTGGCACCGGTAACTGGAGCGGGGCAGTCTCCCTCGTCTCCGGCAATGCCACGATCGACGGCAGCGACGGCAACGCAATCACCATCACCGGCCCGGTCACCGGCGCGGGGAACCTCGTCAAGACCGGTGCCAACACCCTGACCCTCGGCGGCTCCGGAAACACCTTCACCGGTTCCGTTTCCATCAACGCCGGCATCCTCAGCCTCGGAGCGAACCAGGGCCTCGGCCACGCCTCCGGCATCACCGTCAGCAGCGGGGCCCGGCTCAACCTGAACGGACGCCGGCCCGGCCCCGGCGGCGCCGGCCGCCAATACTCCGTCACCATCGCAGGCACCGGCGGCTCGGGAAATCCCGGCGCGATCACCACCACCGGCACCGTCAACCTCAGCGAGGGGAGCGGCATCCAGCACCTCATCCTCTCCGGTGACGCCTCCATCGGAGCCACCGGCACCGGCAACAACGCGCGCTTCGATGTCGGCTACGACGGCTCCGTCGCCAGCAACGACGCCACCGTCCGCACCCTGACCAAAGTGGGCACCAACCGGATGGGATTCCGCGGTCCGGCGGACAACGTCCGCTTTGTCATTGATGGTGGCGAGGCCTGGGCCGAAAACGATGACAATGCCTGGGGCGACAGCCTCACCATCAGGAACGGAGCCCGCGCCGGCACCTACGGCGACCGCACCATCGCCACTCCCGTCTTCATCGAAAGCGGCGGCATCCTCCGCAACATCGGCGGCGGCACCAGCACCTGGATTGGTGCCGTCTCCCTCACCGGCAATGTCACGGTCAACAGCGCCAGCGACAGCTCCCACACCGTCATCACCGGTCCGGTCACCGGCACGGCGAACCTCACCAAGGACAGCGGCAACACCCTGACCATCGCCCAGCCCGGCTGGATCGGAAACACCACCGTTTCCGCCGGAACCCTCTCCCTCGGCGCCCCCACGCTGGCCGAAGACAAGACCGTCACCCTCGCCGCCGATGCGGTGCTCGATCTCGATTTCACCGGCCCGAACCGCGTCGCCTCCCTCGTGATCGGAACGACTTCCCAACCCGACGGCATCTACGGCAGCGCCTATTCGCACGGCGACCTCTTCACCGGCAATGGCTATCTCATCGTCGGCGACGTTCCTCTTCCCTCCGGCTACGGCGAATGGGCCGTGCAAATCACCGACGAAAATCTCCGGGGGTTCGATGACGATGCCGACGGCGACGGCCTCGCCAATGGGCTCGAATACGTCCTCGGCGGCGATCCGAACGCCTCCGGCAATCAGGACATCCTGCCCGCGCTCGATTTCAGCGGAGAGGAGGTTGAATTCGTCTTCCACCGCAACGACGACTCGACCGCTGATACGACCCTGATTGTCGAATACGGCGGCGACCTCACCTGGCCGCACAGCATCCGGATTCACCCCAACCCCGACCCCGGTGTCGATGTGGGGGACTCCGTTGACGGCGTTTCCAAAATCACCGTCACCCTCCCCAAACTCGTCCCGAGCCTCTTCGCCCGGCTCAAGGTGACGCAATAGCCCCGCGCCAGGGTCGGCATGCGGTCAACCTGCTCATCGGAAAGAAAGAGGGCGGGAGGATGACGCTCCCCGACTTCAAACGGGTTCCAAGGGGAGCCGGAGGCTTCCCGCCCTGTAGCCGGTGGTGTCGCTCGGTCCTACAGCGTTTTGTGAAATACTGTAGCCGCATACCGGGGACACCAGCGGCTCCGTCACGAGTCAAGGAGCGTGGGCGTCTCGCCCACATTCCTGCTCAAGTGGGCGGGACGCCCACGCTCCTTGAATTCCTACGCCTCGAAACGTGATCGCACAAAAAACGGCCACGACTTTTCATAAAATGCTGTAGGGAAAGTTCGCGGGATTCGTCCGCTCCACCCTGAGCGTCCGCCCACCCGCACCAGCAGGAGGATGCGGAATCAGCGCGACGAGAGGAGAGAGCTGCTGCCCCGTTCTTCCTCAAGCAGTCCTGTGGCGGCGGGCTAAAAAGCCCAGTCCCATCAGCGCGAGCAGGCTTGCGGCGCCGGGCTCGGGAATGACCATCTGCCCGCCACCGATGATGCCGCTGTTGTCCAAGGGACCGTCGGCGGTTTGCAGGCGGGCCTCTCCGATCTGCATGCTGTTACCGGAACCTTTCACTGTGGGGAAGACGAGCAGATAGGTGTTGTATTCGGCAGTGTTGGAAAAACCGACGGTGTCGGAGGTCCGGTTGTCGCCATCTCTGGGACCGTCAGCCAAAGAAATGCCGCCGGAGGAAATCAAGGTGAAATCCAGAGTCACGTCGTACACGGTGCCGGATAGAGCACTCGCTATGGCTATATTGCTGCCGTACAAAAGATAGCTCGTGGGGTCGCGCGGAGGGGAGTCATTGCCGGACACAAAATGGATGCCCGTTACCGTGGCCGTGGCATCTCCGGGCAGGGTGTAAATGTAACCCGTATATTCCCTGCCGAAGTTCAGGTGTTTGTTCAGAAGATTGCCGTCGATCGCATTGAACGGAAGCTCGGGAGTGTCGCCTCCGCTTGGCCAGATGTTGCGCTCGGGATTGTTGACCAATCCCCCCGGTGTGTCGGGAATGCCATTGGGATGATTTGATGGCAATCCGTCACCGATGACAAAGGTGATCGCGGCGTGTGAGGAAACCGCGGAGATTCCGAGGATGATCGTGCTGAAAAGTAGGGATTTCATTGCAAATAGGGCTTTTGTGAAAAAAAGAGAATTTTCATAAAAAGCGCAAGGTTCAAATTGATCCGGCAATTGGCTGGTGAAACGGGATCACTCCTCCGGAGGATTTTCCAGCAGGCGTTTCGTCCGTTCCGCTTTGAGGGTTTGCACCACCTGCACCAGCAGGAGGATGCAGATCAGCGCGACGGCGGATTCCAGGAGGGGCGCGGGGCCGCGGCTCCGGTCTCCGAGCCAGTATTGGGGGAGGGCCATGAGGTTGGGGATTCCGCGCGCGGCGCCCAGCAATGCGAGAATGCCGCCGCCGATCCATCCATGCCAGCGCATGCGCAGGGAAAAAAGCCCGCAGATGATCATGCCTCCGCCGAGGGTCAGGGCTCCTGTGAGAAAGCCGATGGCGGCTTCTTTCTCCAGCACCCGGGTGGCGGCGAAACCGAAGGCGAGGATCGAGCCGCCGGCGAGGAAGAGATGAAAACGCATGGCAGCCAGCGAAGGCGATGCGGGATGTCTCTTCAAGGCCTACTTCCGCGCCGGTTCCAGGGCGGGATCGTCGAGATCCACGCGGTAGAGGATCTGGTTGTAGTTGTAGCGGGGGGTGGGCACGGCGTGGTTCGCGAACTCGGCGGTGTAGGTGCCTTCAAATACGATGAACGGTGCGTCCGAGGGGGTGAGTTCGGGATGGATCCGCGGGTTGTAGAACGTGTAGTTGTCGTGGCTCAGCACCTTCACCGCCTTGCCCCAGGGGCCGAACGGGGAATCCGCCTCGGCATACCATTGCTCGCCGAACGCGGAGGAGTTGCCGAACTTCTGGGTGT
>CAZVSA010000104.1:0-12569 GCA_964629955.1 uncultured Luteolibacter sp.
GATGATCCAGCGCTCGACGTCGGAAATCTCGTTGGAACGCCACTGCTCGACATCCTTCTGCATGGTGATGTCCTCGGGCTCCCAGTGGTTGTTCTTCATCGTTTTGTAGAGGTCATACGCCCACTGGTATTTGAGCGGGAGGATGTTGAAGAACATGGTTTCCTTGCCGTTGATGACCTTTTTGCCGGCGTAGGCGAGTTCGGCTTTTTCGCGGTCGAGGGTGAAGGTTTTGTTGCCGAGGGTGACGGTGGTGGTGGACATGGATGGGAAGGCGAGGGGAAGGGATTTCAGCGAGTGTGTTCCGGGAGTCTGAAGCATCGCGCCGCCGTGGGCGCAGCGTTGGGAATCCTGCCAGCAGAGGCCGGGGCGGGTCAATCCGATTTCCGGGCAGAATTGCTCATATGGTATTCACAAATTATTAACAATACAACATATGGTGTATGAAAATTCGAGAGCACCAAGCGTTTGGACCGCAATCCCTTCATTTTCGATGCCGGATGAAAGAATTGCCCGCTGGGTCTAGTTGCCCGATTTTTTTTCGAGATCGGCATCCGGTGGCGGATTTGTGGGAATTTTGAAAAAATGTGGGTGGTGCGAGGAGTGGGGCGTCCCTGAAAATGGTGTGACCGCCTGCAAGTTCCTCGAAAAGAGAGGGAAAAAATTTGTGCATCGGGTTTCGAGGCCGCCAGCGGGAGGCGGAAGGGGTCTGGTGCCATGAATTGCCGCTTGGCGGAGCGGCGGGCCGGAGTATTTTCCGCCCATGAAAGGACGTTTCACCATTGATCTGGCAAGCCTGCCGGAGGACGGAAAAGACTACTCCGGGGAACTTCCGCTGGAGATTTTCGACCTGCCGGAGGGAGATGCCCGGGCAACCGGCCCTCTGGAATACGATCTGCACGCGCAGCGGTTCGGCTCCGAGCTGCTGCTCACGGGGACTCTCTCCGCGCCCTTTGAGTTCACCTGCGTGCGGACGCTTCACCCATTTGTGCAAACCATTCGTCTTGAAGGGGCCGCGGTGTCGGTTGAGATCACGAAGGAAGGGGAGATCGATGCCACGGATGCGCTGCGGGAGGAGGTTCTGCTGGCGTTCCCGGCCGATCCGGTTTGCGAGGAAGGGGACGTGCCGCAGAAATGTGAAATCGATCCGCGATATTTATCAGTGGACAAGAACGGCGAAGATGGCTTACCCACTCCGCCCCGCGCCGGGGGCGACGACCGATGGTCCGCTCTCGACACTCTCAAGGACCTCAAGGACCCCCTCTAACCAGACCAAGACCATGGCTGTTCCAAAGCGCCGCCAATCCAAAAGCCGTCAGAAAATGCGCCGTGGTGCAAACCGCTGGCGCGCACCGATCTTCAAGAACTGCCCCGAATGCGGAAGCAAGGTGCCGTCGCACATCGCCTGCCCGTCGTGCGGTTACTACCGTGACCGCCAGGTGCTGGATGTCGAAGCTCTCTGATTCGCACCGTGACTGAAATTTCCCCTTACCGCGCCGGGCAATCCTGACGCGGTAATTTTTCGTATTCTTTTTTCCGACCGGATATCGCATTTCTAAGATCTCATGAAAGTCGCCTTGGACGCCATGGGCGGGGACCACGCCCCCGCCGTCAACATTTTGGGAGCGATCGACGCTCTCCGGCTTTATCCCAGGATCGAGCATCTGTTCCTCGTGGGCGACCAACAGGCGCTGGAGGCCGAGTGCGCCCGCCACGGGCTGGATCTGAAAAACCGGCGGGTGAGCATCGTCCACGCCCCGGAGGTGATCGGCATGGCCGAGCCGGGCGCGAAAACGGTGCGGCGGAAGAAAAATTCCTCCATCAGCATCGCGATGGACATGGTGAAGGACGGGCGGGCGGACGCATTCGTCTCCGCCGGCAACACGGGAGCCGCGGTGGCCGCCGCCACGCTCAAGCTGCGAACCCTCACGGGCGTGGACCGGGCCGGAATCGCCTCCCCCCTGCCCAACGAGCACGGGATCTGCAACATCCTCGACGCCGGGGCGAATCCCGATGCGAAGCCCGAGCACCTGATCGCCTACGCCATCATGGGCACGGCCTTCGCCCGCCACGTGCTGGGAGTGAAGGAGCCCAGGGTGGGCCTGATGTCCAATGGTGAGGAGGACGAAAAGGGCACCGCCTTCACGAAGGAAACCTTCAAGCTGCTCAAGCAAACGCCGGGCATCCATTTCATCGGCAACGTCGAGGGGCATGACCTTTTTGAAAGCCCGCTGGACATCGTTCTCTGCGATGGATTCGTGGGCAACGTCGTCCTCAAGAGCTGCGAGGCGACCGCCAAGGCCGTTTCAAA
Organism: uncultured Luteolibacter sp.; assembly: GCA_964629955.1. GTDB lineage: Bacteria > Verrucomicrobiota > Verrucomicrobiia > Verrucomicrobiales > Akkermansiaceae > Luteolibacter. Next base: position 2,309 of record CAZVSA010000104.1, read on the forward strand.
ATGGCTGAAATCGGAAATCAAAGGCAACCCGCTGCGGATCGCGGGCGCGGTGCTGGCGAACGGCGCGTTCAAGGCGCTGAAGGAAAAAAGCAGCTACGAAACCTACGGCGGCAGCCCGCTTCTCGGCGTGAACGGTGTGGTCATCATCGCCCATGGATCGTCCTCGGCATTGGCCGTGCGGAACGCGGTGCGGGTGGCGGTGGAAACCGTCGAGCATCGGGTGAATCCGCGGATCGAGGAAGCGCTCGCGGCGTTGAAATCGGCCGGTGCCGCCGTGCCCGCCGTGGAAGCGTGATCCCCCTTGTTTTGAAACGGACGCCACACCCGGCAGGAATCTCCGCCGCATGAACTCCGCCGTCGCGATTTCCTTCTTTTTCGCGCTTGTGAGCCCCCGGAACGGGTTCCACTGTTGCCGCGCATGACCGAAAGTTCGTCCGTCCCTGATGTCTGCATCGCAGGCACAGGCAGTTATGTTCCGGAGAGGATTCTCACCAACGAGGAACTCTCCGTCCGCGTGGATACCAGCGACGAATGGATCGTCACCCGCACGGGAATCCGCGAGCGGCGGATCGCCGCGGAGGGGGAATTCACCTCGCACATGGCCACAAAAGCCGCCCGGAAAGCTCTCGATCAGGCGGGTCTCGCCCCCGAAGACGTGGAGCTGATCATCGTGGCCACCATCACGCCGGATACGCTCACTCCGGCGACCGCCTGCTACGTCCAGCAGCAGCTCGGCGCGCCGAATGCGGTCGCGTTCGACATTTCCGCCGCCTGTTCCGGCTTCCTGTACGCGATGAAAATCTCCAAGCGCCTGATCTGCAGCGGCGCTTTTGCAAACGCGCTGATCATCGGCGCGGAAAAGCTTTCGGCTTTCGTCAATTGGGACGACCGCTCCACCTGCGTTCTTTTCGGCGACGGGGCGGGCGCCGCGGTTCTCCGGCTGGCAAAGCCCGGGGAGGGATCGATCCTCGCCACGGAAGCGGGCTCGGATGGAAAATTGACGCACCTGCTGAACATCCCCGGCGGCGGCTCGGCCTGCCCGATCACTCCCGACAACGCGGGCCAACATCTCGCCACCCTTGCGATGCTCGGAAAGGAAGTTTTCAAACACGCCGTGAACCGCATGAAGGAAGCCGCGCTGAAAGTGATCGAGCGCGCCGGTCTGGAACCGGGAGACATTGTCTGTGTGATCCCCCACCAGGCGAACCTGCGGATCATCGACGCCATCGCCGACCGCCTGGAGCTTCCGAACGAGCGGGTTTTCATCAATCTCGACAAATACGGCAACACGTCCGCCGCCGCCGTGGCGATCGCGCTGGACGAAGCGAACCGCCAGGGAAAATTCAAACGCGGCGACCACATCGTGCTCGTGGTCTTCGGTGCCGGGCTCACCTGGGCGGCCGCTGCGATCCGGTGGTGATTGAAGAATCAAGAGGCGAGAATCAAGAATCCGGAAAGAGGGCTGGCGGCCTGCTTCTTGCTCTTCTCTTGACTCTTGGATCTTGAATCTTTCGTCTCCTCCCATGGCCTACCGGACCTCCCCCGCCGATCTCAAGGGAATGCCACCGGGCATTCCGCACATCATCGGCAACGAGGCCGCGGAACGTTTTTCCTTTTATGGCATGAAGGGGATTCTGGCCGTTTTCATGGCCCAGTATCTCCATCTGATGGATGGCTCCGGCGGGACGCCGATGAGCGAAACACAAGCGACCGCCTATTATCACTATTTCAACATGGCGGTGTATGCCACGCCGTTGCTGGGAGCGATCCTCGCGGATATTTTTCTGGGGAAATACCTGACCATCATCCTGCTGTCCCTCGTCTATTGCGCGGGGCACGCCTGCCTCGCCTACATGGGGGTGGTCGGCAGCCCGCCGATGTGGCTTCTCGCCGGGCTGCTGCTGATCTCGCTGGGATCCGGCGGGATCAAGCCCTGCGTCTCCGCACACGTCGGGGACCAGTTCGGCGGGAGCAACGCCCACCTGCTGCCGAAGATTTTCAACTGGTTCTACTTTTCCATCAACATCGGCGCGCTGGTCTCGATGCTGCTCACGCCCTGGTTGCTGGAATGGCACGGCCCCCACTGGGCCTTCGGCGTTCCGGGCGTATTGATGGCGATCGCCACGCTCGTTTTCTGGATGGGGCGCAAGCGGTTCATCCACGTGCCGCCGGGCGGCAGGCGCTTCGTCCGGGAAATCCTGAGCAAAAACGGCCTCAACGCCCTGCTGAAGCTGCTGCCTCTTTATATTTTCGTGGCGATCTTCTGGGCGCTTTTCGATCAAACGGGCTCCACCTGGATTTTCCAGGCGCAGGACATGGACCGCCAGTGGCTGGATTTCGCATGGCTGCCGGAAAGCCTCCGGTCGGTCGAGTTGCTTCCGTCGCAGATCCAGTCGATCAACTCGGTCTTCGTCCTGGCGTTCATCCCGCTCTTCGCCTACTGGCTCTATCCGATGATCGGCAGGGTGTGGCGTCTCACGCCGCTGCGGAAGATCGGGCTCGGGCTGTTCGTGATCGTGATTTCCTTCTGGATTGTCACCATCGCCCAGGAGCGCATCGACGCCGGCCAGCGCCCGAATGTCTGGTGGCAGATCCTCGCCTACGCGCTGCTCACCGCGGGGGAAGTGATGGTTTCCATCGTGGCTCTGGAGTACGCCTACACGCAATCACCGAAGACGATGAAATCCTCGGTCATGTGCTACTACCTCGGGGCGGTGGCGCTGGGGAATTTCTTCGTGGCCAAGGTCAACGAATTCATCCAGATCCCGGACCCGGCGAAAGAACAGCTTTCCGCGGCCCTCCTCCATCTTCCGGAGGGATGGAGAAACGATCCCCGCACCGTCGTGCTGCCCGGCTACGACGGAATCACCGGCACGAATGACGACTTCGTCCGGCACCTGGAGAACGGGCAGCCCGCCGGGCTGGAAATTCCCGGGCAGGCCGTCTTCGAGGAGGCCGCGGAGATCATCGAGCAGCTTTCCCGCGAACAGGGGGACGCCTTCCCACCGGGCGATGTTGCCGCCGCCGCGCTTGCCGGATTGCGCGATCCATGGGGCGGAGCCATCCGGTTCCAGACGATCAACTCCACCCGCGCCCGCATCTCCAGCGACGGCCCGGACCGCACGCCCGGCACCCGCTGGGACATCGGCATGACCATCGAAATCTCCCACCCCTCCCCCGCCCCGGAGCCAGGCTGGACGGACCGGCTCCGCCCGGCGGAATCATGGCTGGATCGCCGGAAACGGGAAATGGGCATCGGCATCCCCTCCGATGAAGCCGCCACGACCGCCTCCTACACGCGCGGCACGTTCACCGGGGGCCAGACCAAGCTCAACGGAGCGCCTTATTTCCGGTTTTTCACCTGGCTGATGCTGGGAACGGCGCTCTCCTTCGTGCCCTTCGCCCTGCTCTACCGGCCGAGGACGTATCTTCAGGATTGAGGTGCTTCCGGCGGCGGCGTCGCGCATCAAGGAGCGTGGGCGTCCCGCCCACATCCCTCCCTGCACAAGTGGGCGGGACGCCCACGCTCCTTGAATTCTCGTCCTCCGCAAAACACTGCGATCAAGCCCCCACATTCGGATCGTAGTCCTTGGGAGCGCGGACGATTTTTTCCACGCCATGTTTGGTGACCAGATTGCCCCCGCTGGAACGCCCCTTGATTCCGAACTCGGCGAAATGCAAAGGCCGGATGAGGTTGCGGATCCGCAGGCCGGACTTGAGATGAACCAGCAGCATCTGGGCGGCGCTTTCCTCGTTCGTCTTGTGGACGGCGAAATACAAAATGCGGCTGCCGGGGGTTCCCTTCGTGAGAAGATATTCCTTGTCGCGTGTGATTCCCCCGACGGTAAACCGCTTCGCAAGGATCGCGCCGTCACGGCCATCGCGGTAGATCATCGAGTAGATGAGATCCTCATCCTTGCGGAAAATCGCGACACGGAGCGGCTTCTGGCCGATGAATACTTTTTCCGCGACCTTCATGACCCGCATTTTCCCATCCTGGGTGAAGGCGATGATGTCATCGATCGTGGAGCATTTTTCCACGGGCTCTCCGTCCTTTTTCAGTCCGTATCCGGCAAAGCCGTTTTTGGCATCGAGATAGAGGGTCTCCGTGGCGGCGACCACCTGCACGCGGTCCACGCGGTCGAACGATGAAATTTCAGTCCGGCGTTCCCTGCTCTTGCCGTATTTTTTCATCAGCTCTTCATACCAGCGGATGGCGAAACGGGTGAGGTTCCGGAGGTTTTTCTCCGCTTCCCCGATGGCGTCTTCGATGGACCTGATTTCCTCGTCCGCCTTGAACGAATCGAACTTGGAAATGCGCTTGATCTTGATCTCCGTCAGGCGGACGAGGTCCTCTTCCGTCACTTCGCGCTTGAGGAGTTTTTTGAAGGGTTTCAGGCCGTCGTCGATCGCCTTGAGCACGGCTTCCCAGGTTTCGCATTCCTCGATGTCGCGGTAGATGCGGTTTTCAATGAAGATTTTTTCCAGCGAGCTGAAATGCCATTTCTCGCCGAGTTCCCCGAGCTTGATCTCCAGCTCGCTCTTCAGCAGCTCGCGGGTCTGGAACGCGGAACGGCGGAGGATTTCGGAAACTCCCAGGAATTGCGGCTTGCCCTCGACGATGACGCAGGCGTTGGGCGAGATGGAAAGCTCGCAATCGGTGAAGGCGAACAGGGCGTCGCGCGCGTTGTCCGGATCCACTCCCGCGGGCAGATGGACGAGGATGTCGGCGTAGGCGGCCGTGTTGTCCTCGATCTTCGCGAGTTTGATTTTCCCTTTGTCCGCGGCGGCAACGATGGAATCCATCAATCCTCCCGTGGTGGTGCCGAAGGGGATTTCCGTGATGCGCAGGAGGCCCTTTTTCTCGGAGGAAATGCGCGCGCGGACGCGGATTTTTCCGCCGCGGAGGCCATCCTTGTATTCGGCGGCATCCATGATTCCCCCGGTCGGGAAATCCGGGAGAAGGGTGAACGGCTGTTCGCGCAAGGCGGCGATGGAGGCCTCGATCAGCTCGTTGAAATTGTGGGGAAGAATTTTGCAGGCGAGGCCCACGGCGATTCCCTCCACGCCCTGGGCGAGAAGAAGGGGAAATTTGACCGGCAGGGTTTCCGGCTCCTTGCGACGGCCGTCGTAGCTGGGAAGCCAGCGGGTGGTTTTCGGATTGTAGACCACCTCCTTCGCGAACTTCGTGAGACGCGCCTCGATGTATCGCGGGGCGGCCGCGCCATCGCCCGTAAGCGTGTTCCCCCAGTTTCCCTGGGTGTCGATGAGCAGTTCCTTCTGCCCGAGCTGCACCAGGGCGGCCCCGATCGACTGATCGCCGTGCGGGTGGTAGTTCGCCGTATGGCCCACGATGCCCGCGACCTTGTTGTAGCGCCCGTCGTCCAGCTCTTCCATCGAGTGGAGAATCCTGCGCTGCACGGGTTTCAGCCCGTCGTAAAGATGAGGCACCGCGCGCTCCAGAATCACGTAGCTGGCGTATTCGAGAAAGTAGTCCGAATACATCGCCCCGAGCGAATCGTGGTGGTCCGGGTCCTGGGTCATCGGCGCGGATGCTTATGGGAGGGCGGCGGAACGTGCAAGCCCGGGGTGACGGAACGGTGACAACATTCTTCCATTCCATGCCTTGCCCGGCAGAAGGAAAACGCTACCCTCCACGCATGATTCACGAAAATGACGGCAAAGCGAGCATCGACCGCCGGGATTGGATGAAGGCCGCGGCGCTCGGAGGCGGCGCGTTGATGGCCGGGACCGCGGTGGCCGAAGAGCGGAAATCTCCGGATGCGAAGAAGGTCCGCGGAGTGATTTTCATGGTTTCCGATGGCATGAGCCCCGGGATCGTCACCCTTGCCGAGGCATTTTCCCAACGCGCCCTCCGGAAAGGGACATTCTGGTATGAACTCCTTTCCCATCCCGCCGCGAACCACGGGCTCATGGACACCGCGTCCGCCGACTCGCTCGTCACCGACTCCGCGGCGGCATCTTCCTCGTGGGGTTGCGGACAGCGGGTGAACAATGGATCGCTCAATTTCTCCCCGGACGGCAAGGCGCTCACGCCCATCGCCGCCATTTTGAAGGAAAAGGGAGTCCGCACCGGCCTTGTGACCACCGCCACCATCACCCATGCCACCCCGGCCGGTTTCGCCGCGTCCGCCCGGAGCCGTGGTGACGAACAGGGAGTCGCGACGCAATACCTGAACCGGGTGGACGTGCTTCTGGGAGGGGGCGCTCCTTTCTTCAGCGCGTCATCCCGCGAGGACGGAAGGGATCTCTTCGCCGAATACGCCTCCGCCGGCTACGGCATCGCCCGCAGCCGGGACGAATTGCTGAAATCGAAGGACGGGAAATTGCTCGGAATTTTTTCCCGCGGGCATCTGCCTTTCACCATCGACCGCGACCACAACGAGACGACCGCGGCCGCCGTTCCCACGCTCGCGGAAATGACCCGGGCGGCCTTGGAGAGGTTGCTCCCCGGAGACACGCCGTTTCTCATCCAGATCGAAGGCGCTCGCGTGGACCACGCGGCGCATTTGAACGACATCGGAGCCCTGTTGTGGGATCAGCTCGCATTCGACGACGCGGCCGCCACCGCCACCGCCATGACATCGGACCGGGATGACATCCTGATCGTCCTCACCAGCGATCACGGAAACGCGAACCCCGGGCTCAACGGCATCGGCTCCGCGTTCACCGGCAACGAGCAGGCCCTGGCGAAAGTCCTCGGAATGAAAGCATCCTATGAGCGGCTTTTCGCCGAATGGAGGAAAACGGAAGGCGGAACAGTGCCACAACTCACCGCCCTCGTGGAGGAGCTTCTGGGCATCACACTCAAAACCGAGGAAGCCTCCGCATTGCTGGAACGGCTCGCAGGACGATCCGCCCCCGAATGGAGCAGGAATTTCACCAACCCGGAAGGACTGCTCGGCAAGCTCCTGGGCAACCATACCGGCATCGGCTGGACGGGCATCAGCCACACCAGCGACCCCACCATCGTAACCGCGCTGGGACCGCAGTCCGAACGCTTCTCGGGATTGGTGAAAAACACGGATGTGTTCCGCCACCTGCGGGAAACGCTCGGTTAGAGGCCGGGGAGCGTCGACGTCCCGGCGGCTCCGTTCCGCATCTTGCGGGAACGGTCTTTTTCCTGCAAAGAAAGAGGAACCACTGATTCCATCCGAATTTCCAAGAGAGCGAAATTTAACCAAGTAGAGTCAGGAATCTCATGCAAGAACTGAAGCTCCATGTCGCATCCGAGATCGTCGATGGAACCGAGGATCTCTGGGTGACATCGGATTCGACGGTGATTCATTTGAGCATCGATGTCCGCACTGGCACTTTGCGCGGCTTTTCCTGTAGGCTCGGGCCCGGAGTTGTAGCCGAGATGGGAGAGACCAGAAGCGCCTTGTCAGACGAGGTGTATCCGGCACTTTGCATTTTTACTGAAGACGAGAATCATCATGCCAGTCCACAGCAGTTTTGTCGCAAGTATGGAACCGAGTGGTTCATCGAATCCTGAGAATGAAGAAATCGAACAGGACGCTTGAGCCAACCCGCCAAAGCGGATGGCTCGGTTAGAGGCCGGGAAGCACACGCGCCCCCGCGTGTTCCGGAGTGCGCCCCCGCGCTCCGGGGGCTGATACGGCCAAGCCGTCCCGCATCCGGAAATCTCCCCATGATGTCGGCCAGGTTTCCGGCGAGGGCGCCGGAAACCGCACGCGAGGGCGCGTGCGCTCCCCTGTTAGATGTGGGCGGGACGCCCACGCTCCTTGATCAACCCTCCAATTCCTGCCCGGTCGGCGTGAGGACCACACGGTTGTTGCCCGACACCTGGTGCAGGGCGTCAAGCAAGGCGACCGTGCTCGCTCCGATCTTGAGCTGGATGCCGTACCGAAGCTCCGTCATCATCCCCGCCTGGGCGGAGGAAACCCGGACGAGCTGGACCCTGTCGGTGAATTCCTCGAACACCGGTTGGAGCAATTGCTCGAAATCGACATCGCTCGTGAGCCGCAGGATGAGGTGATGGGATGCGCGGCGGGGGGCGAAGGCATCGGATTTGGCCAGCACATAGATCGCCGCGCCCACGATGGAGCAGATGATCACCGCCATGTCATAGCGTCTGGCACCGACCACCATGCCCGTGGCCATCGCGAAGAAAACGAACGCGAGATCCCGGGACTGCCCGAGATTCCGGCGGAAACGGATCACGGAGAACGCGGCGAACATGCCGAATGCGATCGCGCCGTTCCCGCTGACCACCATGATCAGAATGGTGGTCACCACCCCGATGATGATCAGCGTCTGGACATAATCCTGGGAATAGGTGGTGCCCTTGTAGGTTTTCCGGTAAACCAGCGCGATCAGCAGGTTCAGCGCGAAGCTCAGCCCCATCGCGAATACGATCTCCAAAGGTTGCGGAGGATCGACCGGAATGGCATTCGAGAAGTTGAAAAAATCGGCGAGTGGGTTTGGGTCGGTTTGTCCGAGGATCATACTGGTGTTTTCAATTGGGTGAACGGCTGACGGAAGAGGCGAGGCGGCTGAATTCATATTTTTCCAGCGCCACCGAGTATTTGCTGAAACCCCGTGGCACGAGCGAGTATTTGCCGACAAGGCGGCGGAACCAATAGGGCACCGGGCCGATCGTCTTGACCTCCATGATCGCCGCGCCCTCCTCCACGAGAGGCAGCTCGAAGTCCGGATCGTCCGGAACGAGCGTCAGCAGGCGGAACCTGCAACGGAGATCGGAATCAAAGGTGATCCGGATGGTGCCGTCCGGCCCGCTGTCATAGGCGTAGCGGTGGTAGCGGATCTGAACCACGGGACCGGTCTCCGCCTCCACCACGAGATCGTTGAGTTCGGAGATCACCTTGCCTTCCTGCACGGAGCCTGGGCTCTCCGGAAGCCTCCCTTCGGAAAACTCCGACAGACCATCCATGTCCACGGAAACCCGGCGCTTGACGGTGACTCCATCGAGCTTGTGCTTCACCTCGATGAAAGCGCTCGGCGGGATGGAGCCGTCCTGCCGGCCGTACACACGGCCGCGGACACGACGGCGGTTCGCGACTCCGAATTGCTTCTGCCAATAGCTGGACCGCTCCTCGGAATCGAAGTACTCGGAGATGACCGGATACCCGTCGTTGGCATGGGTATCCACAGCCAGATGCTCCGCAACTTCATTCCGCAAAATGATGTCCATCCCTGGTTTGAGCAGGAATTTGAACTCCCGACGGTCTTGATTCGCTTCCATAGGTGGGTTTTCGTGACGGTCTCGACACATACCCCCGACGTCCATCCTATTTTTCGCGGAACGCCGATTCTCACCGGATTTTCTATCAAAAAATGCCGGTAATGCCTTCCATCCAAGGGTTTTCCGGCTGGATTTTCCACAACCGGAACCGGCTCCCTTCCCCCCGGAAAACACCCGGCCCGGCAATCCGCACGGAAATCCAACCATTCAATTGTTCAGGATATTCACGACTTCTTAAATAATTTCTCGCCAGCCGGGCCCGTTCCCTGCTATGGGAAATTTTATGCTGCAAAACTGGATACCTTCGAGCAGGGATCGGTTCACCGGTGCCGACTTTGAATTTCTCACGGAAGTTCTGGCTCCCGGGGAACAACGGCGGCATCTGGCGAAGCTGTGGGACGATCCGGACGCGCTGCGCGGAATGCTCGATCTGAAGGAAGTGCTGCGCGCCGTCCTCGATTCCCCGTCCGCGTTGCGGGTTTCTCCGGCATTTTATTTTTACGTGCTCGTCCGGCACGCGTTTCTGCAAGCCGATCTCACCGATCCGGATCTGGCGGACTACGTGGCCGGCGTGCTGGCCAAACGCATTTCCCCCGATCCCGAGGATCCCCTGCAGGACGTGGCGCGGGGCTTCACCCATGCGGCGGACTTCCTCGCCATCATTTCCCCGGCGCGCGGCCGCATGCGCTTTCACCTGCAAGTGGCGGCGGGAAACCAGTTCATGGTGCTCACGGGGCTCTATTCCGGCTTTCTCAAACACAGGAGCCACCGCAACGGAGCGCCCGATCTCGCGTTTTACGAATCCTTCGCCCAACAGGCGTTCCGCGGCGCGGCGGACAATCCCCAGGCACCCGGCAATGCTCCGCGTCATCTGTTGGGAGCCTTGGCGGAGGCCATGCCCCAGGCGCGCCTCTCGCTGAACCGGATGGCCGAGGAGTTCGTTTTTCTCGGGGAGTAGGCGCGGAAAGAAACGGGGCTGACGCATCAAAAGACGGGGGGCATTTCACCGCAAAG
>CAZVSA010000105.1:0-4050 GCA_964629955.1 uncultured Luteolibacter sp.
TCGTTATTGGGGAAGATGCATGGCTCCAATCTTCTGAAATTCCGTGCTTTCCGTGCTTTTCATTGATTATTCTTTATCCAAAAATCCGTGGAATCAGTGGTTCATTTTTCGGTTTGGGGGTGGAAGAGACCTTAAGGTCGGAAGAGTTTGGGGTCGGGAGTTGTTTGGTGACGGGGGACTTTTGACTTTTAGACTTTGAGACCTTCAGACGCGGAGCGAAGCGGAGTTATAGTTCAAAGTGTTTTCTGGTGAGAAATGCCCAGCCTTCGTAGTCGAGGCGGGCGACGGTGACGAAGGGGCGGATGCCGAAGCGGCGGGCGACGGTGGCGGCGACTTCCTCGGAGAAAATGAGGGCGGCCACCGGGTTGATCGAGGCGGTGCCCACGGCATCGCTGTCCTCGGCGAAGATCACGGGGGAGAGCAACGCGCGGGCGAGTTTGTGGAGATGATCGAAGGAATCGTAGAAAGCGGAGGGCGCGATGAGCTTGGATGCGAAGGGGATCAGCGGCGGGGAGGGGTAGAGCGTGGAGGCCACCTTGTCGCCCAGTTCCAGGATGGCGCGGCCGATGCGCTCCTCGTCGTGCCCGAGCGAACGGGCGACTTCCTCCAACAGATCGGCGGGATGGCCGTCATCGATCTTTCCGCGGGCATTCGCGAGGGCGGTGGTGATGGTGTCGGTTCCGGCGGCTTCGGATTCGTAGATGGCTTGTGCGGTTCTCTCCAGGCATTGCTCCACCGTGTCGGCGATGTCGGTCCGGTTCTGCTTCGGGTCGGTTTCGGGAGCGGTTGCGAATGGGACGGTGGACATCGGGGGCTGCTACGGGCGGTTCGGGGGGCGTGAGCCTCCGGAACCCGGGGTTGTGGGGTCATCTTCCCCGGATGTTCCGCCGCGGGCGGATGACGGCGGCCCTGGTTTCGGGGGCCGCCTGGGTGGCGCGGGGGTAGTAGGGGGCTTCCTGGGGTTGCATGCCGCGCAGGGTGCGGCGGAGATTCGGTTCGTGGGCGGGGCCGGGGTTGTGGGGATCGATCCAGTCGTGGTCCTGATGGAGGGTCGTGGTGCCGCGCACGTGGTTGCTGGCCATGGCGTTGCCGCTGTGTTGGGCGGGGTTGTAGGATTTGGGGGTGACGACGAAGACCAGGCTGTTCTTCTCCTGCACCGAGTCCTTGCTCTTGAAGAAGAAATTCAGCACGGGAATGTCTCCCAGCAGCGGAACCTTGTTTTTGCCGTTGCTGGTGGCCTCCCCGTAGAAGCCGCCGACTACCAGCGAGTGGCCGTCGGGCACGCGGGCGAGGGTTTCGATCATCGATTCGCTGACGAAGGGGTAGGTGTTGCCGTTGATGGTGGTGATGCTTCTGCTTGGCACGATCTGGGCGGAGCGGGGGCGCATTTTCATGCGGATGGTTCCGTCGGGAAGCAGGGTGGGGGTGACCACGAGGGAAATGCCGATCTCGCGGTGGTTCTCGGCATCTTCGGTGATGGCTTTGTCGGAGGAGTCGATCTTGTAGCGGACTTCCTCGGTGACGGTGGGGTTGCCGCCCGTCGTCGTCTCGGTGGTGGTGGTGGTGACGATGGGGATGCGGTCGATGATGGAAATGGTGGCCTGTTCGTTGTCCTCGGTGATGAGGGTGGGGTTGGAGACCTGGGTGGCGAGCCCACCTTCCGCGAGGGCGCGGAGGACGCCGCTGGCCACGAAGGGGCTGAGCACCAGATTGGGGCCGGTGACGAGTTCGCTGACGCGGCTGAGGTTGCGGGAGCCGCCGGTCGTGGAATCGGAAGTGGTTCCGGATTCCGAGCCGAAGACGGAGCCCAGGGTGCTGCCGAGGATGCTTTCCTCTCCCAGCACCCCGTCGGTGACGGTGGAGAACAGGCTGTTCTCCGTGGTGCCGGAGGTGCTGTTGTTCGTGCTGCCGGTGGAGCCTCCGAGGACATTCCGGGTGTTGTTGCTTTCCGCGGTGGTGGTTGTGAGGGGGGATTCCAGGCCGAAGATGCCGTTGAGGTTGGCGCTGAGCCCCAGCGGGGTGCCGGTTCCGAGAGCGGTGGTCCAATCGACGCCGACGCGCTCGGCGGCGCTGCTGTTGATGCGGAGAATTTTGGTTTCGACGACGATCTGGCCCTTGGCCTGGTCGATGCCGCGGAGCAGGCGGCGGGCCTGCTCGATCTTGTGGGCGGAATCGACGATGATGATCGTGTTGGTCTTCGGCTCGAAGTTCACGATGCCGGTGCCGGGGCTGAGCATCGGTTTGATCAGTTCCTTGATCTGGTCGATGTCGGTCGGGCGGAGGTAGCGGAGCTGGTAGTGGAACTCCGTGCTGGGAAGCTGGGCGAGCTGCGCCTGGGTGAGCGCGTAGATGGTGCTGCCTTTCACGTGGAGGGAAAGGCCGTACATGAACGCGAGTTCCTCCATCTGCATGAGGGGGTTGCCGTCGTTCAGGTGGCCGGTGACGAGATATTCCGGGCCGTTGATCTTGACGTTGTGGAAGTATTGGCGTCCCGCGGCGCGGGCGAGGAACTGGAAGATGTCATTGAGGCCCGCATCCTTGATGATGTAGCCGTCCTCGGATTCCTCCATTTCGCGCTTCTGGGATTCCAGGGGGGCGAAGGGAGCGGCCGCCGACACTCCGCTTTCCTGGATGGGAATTTCCTCCGCGGGAGGGGGGGGCTCCGCTCCCATTTCCGCCGGGATGGGATCGCCGGCAACGAGGTCGGTGGGGACGCTTCTTTCGGGAACCCGGGAATCCACGGGGAGTTCCAACGGGGCCGGCGGGAGGGCGGGTTCTTCCATGGGAACCGGCTCGATCAGCAAATCCGCCGGGTTCTGGGCCTGAAGGGCGCAGGTGGCGATCGCCGGAATCGCCAGGTGCAAAAGGGAGCGGGTGTTCATGGAAGATGGGAGTGGGAGATCAGGAGGGCGGAAGTCTTAGGGTGTCTGGAGCAGGGGGGTGAAGGTTGGGGGGATGGGGTTGCCGCGGAGGGACGCGGGATTCGGGCGGTTTGTTTTCAGAAAGAAGAGCAGAAAGTTAGGAAAGGTGAAGTAATTTTTTTAAGATAGGGGGAGAAGTGCCGAGTGATCAGTGAGCAGTGATCAGTGGAAGAGTGATGGTTTGGAGTGGTGGGGTGGGGAGGGGTCTGAAGGTCCTTAAAGTTGGAAGAGGCTGTTTTCGAGATTCTGATCACTGCTCACTGATCACTCGGCACTTTTCTCAATTTGATCCCAGGACGATGGGGAGGTTGGCGTCGAGCGGGGCCATGCCGGGCGGGGTGATGCTTCGTTGTCCGGGAGTCATGCCCTCGGGCAGGAGATCGAGTTTGCGGTAGCCGAGTTCGTCGTTTTCCACGTTCCGGAAAACGATCTGGCGGGAGCTTACTTCCATGACTTCCACGACGAGGTTCTTGCCGCGGAAGGTGAGCGGGATCTGGTTGCCCTGGCGGATGGAACGGGTTCCCACGAGGAAGCGGTTCTCGCCGGGCATGATGGTGGTGACGTCGATCATCCGGACAATCTCCGAGAGGGGAACGGGAGGTTCCGGCGGAGGGCGGTTGGCGAGGGTGGAGGTTTGCGGCCTGACCGCCGGTTTGGAGTCCGGGTCCTGGAACTGGCCGAAGGGATCGGTTTGCCGGGAGCGCATCGCGAGTCCGGCGGAAACGGCGGCGATGTAGGCTTCCTGATCCGTGCCGACGAGACGGGAGGGGGTGCTCACGATGGGATCCGGGGTGGATGGAACGGGAGCTTCCGCGGGGGTGGTCGGGGTTTCCGTTGCGGATTCCGCGGGGGCGGCCTGCGGGGAAAGGTCGAAGTTCGCGACGGATTGGGCCGCGGCGGGCAGGGCGGTGAACAGGGCCGCCGCAAGGAAGGAAAGGGCTGGGAACGGGCGGGTGGTTTTCATGGTGTCAGGGTGGAAGTTGCGGTGTGGAAAAGGTAGGGCGCGACCGCTGGGCGCGCCGTGACTGTTATTGTGCGGCGGGTGGACATCCTATCGGCGGGGAAGGAGGAAGAGTTGGGGTGTGATCCATGCGCATCGGGAAAAAGTGGGACGGCCCGGCGGTCCGTC
>CAZVSA010000105.1:4150-8291 GCA_964629955.1 uncultured Luteolibacter sp.
TCCCTACCTTCCAAAGGTAGGGCGCGACCGCTGGGCGCGCCGTGACTGTTTTTGTGCGGCGGGTGGACATCCTATCGGCGGGGAAGCGGGAAGGGTTGGGGTGTGATCCATACGCATCGGGAAAAAGTGGGACGGCCCGGCGGTCCGTCCCTACCTTCCAAAGGTAGGGCGCGACCGCTGGGCGCGCCGTGACTGTTTTTGTGTGGCGGGTGGACATCCTATCGGCGGGGAAGTGGGAAGGGTTGGGGTGTGATCCATGCGCATCGGGAAAAAGTGGGGCGGCCCGGCGGTCCGTCCCTACCGGTTTAGTTTTCCCATGACGTGTAGGTGACTTGGAAGTTCAGGTGGGAGTTTTGGTTCTGGCTGGGATCGATCTTCAGCTCCTGGAGCTGGAGTTGGGGCATGCGGGTCTCCAGTTCGAGAAACGCGCGCTGCATGGTGCGGTAGGTGCCGCGGAAGGCGATGCGGAGCTGGGAGGCGTTCTGGGCGGAGGCGGAGCCGAAGCCGCTCGCCGTGGAGGAGGGATCGAAGGCGGTCTGCTGGTATTCCTTCGCGGGAAGAAGAGTGGCGATGGAACGGAGATGGGAGGTGACGGTGCTGGCGGTTTCCTCGGAAAGATCCTTCTGCCAGCGCTCGAAGTGGGGGCGCTGCTTGGAAAGCTCCGCTTCCAGCGCCATGGCGGTCTTGAGGTTCATCTCGTGGCCGCTGTAGTGCTGGAGCTTGTGCTGATAGGAGGCGGTGATCTTCGATTTGACCACATAGCCGACGCCGATGACCGCCACGGCGGCCAATGCCGGCAGGACGATGCCGAAGAGGATGATGGATTGGCGGTAGAAATTCATATGAGTCTGAAGGTCTTAAGGTCGAAGGTCTGAAAGTCGGTGGAAGAGGTCTTAAGGTCGAAGGTCTGAAAGTCTTAAGGTCGGAAGAGTTTGGATTCGGGAGTTGTTTGGTGAGGGAGGACTTTTGACTTTTGGGCGGGAAGAACGGCGACCGGTGATCGCCGCTACGGTGCTTTGGCTTTTGCGCCACGGCGGGGCTTTTTCTCCACCGCGGTGAGGGAAACGTTGATCGCCAGGGGATCCGCGGATTCAAAGCGCTGGATGATGGTGAGATCGAAGGAAAAGGGAAATGAGGCGTCGGAGCCTTCCAATCCGGTGTCGGGGCGGTAGGAGCTGTTTTCCCGGGTGCGGACGTTGACGACGAGGTTGCGGTTTCCGGCTTACGGCTGGTAGGCCTCGTTGCCGGTGGCGCGGGCGATGCGGGCGAAGTGATCGGCGATCCCTTCCCGGGTGTTGAGGGTGTTGAGATATTCCAGCGCCTCCTCGTTCGCGAGGCCGACGATTTTCCATTCCTTGCTGAATCCGGTGGTCTGCTGACCGGCGGTGGTTTCCGGTTTGGCACCATAGGAATAGCCTTTCACGCTTACGCCGGAGTTTTCCGGGAAGAGGCGGGCGAGATCCTCCATGGTGATCCATGCCTTGGAGCGGTCGGCGAGGAGATTGTTCCAGTGGTTCAGCTCGGTGCGGTCCTTGTTGAGCTTTGCCATGCGCGCCTGGAGGGTGGTGGCATCCGCGGCGTTGAACTTCCATTCCAACTGGGTGATGGTATGGATGATGCCGAAGCCCGCCCAGATGAGGGAGAGGACGGCGACGGCGAAGAGGGCGACGCGGGAGAGTTTGAAGATTTTCAGCATCTTCATTTCCTGACGGGTGGGGAAGACCTCGATGTCTTCCTTCGGCGCGGGCAGGAAGTTCTGGAGCGCCCATTGATCGTTCCGCAGGATGGTGAAGGTGTGGCTGTTCAGCGCGGAGGGCTGATCCTTGGGCAGGGTGGCAATGAGCGGTTCGGGTGCCCAGAAGGGAATCTGCTCCACTTCCTGCGGGGCGATGTTCTCCACCCGGCTGGCGGGGAAGGTCATGCGGAGATCCGCGACGAGGGTGGTATCGACGGCGGCCCCGAGGGGGAGCAGGAAGAGATCCGGATCGATGAATTCCAGCGAGGCATTGGTGGCGCCGAGGGCGTGGCGGAAATTGGTGGGGCGGCGGATGCCGCGGTGCTGGAGGGTGCGGACCAGACGGAGATCCGCATGCTCGTTGAAGAAGGCGAGGACGGTGAACCAGGGATACTGGAGAATCGTCACGAAGGGGCGGCCGCGGGTGGGCTCGATCCGGTGAGGAAGGCCCATGATCGCGACCAGCGGGGCGCTGAGCGCCTGGGTGGCGATGGGGAAATTCGCCTTTTCTCCGGCGAGGCGGAAGGCTTCCAGAAAGGCGGCGTACTGGCGGCTGACGGTGATGGTGGTGGCGATGGTCTCGCTGCCTGCGGCGGGATAGGGGAGCACCCGCCAGGCGGCCTGGTCGGCAGGGACGGAGGAATCGTCCAGAATGGAGGCGGGATCGGTGAAGGAGGCTTCGCGCAGCTCGGGAAGCGCGGCGGGGTTGTCCAGTTCCGGCTTCAGCTCCGCGATGGCGAACTCGTCGGCGATGTGGAGAATGACTCCGAGGGCGGTGGAACCGGTGGCGGTGGCGAGGCGGAGTGCCTCGGCAGCGTAGCCTTCGGATTTGGCGGGATCCTTGAGGTGTTCCTCGGTGAGGGTGGGGCCGGGAGCCCACTGGTTGTTCTTCCGGTCGTGGAAGAAGGCGGAAAGCGATGTTCCATCGATGCGGAGGTGGAGCTGGAGATCGAGTTCCAGAGCCTCCTGATACCATGCCGGATTGTTCGCACGGCTGGTGCGGCGGAAAATTGAACCTGCCTGACGATACTGCTGGACCGGGTTCAGACCCGAAGGATGGAGATAGCTGGCCATGGAGTCGGGGAAGTGAAAAGGAAAGATCTGGGGAGGTGCTGTTACCAAGTGGAAATTTTGAAGGTCACTTCCAGTTCGGTGTACCAGTAGTCGATGCCATCGACGGCTGGATTGGTGATGTAGAGGAGGCCTACGTCGGGCACTGTCTCGGTGTATTGGTAGGGAGAACCGAGCGGAGAGGATGGCTCCCGGAGATAGTCGTCGAAAATGATGGTTTTGGCGAGAGGATCACCGAAGTCCATTTCCCAAGTGTTTTGATGTCCTCGCACCGCTTGCTGAACGTTGCGGACATTCATGATGTTTGCAGATCGGTCAGCACCTTTCTTCCACGCTCTGGCTCCGACGAGGAGAATAAAAATGAGTGAAAGCATCACCATAATCACGACGGTGAGTTCGAGGAGAGTCATTCCTCGATCGTGAGTGGTAGTTGATGCCTGCATTTCAAAAACCCGGAAACTTCGGCCCGCCCGCGATGCAGGCGGGCCGAGGAATTAATCGCTCCATAAATAATGAAGCGTGAAACATTTACCAGTCAGCGGTAAGTGTTGCCGCTGGCTCAAAGTCTGCCACGGCAGCACTATATTCAACCTCAAGCCAAAGAGTTCCAATTGCGGTGATCTCATCTCCAGCTTCATAAGTGAGTTCGCTTGTTGGTTCTGTGGGGAATCTCATGTAGTTTTCCAGATCCTCTTCTCCGAATGCTGTATCCGTAGGATCAGTTCTCATGTTTTCATGTCCACGCATGGCCTGCTGGCAGTTGCGGATGTTCATGATGTTGGCGGAACGATCAGATCCCCGTTTCCAAGCGCGTGCGCCGACGAAGAGGATGGAGATAAGGGAGAGCAGGACGAGGATGACGACAGTCAGCTCGAGCAGGGTCATTCCCTTGGACTTTTTGGTGTAACGGGTGTTGGTCAGTTTCATTGTGTGTATGGGTGTGATGTGTTTGTGTGTGTTTTGTCTTTTTTTGCGGGAGAGCGCGGGAGGGACTCGGAGATTTCTCCGGGGGGACCAGCGGTCTCGGAAAGTTGGTTAAATGCCGAGTGATCAGTGAGCAGTGATCAGTGGAAGAGTGGTGGTATGAAAGCGGGTGAGCATCGGAAGGCGGGAAGAGGATGGAGGGGATTCTGATCACTGATCACTGATCACTCGGCACTATTGCGAAGCAATTATTCTTCGTTTTTGTTCATTTTGGCGTTTTCAAACGTTTCGTGGGTGATGAGGCCCTGGTTGAGGAGGCGTTTGAGGTTGTTGTCCCACTCGATGTTTCCGGCGCGTTTGATGACGTCTTCGAGGGAGCGCGCGCCGCCATCGCCAACTACGACGGCGGCG
>CAZVSA010000105.1:8301-12470 GCA_964629955.1 uncultured Luteolibacter sp.
CGCCATTGAGGAGTCCCTGGGAGTGGATGAAGATGAGGATTTCCGCGAGGCGGGAGAGGACGGAGAGATGGCTTTCCTTGGGATAGAGTTCCAGAATCCGGCCGATGGTCTTGACGGCTCCGGTGGTGTGGAGGGTGGAGAGGACGAGGTGGCCGGTCTGGGCGGCCTCCATGCAGGTCTCCATGGCCTCGCGGTCGCGGATTTCCCCGAGAAGGATGATGTGGGGGGCTTTGCGGAGGACGTCCTTGAGACCCTGGCGGTAGGAGTGGACATCGCGGCCGACTTCCTGCTGGGTGACGATGGACGGGGAGGGGATGCGGTGGCCGGGGTATTCCGGATCCTCCATGTCATCGGGGTATTGGTACTCGATGGGGTCCTCGACGGTGACGATGTGCTTGGGGTGGTGGCGGCGGCACCAGTCGATGAGGGAGGCGAGGGTGGTGGATTTTCCGGAGCCGGTGGGGCCGGTGACGAGGCAGAGGCCGGCTCGCTTGAGCACTCCGTGGCGGAGGGTGGCGGTGGTGTCCTGATCGATGCCAAGGGATTCCAGCTCGGGGATGAAGTCATTGAGGATCCGGCAGGTAACGCCGAGGCCGGAGGAGGAGAGGTGGGCTTGGATGCGGAGGCGACCGGAGCGTTCGCCGTGGTTTCCCATGGGGATGCCGTCGCAGGAGAAATCCGCGACGCGGGATTTGGCGAAGTCTTCGATGGCGAGGTGGATCTTGTCGTCCACTCGCATTTCCATGGAGGATTCCTCCTGGCCGAAGCCGTGGGAGCCGGATTCGCGGTTGCGGATGAGTTCCTTGAGGATCTCATCCATGTGGGCGGCGGAGAGGATGCCGAGGAAGTCGAGCTTCTCCATGCCCTTGTTGGTATGGATGTACACCGGGCGGTCTGCGCGCATCTGGATGTCGGAGACGCGGAGTTCGCGGCAGACGCGGAAGATGATGCCGAGGAGTTCCTGTCCGCTCATGCCGCGGGCAAAATACGCCGGAGCCGCGGCCGGGGAGTGACCCGGGATCGGTGGCGGAGCGGCGATGGCGGTGGAGGACATGGTAGGGAAGAGGAAGAGGCTGAAGGTCGAAGGTCTTAAAGTCTTAAGGTCGGAAGAGTTTGGGATCGGGAGTTGTTTGGTGATGGGGGACTTTTAGACTTTTGACTTTAAGACTTTTAGACCCGAAGCGCAGCGAAGTTACGGCGTCGATGTTTGATGTCCGAAGTCGGTTTCGGACTCGAAGCGTTGGATTGTGGTTTCGGCGGCGGCGCGGATTTTGAGGATGAAGGAGAGACGGTCTTCCATCTCGGCGATGCGCATGGAGGAGAGGAGGGCTTTTTCGCCGGAGGCTTCCCATTGGCCGGTGAGTTCGTGGTGGCGGGCGAGGCAGTGATCGAGGACGCCGAGGGCGTGCCGCATCTGGGGAACGGTGAAGAAGGGCTTTTCGCTGCGGCGGTCCTCGAACATGAGGTGGAGGACATTGGTGGCGGCGGCGGCGGCGGTGAGGGCCGGGCGGGGATCGCGGGGCTCGCGGAGACAGTAGGCGATGGTGTCTTCGGCGAGTTTTGCGGCCTCCGGGGTGAGGATGCGGCGGGTGCCGATGGCGGGCTCGGTGAGGAAGAAGTGGTAGGAGGCGTAGTTTCCGTAGTTCGCGGGATCGAGATTGTAGGCGAACTTGAGCTGGTCCTCGACCTTGCCGCGGATGTGGAGGTCGTGGGCTTTCGAGAGCGGGCGGGAATTGGTCCGCGCGGTGGAGGAGGCGGCGAGGTAATCGAGGAAGCCGCGGAAGCGGTTGCGGATGTTTCCGCTGCCCTGCGGGGAGTCCTCTTTCATGGAGGTGAGTTCGCCGCGTGCTTCTTCCGCGCTGTCGCCGGCATGGGCGGTGCCGGTGGTGTCCATCCCGCGATGGTAGGTGGAATCGATGGACGATTGCATGGCCATGGCCAGGACCTCGCCGTAGGGGCTGTGGTTGATGCCGAGGATGTTGAGAGGGGCGTCGAGTTCCTTGTTTTTCACCAGCGGCTGTCCGGCAAGAGCCCACGCCAGAGCGCCACCGCCGATGAGGGCGAGGGATGCGGCTGTGGAGTGGCGGGATTGCATGGTGGGAAGAGGGAAGAAGTGCCGAGTGATCAGTGAGCAGTGATCAGTGGAAGAGGTTGGTGTTTGGGGAGTTTTGTTTCGAATTTCGTGCTTAAGATTTCGTGCTTTCCGCTCAGGCGGAAATTCTTGTGCGGAAGGAGAGGCGGGAGAGTCCGGCGCAGACGGCGAGGATGCCGCCGAAGTAGAGGATCATGTTTCCGAAGGCGGCGGTGGGGAGCGCGCCGGTCTTGAAGTAGAGCCGCTGGGTGAGATCGGCGAAGCGATACTGCGGGGAGTAGAGCCAGAGGCTTTGGAGGATGGGGTTTTCCTCGACCTTGAGGAGGTTGTCGAGGTAGCCGACGCCATAGAGGCCGTAGAGGGCGAGGGCGAGGGTGGCGGCGAAGCCGGTGATGCCGCCGAAACGGGATGCGAGGGCGGCGGCGAGCGCCAGGAGCGGGGCGGTGACGAGGAGGAAGAGGACGAGATATTGGAAATTGAGAACCCACCACATGGAGCGTTCCTCGGCATTTCCGGGTGCGGCGGCGAATTGGGAGATGGCGGCGGCGATGACGGCGAGAGGGGCGACGAAACAGAAGACGGCGAGCCAGATCTGGAAGAGCTGCCGCGTGGCGGAGACGCCGGTGGTGAGGAAATACTCGCCGATGCCGGTTCTGGCGTTGGTTTCGCCTTGTTTTGCGGCGGTGAAGAGGCCCCAGACGAGGGTGCAGACCCAGAGGGCGCCCCATACGGCCTGGATGCGGGCGGGCTGGACGAGGAGGGGTTTTTCCTCGGCGCTGGAAATGACGGGAAGGGCGAAGGGGAGCACGAGCACCGCAAAGAGGCAGATCGCCCAGGCTTTGCGCTGGAAGATGGTGGCCAGAGTGAGGTGGAAGAGGCGCATGGTGGGGAAAATTTTAAATCTTAAGTCTTTAAATTCTAAACTTGGAGGAGGCTGGAGTGCCGGGTGATCGGTGGGAGAGGTTTTAGTTCAGGAGCGTTTTCATGGCGTTCCAGGACTGGCCTTCGTGGTTGTGGTAGCTGAGGCGGCCGCTCTCGATCATGAGGGCGCTGGGCATTTCCATGGAGTCGTAGTCCGGATGGCAGCTGACGAGGCGGAGGACGTTTTCCGCGGAGGCTTTCCAGATTTCCTCGAAGGTCTGGCGGGCGAAGGCGTCGAGGCCGCTGAAGGGTTCGTCGAGAAGGAGGATGTTTCCGGTGTCCTTTTTGACGGAGAACTCGGCCATGATGAGGGCGGTCTTGCGGCGGTTGCCGGTGGAGAGGCGTCCGTAGGGTTTCTTCACGTCCAGCTCGATGGTTTTGGCGAGCGCGATGGCGTCGGCGAGGCGGTCTTTGGGAAGAAGGGTGCGGAAGATGGCTTCCGGGGTGATCTCGGAATCGAAGCGGAGGTCCTCGGGGAGATACTGGATGAAGCCGTTTGCCTGGAAGTTTCCGGAGACGGGCTTCAGGGTGCGGGCGAGGGTGCGAAGGAGGGTGGTCTTGCCGCGTCCGTTGCGGGCGAGGAGGAAGTGGGTGCCTCCGGTGAGGGTGACCTTGTGTTCCAGATGGGCCAGCGGCGAGTCGTAGCCAACTTCCAAACCGGAGTCCAAAAGGATGGATGGGGGAGAGGATTTCATGGTTTCGCTGAGAGTTCGGGAGGAAAGTTATTTAAGAAAAATTAACTATCTGGATTGCTGAGCTGTCGGAAGTTTGTGAATATCTGCCCCGATTGGCAATAATTTTTTTAAATTTTTTTTGAACATTTTTAAAATTGGTTTGTCGGGATGTGTGAAGGGTTGTCGTGAAGCGTTGGAAATCATTGGGGAATGAACAGTGGAGAACATCGAACGTCGAACGCCCAACATCGAACGTCGAAGTGGAAGAAATGCTGAAAACGGGGGTTTTCTGCGGATTGCGCGGAGATGTTCATGATTTGGGGGCGGGTAGGGCGCGACCGCCGGGCGCGCCGTGACTCTCTCTCCGCGACGGGTGGGGCTGCATCCGGTGGAGAAAGCGGAAGGGCCGGGGAACGCCTCCCGCCTGCCGGGAAAAAGTGGGACGGCCCGTCGGTCCGTCCCTACCGGGTGGGCTGCCTGCG
>CAZVSA010000106.1:0-12460 GCA_964629955.1 uncultured Luteolibacter sp.
GGCAGGGAGGAGGTCCGGAAATTTTACGAGAACATGGCGGCGCAATCGAAGCGGCAATTCCAGGGCTACAAGGTGCCGCCTACCGCGGACGAGCTGACCATTTTGTATTCGGATGCGACCACGGGGGTGGTGTTCGGGCACAATACCGGGCATTTTTTCCTGCTGGGAAAGGAAGTGGAGATGCACAACCGCTGGACGGCGACCGTGGTGAAGGAGGACGGCGAATGGCTGGTGGCGGGCTATCACGTTTCCATGAACGTGCTGGACAATCCGCTTCTGAACGGGCTGAAAACCGGAGGGTTCATCGCCGCGGGAGCGGCGTTGCTGGGCGGAGGGCTTTTCGGGTGGTTGATCGGCCGGAGGAGGAAATGACGTGTTAGGCAAAAGAGACCATGAAACGGCGACAAATGAATTCTCTTTCCCATTCGCTTTGTGGCTACCTTTGCTCGCGGAACAATGACATTTCGGGCTATTGGGGCATTGGAATACTCTGTGCCGAAGCCAAGCGGGACAAGCGACGAAGGCTCAGCTTCAAGATTCGTCCAGGTGAACAGATCAGCATCTATGGGCACGAGATCAGCGAATCGGTGCATATGACTCAGAATCTGCTCAAATTCAATTTGAACTCCATAGAAGGCCGCCTCTCATTCTTCCTGGATGGCCGATACCCTGATGGGACCGAACGTTATACGTGCGGCATCGCTATTGCCGTAACACAGGAAGGACGAACAGGTTTGGGCATGAGCCACGTTTCCTGCTGGCCTCATGACAGATCCCGCGAAAATCGTCGATCCGCGGCAGAGGCTTACCGACTTTCCCTACTGGAACGATTCAAGCTCCTCTTAAAATAACCCAAGCTGAAGCCGGCGCCTCACCTTGAACGTTGAAGAAACAATGCATCGGTCGATCATAGTGCGAAGCGAACGTGTTCGTCGATCTGTCGGGCGGGAAACTGGGCGGGTAGAAGTTCGAGAGGAGATAGCTCGTCGCGGCTCTGACCGAATGAGCTATAGAGTTGCTGTGATCTTCCATCCCGATCCGGAATTTTGGGACAAGGATGACGATTGTCCCGATGAAGGACCATACTCATGGAGCGAACGGAAGGACTTTAATTCGATCGCCGAAGCGGAAGCTTGGGTGACGAATCACTATGATCTTCAGGACCTCGATGAGTATTTCGCCACAATGGGGCTTTGGCTGCAAATCGCCTCAGATCTCGAACGCGACGGGATGACGCTCGAACTGTTCAAGGTAGACGGAGAACTCGCAGTTGAGATTTTCTATTCCGACGTAGACGGGAGCATTAAGATCACTCACGTCAGCCATCCGATCACAGCGGAAGACTTTGAATTTCTAATTTCCACCGCGAAGCGCCGCCTGACACCAACCAACACAGAAGCGGATGCAGGTAACCGGCGTTCCGCTGGTGCCTGATGCTTGACGGTGGAAACCCGGGGCGCGTGATCGTTCCTTGTGGCAAAGCCGTTTCGCAGGATGCGAAAAGAAGCTGGTGGGACGCCAGCGCTCCCTTTTACAAACTCAAACGAGCTGGGTCTCGACCAGCAGGCGGTAGGTGCCGTCGCGGGCGAGGAGTTGGTCGTGGGTGCCGCTTTCGACGATTTTTCCGTGGTTGAAGACGAGGATGCGGTCGGCGTGGCGGACGGTGGAAAGGCGGTGGGCGATGACGAGGCTGGTGCGGTCTTTCATGAGTCGTTCAAGGGCTTCGTTGACGAGGCGTTCGCTTTCGGAGTCCAGCGCCGAGGTGGCTTCATCGAGCAGGAGAATCCGTGGATTGGCCAGGATGGCGCGGGCGATGGCGATGCGCTGGCGCTGGCCGCCGGAGAGCTTGGTGCCGCGCGGGCCGACGATGGTTTCGTAGCCGTCGGGCAGGGCGGAGATGAACTCGTGGGCGTTGGCCATGTGGGCGATGGCGGCGATCTGCTCGGGCGTGGCACCCGGGTTTCCGTATTCGATGTTTTCCCGGATGGTTCCGCCGAAAAGCATGACCTCCTGGGGAACGATGGCCATCTGAGCGCGCAGGGCGGGGAGGGCGATCTCGGCGGCGTTTCTGTCGTCGAAGGTGATGCGGCCTTCCTGTGGATCATGGAAGCCGAGAATGAGGGAGAACACCGTGCTCTTCCCCGCGCCGGAGGGGCCTACGAGGGCGATCCTCTGGCCGGGCTCGATCCGGAAATCCACGTCGTCGAGCACCCGGACATCGGGGCGGGAACGGTAGTGGAAGTTCACGCGCTTGAATGCGAGCGCGCCGTTCAGGACCACGCTCATGTCGCCGCCGACGCGCTCGACGGGAGTGTCGAGGATTTCCCGGAGGCGTTCGGTGGCGCCCGCGGTTTGTTGGAACTGGGAGATGATTTCCGGGAAGGTGCCCAGCGACGCTCCGACGAAAATGGAGAACAGGATGAACGAGGTGAAATTGGTGCCGTTGATTTCCCCGTTCGCGAGCATCCTCGCCCCGTACCACGACACGAACGCGATGGTGCCGAACAACGCGAAGATGATGAACGAGAGGAAGGCGGCGCGATGGCGGGCTCCGCGGTTGGTGACCTGGATGAAGCTTGCCAGGGCCTTGCCGTAGCGGCGGCTCTCGAAGGCTTCGTTGTCGAAGGCTTTTACATCGGCGATGCTCTGGGTGGTTTCCTCCAGCACCGTGCTGGCTTCGGCGAGGGCGTCCTGCGATTCACGGGAGTATCCGCGGACTTTCCTGCCGAAGAAGGCGATGGCCAGCACCACCACCGGCACGCTGGACAGCATGATGAGCGAGAGTTTCCAGGAGGCGATGAAGATGAACACCAGTCCTCCAACGAGGATCACGGCATGGCGCACCGCTTGGGGAACCGCGGTGAGCAGGGTGTCCCGGACGGTCCCGAGATCCGCGGATACGCGGTTGCTGACCGCTCCGGCGCGCTGCTCCTGGAAGAAGTGGACCGGCAGCTTCACGATGTGGGAGAAAATGTCGCGGCGTAGCCGGTTCAACGCGGCTTCTCCCGAGCGGATGAACCCCTGCACCCGGAAAAACGCCACGACCGACTGGAGTGCGAGCACTCCGATCAGGGACAGGATGATCCGGTTGGAGCGTTCCAGCACTTCCGCGGGGTCCACTCCGTCCCGCAGCGCGTCGGCGGGATTTCCGATCAGTTCTTTCAAGAACCACGGGAACGCGAGCGAGAGCATGGCGGTGAGAAAGAGAGCCGCAAGCGAAGGCAGGAAAACCGCTTTCTCGCGCATCAGATAACCCAGAATCCACCGGTGGGAGGAGGCGGGCTTCGGGCGGGTGTGGGACGGCATGCGGGGATGGGAGACGATGCCGGGCGATGCGTCAATGATGCGCTTGGGATGGGGATGGCACGGGTTGAATCCGGGAAAAATCCCGGAAGCCGGAAATCCACCGGAGCCGTGGCATCCGTCCGCGGTTCCCTGTCGCCCCATTTTGCTTCTGTTCAACCGTCTTCCGGCAACGTAGGCTTCCTCCATGGAAAGGATCGTCGTGAAGAGATCTCTCCGGGAATTCCGCGCACGTGAAAATCCGTGGAAAACCCGCAGCCATCTGGAGCGTCTCCACGCGATGGCCGTCATCTGTCAAACGCACCAACCGGATGGGCAAGCTCAATCAGGATTTCCGCGAATTCATCGGATTACCCGGAAATGAGGGGGCGCTGTTTGATTCTTCGGCAAAAGAAATGAGCACTACCACAAATGCCCCTGATATTTGGCCACTCACGGTCATAAGTCTCGGAATCCTTCTGGTGTTCTATCCAATGACGATAGCTCCTACTGGCCCTCTGTCGAACGGCGGAATCCTGGGGCTTGGTTCCCTCATTCTGGCAGCTACATTTGCGTGGGCGGCTTTTATTCGACAGCGATCGATGTCTTTACTTCGATGGCTTGTAAACATGCCAATCGCCGCGATGGTGACTTGGACGGCTATATGGGATGGTCTCGCGCAGTATCATTCTGGATTCTGGCGTGGATTTTGATTCAATGATGAAAAACAAAGCAAAACCAAGGCAGAAGCGGATGCAGGCAACCGGCTTGCAACCGGTGCCTGACCTCTGAGGTTGGGATTGCGCCGCCGGGCCGGATGCGGCATGAACGGCGGCCATGACAGGCAGCGAAGTGCGCGAAGTGCTGGACCGGGCCGGGGTGCTGCCGAGCAAACAGCTCGGGCAGAACTTCCTTGTGGACCCGAACATGGCGCGCTGGATCGTCGCCCAACTGGATCTCCAGCCGGGGGAGGCGGTCGTGGAAGTGGGACCGGGCACCGGCGCTCTCAGCGGGCATTTGCTGGGAAAAGCCCGGCGGCTGATTCTCATCGAGTTCGACGCCCGTCTGGCCGCGGCGTTGCGCGAACGGTTCGCGGATCGCGACGATGTGGAGGTGCATCACGCCGATGGCGCGAAATTCGACGGCAGGACGCTTTTCAAACACGGACCGGTCAAGTTTCTCGGAAATCTTCCGTATTCCTCGGGCGGCGCGATCATGAAAAACCTCCTCAGCCGCCCGCATCCTTTTACCCGCGCGGTGGTGATGCTGCAAAAGGAGGTGATCGACCGTCTCGCGGCGGGACCGGGGACGAAGGACTACGGAATCCTGAGCCTTCGGATGCAATCGAACTGGGAGATCGAGCCGCTCCGGACGGTGCCTCCCGAGGCGTTTTATCCGAGGCCGAGGATCGATTCCTCCGTGGCGGTGCTGCGTCCGCGGGTGTCGGGGCTGCCCGCATTCGATGCCCGGTTGTTCGACGAGCTGATCCGCAGGGGTTTCGCGCAGCGGCGGAAGCAGTTGAAAAAGCAGCTCCCCGCGGAGCCCCCATGGGAGGGCGTTGCGGCGTCTCTGGGATTGTCCCTTGCCGTGCGCGCCGAGGAGTTGTCACTGGAGACGTGGGTGAATCTTGCGCGGGCCTACGATCCGCACCCGCTCAAGGACGTGCCGCAGGATCAGGCGGAGGTTTTCGATGTGGTGGATCACAACGATGAGGTCGTTTCCCGCGCCACCCGCGGCGAGGTTCACGAGAAGAACCTGCTTCACAGGGCGGTGCATGTTTTCGTTTTCAACAAGCGGGGGGATCTGCTGCTCCAGAAGCGTTCGCGACTGAAGGACAGGCATCCCGGAGTGTGGGATTCCAGCGTGTCCGGGCACCTTGATGCCGGGGAGGACTATCCGGCGGCGGCAGAACGGGAGCTGGAGGAGGAAATGGGAATCAGCCTTGCGGAGACTCCCGGGGAGATCGCGCGCATTGGCGCGAGCGAGCGGACGGGGTGGGAGCATATCCGGCTTTTCCGTGTCCGGCACGATGGGCCGGTTCGTTTTCCGAGCGCGGAGGTGGAGGCGGCGATCGCTTTTCCGCTTCCGGAGATCGCGGCCTGGGCCGCGGCTTGTCCGGGGGATTTTGCGCCCGGATTTCTTGAATGCTGGGCGGCTTTTTGCAATACGCCCAACCAACCCGAAATGTCATGATTGAATCGCTTCCGAAGATTTCCCGCAGGTTGTTCCTGCCTGTTCTGGCCATCCTCTGCACGGCTTCGTGCCGGTCCGCTCCTCCGGAAAAGCTGGAGTACCGGATCGTGAACACGCTTCCGCATGATCCCGCCGCATACACCCAGGGGTTCCAGTGGATGGAGGGGCTCCTCTACGAGAGCACCGGCCATTACGGCCAGTCGAGCCTGCGCGAGGTGGACCCAACGGACGGAAAAATCCTGCGCCGCCGCCCGCTTTCCAAAGATGTGTTCGGAGAAGGGCTGACCTTTCACAAAGGCGAGCTGTGGGTGCTGACGTGGAAGGAGAACACGGCGTATGTTTTCGATCCCGCCACTTTCGGATTCCTGCGGTCCTACCAATACGAGGGGGAGGGCTGGGGGCTGACGAGCGACGGAAACCAGCTCATCATGAGCAACGGCAGCAACCGGATCGTGTTCCGCGATCCCGGGGATTTTTCGATCACGCGGACCATCGAGGTTTCCGATGCCGGTCGGCCGGTGGACAAGCTGAACGAACTGGAGTGGATCGGCGGCGAGATTTTCGCGAATGTGTACACCAGCCAGCGGATCGCGCGGATTTCCCCCGAAAATGGACGGGTGACCGGATGGCTCGATCTTTCCGGGTTGAGAAACCTCCTTCCGCAGCCCAACCGGGCGGAGGAACTCAACGGGATCGCGCACGATCCGGATACGGGCCATTTGTGGGTCACGGGGAAAAATTGGCCGCTCATGTTCGAGATCGAGCTGTCCGCCCGGTAGCGATTTTCCGCCTTTTGGGCGGCGGTCCGTTTCCCCGCCTTGCCAAGCAGGGCCTCCCGGCTACGTTCCGGCGTTTCATGAATCCGCCAGCCTCCCAGCTAGAACCCGCCGTGCGCGATCCCGCGAAGTTGCGCCGAACCGCGTGGATTCTCGTGGCGATCATGATTGTGGGCGCGATTCTGATCCTCAAGGCCTACGAGAAACGCGCCGTGGAGACATCGGATGTGACGCGCCCGGCGATGCCCTACCGCATTGGCATCGAACGCGATCTCAGGATTTTCAGGCAGGACCAGCAGATCGCCAATCTGCGGGATCTGATGGGGAAGGTTTTTGTCGTCCAGACCACCAGCCTGAACCAGACCGATGCGGACAAGCTTTCTTCCGGCGTGATGGAGCGTCTGGCCGCCAGATATGCGGACAATGACGATTTCGTCCTCGTTTCGCTGCTCGTCGATCCCGTGCCTGCCGAGGAACTCGGTGCGGTTCTCCGGGATCTTGCCGGCGAGCGGGGGATGGAAATGCCCCAATGGTGGCTCGGCGGCAACGAGGCGGACACCCTGCACAAATTCATCAAGAACGAACTCAAGTCGTCGATTTTTCCCAATGAAATCGACGGCAGATGGGACTACGACGCGTCCGTCGTGCTGGTGGACCGGGATCGCAGAATCCGCCGCGCCGTGGTTCCCCAGAAACAGGGCGGACCACCTTACGTCGCGGCGTTCGATTTTGAAGAGGCCGCCCGCTGGGATGCCCGCGGTGTGAAGACCGGCACCGATCTCAGCAATATCGGGCAGCTCGAAGCCCTCCTCGTGGAAACCATCGACACGGTCCTCGACGAATCCTCACAGAAACCATGACACGCAAGCAAACCATCGCAATTTTCTACACCGGCATCGCTCTGTTTTCGATCGTCATCCTCGTTCTCGCCGCCAAGCTTCGCGATCATTTGTCGAACACGGGCATCGAAGTCGTGGTGGATGCCGGGCGGACGGTCGAGGACCAATGGATTCCCATCGCCAGGGACCTTGAGGCGATCAATCAGGATGGGGAAGCGGTGAAGCTCTCCGATCTCCGCGGCAAGGTGTGGGTGGTGGCGGAGTTCTTCGCCGTCTGCCCGCACTGCGCCGTGCGCAATGGCGCGGAGCTGCGCGTCCTTTATGATGAATTCAAGGATCATCCGGATTTCCACATCGTCTGCATTTCCGTGGACCCGGAAACCGACACCCAGGAGAAACTCGCCGAATATGCGGGGGCGCTCGGTGCGGATTCCAGCGATTGGTGGTTCCTCAATGCCGGAGACGCCGGGGAAACCCACAAGTATCTCGAAGAGGAGCTGAAGTTCTTCGGAATCCGGGAGCGCACCGATCCTCTGGATATCGAAGCCAATGGAAGATATGCCCATGATCTCGGTTTCGTGCTGGTGGACCGGGAGTTCCAGATCATCGGGAAATGGCCTTTGGCGGACGCGCGGTCGGAAGAGGCGGAGAAGCGCGACCCGGGCATCTATCAGAGAATGAAGGACGAGATGTTCCAGCGCATCCGCGAGGAACTTGAGAAGAACGAAACCCCCGGAATTTGATGAACGAGCGTCAGGAATGGCTGTCCCGCCCGCCGCAGGAAGCCCTCTCGAAGAGACTCGGCGTCGTCGCGTGGATTCTCACCGCCGTCGTGCTGGGGCTCGTGGCTCTCATGAGGGAGGTGAAGATCCCCCTGCCGGAAGGCGTGTCGTTTTCCTTTCTCCCTCCGTTTCACGCGGCGGTGAATGGCGTCGCCGCGGTGGTGCTTTCCGCTGCGTTCGTCGCGGTCGCGAAGGGGCGCATCGCCCTGCATCGCAAGCTGATGATCGCGGCGATGGGGCTCTCCGTTTTGTTCCTGCTCAGTTATGTGGCCTACCATTTCACCAGTGCCGAGGTGCTCTTCGGGGACGCGAACCGGGATGGGGTGATTGACGATGCGGAGCGCGCGCTCGTGGGAGGGACGCGGACCATTTACCTGCTGCTCCTGATCAGCCACATCGTGCTCGCCGCGGTGAGTCTTCCGTTCATCCTGTTCACTTTCATCGCGGGCTGGACGAACCGTTTCGCAGCCCACCGCAGGCTGGCGAAATGGGTTTTTCCCATGTGGCTTTACGTCGCGATTACGGGGCCCGTGTGTTATTGGATGCTCCGGCCTTACTACGGGTGAGCGGGAGCCTGGAAATCCCGGACGGGTTTTAACCGGCCTTGGTGGCGGCGATGAGCGGGGTGACGAAATCGTGGATGGCCTCGGCGGCGTTTCCGGGATTGAGTTCCACCTGTTTGACGATGGCGGAACCCACGATGACGCCGTCCGCCGCGGATGCGACCATGGCGGCTTGTTCGGGAGTGGTGATGCCGAATCCCACGCAAACGGGGGTCCGGGTGTGTTGTTTGATTTTCGCAACCTGCGCGGCGATGCCCTCCGAAGGGGCTCCGTGAGCGCCCGTGACACCGGTTCTGGAGAGCGCGTAAATGAATCCTTCCGAAGAGGTCGCGAGAGATCGGACCCGTTCTTCCGGCGTGGTGGGGGCGATCAGGCGGATGGATTTGAGTTCGTGGCGGGTGGCGAACTCGTCGCCAAGTTCCGCTTCATCCGGGGGAAGGTCGAGGAGCAGGATGCCATCGGCTCCGGCGTCGGCGGCGTCTTTGTGGAACTCCGCGAATCCGTAGCTGAAGATCGGGTTGAGATAGGTGAAGAGGACGATGGGGGTTTGGTGGGTTTCGCGGAAGCGGCGGATGAGTTCGAGGGAACGGATGGTGGTCATCCCCGATTTGAGGGCGCGGTCGGCCGCCATCTGGTTGACGATTCCGTCGGCAAGGGGATCGGAAAAGGGCAGTCCCAGCTCGATGATGTCGGCGCCGGTTTCAGCGAGGGTGCGGATGATGGCGAGGGAGGTTTCAAAATCGGGATCGCCCGCCGCGACGTATGCGATGAACGCTTTTTTCCCGGCTTTTTGGAGCTGCTCGAAAGTGGAGTCGATGCGGTTTGCCATGCGCGGCGGAGGGTGAGGCATCGTGCGGGGATGTCCAACCTCGAACTTGGGAAACGGGGAGGGGAATCGCACGGGGTGTTTTCGTGGTCGGTGCTTGCCAAGATGGCTGTGGGAGAGGATTTTCCGGTCATGGCGATTTCAGGCCCCTTTTCCGGCATTTCCGACCAACTTCCCGATATCCCCGGGTTTGCGACAGGCATCGAGTATGTGAACCGCATTCTCACGCCGGGGACGGAGGAACACGAACGCCTGATGGCGGTGCCGGTGGGAGTGACGAGCAAGGTGGACTTCGGCGGCGGGGTTTTCTCTTTGGAGCAGGCCTACCTCACGAAATCCGATGAGGAGGTGAGATGGGAGGCGCACCGGGGATATCTCGATCTGCAAGTGGTGGTGACGGGAAATGAGATCATGGAGGTGACGGATCCGGCGAATTTGACGCTGGAGGAGGACTTTTCGCCGGATCGGGATCTGCAATATTTCTCGCGGTTCGGTCCGGGATCGCTCTTGCGTGTGAGCGCGGGAGGGGCGGCGGTCTTCTTTCCCGTGGACGCCCACCGGCCCGGTCTTGCGGACGGGGAATCCACGCTGGTGCGTAAGGTGGTGGTGAAGATTCCGCTGGGCTGATCCGGGACCATGTTCAGTAATCTCCCGGCTGCGCGCGGCGGAGGGTGATGTGCCGTCCATCCCTTGTGAGGGTGATGCCCGGGCCGTGTGCGGAAACGTTCCAGCTTGCGAGGGCCACCGCGCCACGGGAGCCTTCGGAGAATTGGTTTCCGATCACGAGAGATCCCTGTTCGGGAAAGATCTGCCACACGAGGACGCGAACCTGGACGCGGGGATTTTGACGCAGGGAGACGGCAACCTTGCCGCTGGTTCTTCCGGCGCTCGTTCCTTCGTTGAAATCAAGAAACCATTCGGATTGGGATTCGAGCGGGAAAAGCGGGTCGTTGCTTGAAACCACCTGGTACATGCCGGAAATGGGTTGGCTGCCGCGGAGGTTGCGGTCGCGGTCCGGAATGTCGGCGTGGGAAAGGGAAACGGAAAGCGCCATGGTGGCCGGAATGGCGAGCCACTTTTTGCAGGAGCCGATCAGGAGTGATTTTTTCATACCATGCTTCCAGCGCGTGGCGTGCCCTTTTGATCCGGGGTGGGTGAAGCTGTATGAAATATTGATTTTTAATGAATTGTGATGATTTTCACCTTTTTCAAGGATTTTGGTTTTCGGGAGAATTGATTGCCGGATGCAAGTTGCGTTGCAGCTTGCCATCCGGATGAGGTTGCCGGAACCGGGTGGCGTTCCGCTAGAGCCAGAGTTTCAAACCGTACACCAGCAGCGTGACGGAGAGCATGCTGCCCAGGGTCGTGTAATACACCGCGGAGGTGGAAAAGGAGACATCTCCGCCGAATTCGTGGGCAAGGAGGGCGGTGTTGACCGCGGTGGGCGCGGCGGCGGCGAGGATGAGGGAGGCGGAGGTTTCCCGGGAAAATCCGAAGGCGAAGACCAGGGGGATGGCAAGCGCGGGAGCGATGACGAGCCTGAGCAGAATGGCCGACCACAGCGGAGCCCGGAACGGCGCGGGCCGGGTCTGGGACATCTGGACGCCAAGGGTTACGAGGGCGATGCCGATGAGGCAGGCTTGCAGAAGCTCCAGAGGCTGCCACAGCCAGATGGTCTCCTTGACGGGAATCCGGAGGACTTTGCAGAGGATCGCGGCGAAAAGAGCGTAGAGGGTGGGTTGCCGGAGAACCTTGATGAGCGCCTGGCGGTGAGAGCTCGCGGTTTCCCCCTGCGCCTGGGCGAGAAACAGCCCGATGGTGTAGGTGGAGACGTTCATTGTGGCGAGCACGTAAACCTGCACGGCGGCGGCTTCGAGCCCGAAGGCGAGAGTGACGAGCGGGATGCCGTAATTCCCTGAGTTGTAAAACATGGTGGCCAGGGAAAGCGCCTGGCGCTGGCGGGTTGGCATGCGGAAGAGGCGGGCGGCGGCGATGCTTCCGAGAAACATCAGGAAGATGACGGAAAGGGTGAATGCTGCGATGCGGAGCGCTTCGGTTCCGGCGAGGCCGGTGTCGGTCACCCGGGTGAAGATGAACGCGGGGACGAGCAGGTAGATGTTGAGCTTTACCAGGGTCTCAAGGTGCAGGTGGAACTTGCGGTCGAGCACCCACCCGAGCCCGACGATCGCGAAGATCGGCGCGCAGACGTTGAGGAAAAGCTGGAGGAACACGGCCGGGAGGTTTCGGCAGGCAACGCGGTCAGTTTCCGGCTGGATGCCGGTGCGGCGGAAAGGCGGGAGAAATCAACAACAGCCGCTGCCCGCGCAGGCGGGGGAGAGGGGGAGGGCGGGGTCGCTCCCGGGGGCGGTGAGGGAGGGGTTGGGGGCGAGGGTGTCGAGGCCGAGTTTCGCGAGCAGGGCGCGGTCTTTTTCGACGGCGGGATTGCTGGCGGTGAGGAGTTTTTCCCCGTAGAAGATCGAGTTCGCTCCGGCGAAGAAGCAAAGGGCCTGGGTTTCGTCGGAAAGGCGGGTGCGCCCGGCGGAGAGGCGGATTTTCGCGCGGGGGATGGCGATGCGGGCGATGGCGATCATGCGGACGAGGTCGAAGGAGTTGACCTGGGGGTTTTCCGCGAGGGGGGTGCCGGGCATCGGCATGAGGGAGTTGATGGGAACGCTTTCCGGCTGGGGATTGAAGCTGGAGATGACTTCCAGCAGGCGGAGGCGATCGTCGATGGTTTCGCCGAGGCCCAGAATGCCGCCGCAGCAGACGGACATGCCGGCGTCCTGGACGTTGCGGATCGTGCGGAGGCGGTCTTCGTAGGTGTGGGTGCTGACGATGTTCGGGTAGTGCTCCGGGGAGGTGTCGAGATTGTGATTGTAGGCGGTGACACCGGCTTCCCGGAGGCGGACGGCTTCTTCCGGTCCGAGTTCGCCGAGGGTGACGCAGACTTCCATGCCGAGGGTGGAAACGTCGCGGATGATGTCGAGAACCTGCTCGAAACGCTGCGTGCCGCCCCGGACTCCCCGCCAAGCGGCGCCCATGCAAAAGCGGGTGGAGCCGGTGGCGCGGGCGGCGCGGGCGCGTTCCATGATGGCTTCTTTTTCCATCAGGCGCTCGACCTGGACGCCGGAGTTGTAGCGGGCGGACTGGGCGCAGTAGGAGCAGTCCTCGGAGCAGCCGCCGGTCTTGATGCTGAGCA
>CAZVSA010000107.1:0-11647 GCA_964629955.1 uncultured Luteolibacter sp.
GATGCGGCGGCCGACGCGGCATGGGCGGGCAAGCGGCTGCCCACGGAGGCGGAGTGGGAGTATGCGGCGAGGGGGGGATTGCCGGGGAAAACCTACACCTGGGGGGAGGAGCTCCAGCCGGGCGGGCGCTGGATGGCGAATACGTTCCAAGGGGAGTTCCCGGCGGGCAACAGCAAGGCGGACGGTTTCGAGGGTTCCGCGCCGGTGAAATCATTTCCTCCGAATGGATTCGGTTTGTACGACATGGCGGGGAACGTGTGGGAGATTTGCTCGGACCTGTTCGATCCGGATTATCCGTCGCATTGCGAGGGAGTGAATCCGAAGGGGCCGGAGTTGTGGGTGAACCGAACCACGGGAATACAGAGCGGGGGGGAGGCTCACCACGTGACGAAGGGCGGCTCGTTTCTTTGCCACGTTTCCTACTGCATGCGCTACCGGCCCGCGGCCCGGCATTCGCTGGAGGAGGGGTCGCCGGCGAATCACACGGGATTCCGGTGCGCGAAGGATCTTTGAGAACGCGTTTGCGATCCCCTTTTGACTTTCCGCCGAATCGTCTTGATGGGGCGGGGGAGTCCCGGTGGACTGCAATCCATGAATTTTCGTCTTTTGGGGAAAATCCTGGCGGTGGCGTCGGCGCTGGCATTGGGCGGGGGATTTGTCGTCTGGCGGCAGGGGCAGTCAGGCGGGAAAGAGAAGGCGGGCGTGCCGGAGGCGGAGGAGGTGATGTTGCCCGGGTCGAAGAACCCGCAGCGGATCACGGTGCTGCCAAGCTCGAAGAGTATTGATTCCCTGCGGCTCGAAGAATTTCTGGAAAGTGATCCATTTTCGGAGCCTCGGGATGATCCGGGCGAAGCGGAGGAGGAGAAGGTGGATGAGCGGACGATTTTTCCGCCGGAGAGTCCTCTGTTTTTCAACACTTCGAAGAGCGGGCGGATTCTCTCTCCCGGCGATCTGCCGGCTGGTGAGGAAAAGGAACCCGCCGGGGACGAAAAGAAATGAACCTCGTCGTCTGGGTTTTCTCGGTCGGCGGCAGCCTGCTTTTTCTGTGCTTGGTGTTCCGTCCGCTTGAGCTGGCTTTTCCGGCCCGCAAGGGGCAGCGGTTTTTCCGTCCGGAGTGGTGGACGGATCTTTGTTTTTTCCTCGGGCAATATCTGTTGTGGAGCGGGTTGGCAATTTGGCTTCTCGGGCGCTTCGGCGGCTGGGTGGATGGAGTGGTTCCTTCCGGATTCCGCGCGGCGGTGGCGGCGCAACCGTGGTGGTTGCAGGCGGCGGAGGTGGTGTTGCTCAGTGATTTTTTCATCTACTGGGGGCACCGGCTCC
Source organism: uncultured Luteolibacter sp. (assembly GCA_964629955.1). Lineage (GTDB taxonomy): Bacteria > Verrucomicrobiota > Verrucomicrobiia > Verrucomicrobiales > Akkermansiaceae > Luteolibacter. The sequence continues at coordinate 1,321 of CAZVSA010000107.1, forward strand.
AACACCGGATTCCGTTTCTCTGGCGCTTTCATTCGATCCACCACAGCGCCGAGCACCTTGATTGGCTGGCGGCGCACCGCGAGCATCCGCTGGACACGCTTTATACGATGGGTCTGATCAATTTGCCGGCATTTCTGCTGGGTTTTCCGCTGGAGACGCTTGCCGGGCTGGCGGCGTTCCGGGGAATTTGGGCGATCTACATCCACTCGAACGTCCGGCTGCCGATCGGTCCGCTGCGCTGGTTCATCGGTGCGCCGGAACTTCATCACTGGCACCACGACAGGGCGCGGGATGCCGGAAACTATGCGAACATCTCGCCTCTGATGGATCTTTTGTTCGGCACCTACCGGTGTCCCGGCCACGAGCCGGAGGCATTCGGCATCCGGGAGCCGATCCGGCGGGATTATCCCGGGCAGTTGCTGCATCCTTTCCATCCGGGAAAAAATCGGGATTCCGGGAATTTTCCTGAAATCGAGCCACTTGTTGAACGGAACAAAGTGGCGACCCGTAAGGGAGTCGAACCCTTCTTGCCAGAATGAAAATCTGGAGTCCTAACCGATAGACGAACGGGTCGTTGGTCGCGGTGCGGGCGAGAAAGAACCGTAGAGGCCGATTTTATGCAAGGGTTTTTTTGATGGAACGCACATCTGGGTTTTTCACCGGGAGTTCCGCCATTTCAACCCGGGCGGGATCTGGTTTCGGCTGGGGTCGTTTCTCGACAAGATCTTGGATTGCCTTCGGGAACCCCTTTGGGCATCCTTGCCGGGGCAATCATGCAAGCCGGGATGTTTCAAACCACCCCCTGGAGCCTGGTAATGGCGGCAGGCGGCGGCACCCCGGAGGCAGGGGCGGCGCTCAACCAACTGTGCCGCGGCTACTGGCAGCCCCTGTATCTCTACCTGCGCCAATCCGGCCATTCCCCGCACGACGCGGAGGACTTCACCCAGCAGTTTCTCTCCGAACTGTTGGCCCGCGACGGCCTGGCCCATCTGCATCCGCGGCATGGCCGCTTCCGCTCCTTCCTGCTCGCCTCACTAAGGAACTTCCTCAGCCACCAGCGCGAGCGCGCGTCGGCCCAAAAACGCGGCGGCGGCCAGCCCCTGCTGCCGCTTGATGCGTTCGATTACCGCCCGGAACCTCTCACGGGCGAGCCGCCCCACGCCGCGTTCGACCGGCAATGGGCGCTCACCGTCCTGGAGCGAACCCGGCAGCGTCTGGAAGGCGAATACATGACCGCCGGAAAAAAGGCGCGCTTCGACCTGTTGGTGGAATACCTCCCCGGAGGCTCCCCCGCCCACAGCCAGGCGGAACTCGCCGGAATGCTGGGTACCACCGTCAGCGCCATCAAATCCGAGGTTTACCGGCTCCGGCAGCGTTTCGGGCAGCACCTCCGCGCGGAAATCGCCGACACCGTTTCCGAACCCGCGGAAATCGAGGAAGAAATTCTCCACCTCCTCGCCCTCTTCTCCCGCCGTCCGGGATGACCCGGCACCTCCCCGAACCATGCACCCGACCTCTCCAAAACGGCGCACCTGCGGAGAATGCGGCGAAACCCTGCCGGTGGGAACCCCCTCCGCCTGTCCTGCCTGCCTGCTGCGCCTCGGTCTGACCGAACCGGAATCGGACCCACCCAACGACGAACCTCCCCCCGACGCCTCCGGAACCCGCCTCGGCCGCTACCAACTGCACGAAGTGATCGGCCGCGGGGGCATGGGCATCGTCCATCGCGCCTGGCAGCAGGACCTCAACCGCGAGGTCGCGGTGAAACTGCTCCCCGGAGGCCCCTTCGCCGCCCGGATCTCGGTGGAGCGCCTGCGCTCCGAAGCCGCCGCCCTCGGCCGCCTGCGCCATCCGGGCATCGTCACCGTCCACGAAGTCGGCTCGGCCGTCGGCCAAACCTTCCTCGCCATGGAACTCGTGCGCGGCGGCAGCCTGGCCGATCTCGTGAAGGAAAAGCCCCTCCCGCCCCGGACCGCCGCCGGATACCTCCTGCAAGTCGCCGAAGCCATCCAGCACGCTCACGAAGCCGGCGTCTGGCACCGCGACCTCAAGCCCGCCAACATCCTCCTTGATGACGACGGACGCGCCCGCGTCACCGACTTCGGTCTCGCCAAACTCGCCGACGACCACACCGGAACCACCCTCAGCGGACAATTCCTCGGCACCCCCGGTTACCTCGCACCCGAGCAGGCGGACGCCTCCACCAGCTCCGTCGGTCCCCGTACCGATGTCTACGCACTCGGCGCGCTCCTCTACCACCTCCTCACCGCCCGGCCCGTCTTCCTCGCCGCCGGTCTCCGGGAAACCCTCCGCCAAACGCTGGAATGCGAGCCCGTCCCGCCCCGCGAATTGAACCGCGCCGTCCCCGCCGACCTCGAAACCATCTGCCTCAAATGCCTCTCCAAAGAACCCTCCGGCCGCTACCCCACCGCGGCGGCGGTCGCGGCCGACCTGCGAGCCTTTCTCGAAGACCGCCCCATCGCCGCCCGCCCCCTCGGCCCGGCGGCCCGCCTCTGGCGCTGGCGGCGGCGCAATCCCGGACTGGCCGCGCTCGCCACCCTGCTTCTCCTCACCGGCCTCGCCTCCATCGTCGTCGTCTCCTCCCTCTGGCGGCGCGCTGAGACCGAGGCCCGCCGCAGCGCGGACGCCCTGCTCCAGTTGCGCCGGGAACGGGTCACCGAAATGTTTGCCTCGGACCAACCCCTGCCCGCACTGAGCCTGCTCGGCGACCTGCTGCGGGAAAATCCAAACGACCGCCTGGCTGCGGAACGCTCCCGGAACGCCCTCACCTGGCTGAGCCACCCGCTCCCCGAGCACCGCTTCCACGGTCACGGCGGCGCGGTGTTCACCGTCGAATTCGATGCGGACGAAACCGCCATCCTCTCCGCCTCTGCCGACGGCACCGCACGGCTCTGGAATCTCTCCTCCCCAGGCGAACCTCCGCTCATCCTCTCCCACACCGCGGCACTCTCCGCCGCGCGATTCTCCCCGGACGGAGCATCCATCCTCACCGCAGGCGACGACGGTTTCGTGAAAATCTGGAGCCGCGCCGACGGAACCCTCTGGCGCGAATGGCCCCATTCCGCTCCGGTCCACGCCGCGGTATTCTCCCCCGACGGCCGCCGGGCCGCCACCGGCTGCGAAGGCGGCCTTGCACGCATCTGGCTGCTCGGCCCGGGAGACTCCGCCCCGCTGGAACTTCCCCATCAGGACACCGTCCTCGTCGTCCGCTTCGACCCCGGCGGCGAGCGCCTCGTCACCGGCTGCCGGGACGCCACCGCGCGGGTATGGGACGCCCTCACCGGCGAACCCATCACCCCGTCCCTGCCGCATGGCCAGCGCGTCGTGGACGCCGCCTTCACCCCCTGCGGCCGGCATGTCGCCACCGCCTCGTGGGACGGCTCGGTGAGACTTTGGGAAACGGAAACCGGAAACCTGATCACCGAAGAACCCATCAGTGACTCCTGGATCAACACCTTGGCTATCAGCCCCGGTGGCCAACAAATCCTCTGCGGCGGCCAATCCGGCCCGGCCAACCTCTGGACCGTCGGCGAAACGCTCGCGGCGGGCCGTTCCTGGCGGCACGCCCAGGCCGTCATGGCCACCGCATTTTCCACCGACGGACGAAGCCTGCTGACCGCCTCGCTGGACGGCAGCGTGCGGGTCATCGACACCGCCACCGGCGAAAACCTCACCCTGCCCCTGCACCACCGCTCCGGCGTCTGGAGCGCGGTCTTCAGCCGCGACGGCAGCCGGGTGCTCACCGGCGGCGAAAACGGAACCGTCACCCTCTGGAACGTCCTTCCCGGAGCCGCCGCCCCGCTGACCTTGCCCCATCCCCAAATTTCCGGCGCGCAATGGTCGGCCGATGGCAGCCGCGTGCTGACCTGGGGTCATGACCAGACCGTAAGCCTCCGCGAAGCCGCGACCGGCCGCGAGACCATCCCGGCCAAATCCCTCCCCACCCGTCTGGTCAATGCCGCTCTCTCCCCGGACGGCCTCCATATCTTCGCCACCGGCCGCGACGGCGGCACCCGCCTCTGGACCCTCCCCGGCGGCGAAGAACGCGAACTGCCCCCCCGCCACCGCCGCGGCCTCTGGACCGCCTCTTTCAGCGACGACTCGCGCCACCTCGTCACCGCCTCGTGGGACTCCACCGCCCGGCTGTGGCCTGTGGACCCCGGCGAAACACCCGCCCCCAGCCTCGACCACGCCGCCCCGCTCTCCGCCGCCGTCTTCGATCCTGCCTTGCCCCGGGTCGCAACCGCCTCGCGCGATGGCATTCTCAAACTCTGGTCCGTCCCCGAAGGCAAATCCCTCGCCGAAACCCCCGCGCACCACAGCGACATCCTCGGGCTGGCATTCAGTCCCGACGGACAGCGGCTCGTCACCGCCGCCACCGACCGCACCGCCAAGATCTGGAACACCTCCGGAGAACCGGCATTGCAATGGACTCTCCACCACGAAAATGAAGTCAACTGCGCGATCTTCAACCCCGATGGCCTCCTCCTGGCCACCGCCTCCAAGGACCGCACCGCCCGCCTCTGGCATGTCTCCACCGGCGAGCCCGCCGCCGCGCCGCTCACCCACGGCGGAGTGGTCGGCTGCCTGAGCTTCAGCCCCTGCGGAAACCGCCTTGCCACCGGCGGTGCGGACGGCCTCGTCCGCCTCTGGGACAGCGGTACCGGCTATCCTCTGGGCTCCTTCGACACCGGTGGCGTGGTCTCCGTCGCCTTCAGCCCGGACGGACATTTCCTCCTCACCGCCTCACCGCACGGCGAAGCCGCCATCCGGCCCCTGCCATCCGTCAGCCTGCCCGTCCCGGACTGGTTCCCCGAATTGATCGGCATCCTCACCGAGACCGTTCCCCGTCGCTCCGGTGAGCCCGGGGAACCCGCCCCCGGCATCGCCGCCCTGCGGGAAACCATCGCCGCCGATGACTCCGATGACTCCGGCGACGACTGGACCGCCTGGGCCCGCTGGTTCCTCGACGACCGCCGCCAGCGTGCCGCCGCCCCCTTTGCCTCGGAGGAGCGGTAGCCCACCACCGGGAGTGCGAAATGAAGGGAACCGGGCGTCAACGCTCTCGGAGAATCCGATCGTATTCAGCATGCGTTCCAATCCAAATCCAGTGATAGCTGTCCTTCTCAAGGATGGCCAAAGCCCGGTAATCCTGTGTCACTCTGACTGACCAAAGTTGGCCAATGGGCTTGAACTGGAGAGACGGATGTCGCGGGCTGCTCTGCCAAAGAAGATATTGCTTTCGGGCCGCCTTCCGAATGTGGTCGGGAAGCCCGGCATAAGCCTGCCAAAACTTAGGGGTTGCGAATGACTTCATCCAACGGACGGATTCTGGATTCGCGAATGTCGGCGCGCGCCTGCGCGATGAAGTCGTCAAGCCTGCCACTGTTGAGATCGGACTCGATTTGAGTATCCCAGTCTGACCAAAGTTCGTCTGCAAACTCATGCAGCAAATTCCACCGTTCGTCGGCAGGCAAACGACGAATGGCGGCTGAAATCTCTGGCACGGTGCTCATCATTTGGTGATGAATGTAGCCAAAAATCGGCGAGATACAAGCCTCGGCAAACGATCATGCAACCCGACGGATCAGGATTCAGACGAAACAGGCTGGACGTCTGATGCCTGGGACAGCCGGGACGGTGATCCTCCTTTTCCCTGAGCCTCCAAGGACAATCACTGCTCACCCGGCACCATTCGTTCCCAACTTTCTTTGCGACCTCCCGGGATTTTTTCGTTTTCCATCAGGGGAGGGAGTGTGCCCGCCCGAAAAACGAAGAAACGCCGATCCCCGAAGCCCCCATGAAAACACCGCTCATCGCGCTCGTCGTCACGGCCTCGCTTTCCGCCGCGAACGCCGCCACCCCGTATATTCTGGAAATCCCCTTCACCACGGTGGAGAATCCCGCCCATTGGACTCATTGGGAAGTCACGGAGTATCGGATCGTGAACCCGGCCGACAGCGGCGTCCATGTCGTGGCATTCATCATCGAGGGCGATGGGACGCCCGCCGTGACCACCAACCTCTTTCCCGCATGGATCCCCGCGCAAGGCGGGGCGATCCAGTTTTTTGAAGATGGAAAGAGTTATCCGCCCGAGCCTTGGCCGGACCTGAATCCGTTCTGGGACCTCCCTATGGTTGGCAACTCGCACGACAATGATTTCTGGCAGCAACAGGAGGAATACGGAGGAACCATTCCGGTGGGAAAAACCCTCCAGGATCTTATCGCCGATACCTTCCCCCACCGCTACACATGGGCGGAATTCCATGGCCTGCCGGTGGAGCAAGCCATCGGGTATAACGCATCGCTTGAGCGAAACGATGCGCACCACTATTTCCTGAACTACACGATTGGCGGGGGCTTCACGAATCCCGGGTTTGCGGTGGCGCCCGGAGAGACCCTGGGCGGGTTTTATTTCGCTCCAACCGCGGTCTTGAGCGAGTTCTCCATCGTCGGCGTCACGGACCCCTCCGCACCCGTCGATCCGGGAAGTTTCCAGTTCTTTTCCGGGCACGCGGTGGTCGTGCCCGAGCCTTCGACCTCCGTAATTCTGATCGGAGGATTGGCTTTCGCCGCAACCGTCCGCCGCGGACGAAAAGATCAAATCGCACTCCCCGCATGAAACCCGATCCATCCCGCAAGCATTTTTCCGCCCGCGTCCGCATGACCATCGGCGGCTTTTTCCTGCTCGCCCTCGTCTCCTTCTCACAGGCGGAACCTTTTCCGGTCGCCGGGAGAATCCTCCACCCCGCGCCCGCCGCCGGAAACGAATTCGGCTACGCCATCGCCGCGGACGGCGATTTCGTCGCGATCTCCTCGCCCTACGAAAACATCGGCAGCGCCACCAGCGCCGGCTCCGTCCACATCTACCGCCGCAACGGCGCGGCCGGCCTCGATTTCCACCAGACCATTCCCTCGCCCAACCTCACGCCGGGAGCCTTCTTCGGCTTCTCGATCGCCATGCACAACGGCATCCTCGCCGTCGGCTCGCCCCGCGACTCATACGACGAAGATGAAGAAAACCTGGTGAACCACGCCGGCTCCATCTTCCTCTACAGCTTCGACCCCGAAAGCGACCAATGGCTCCTGTCGCAGAAAATCACCGCGGCGACACGCGAAGCGAACGTCGAATTCGGCCGGCACGTGGCGATCCACAACGGGCAACTGGTCACCGGCACCCGCCTCATCGGCTCGGGCCTGATCGGGCAGACTTTCATGAGCGGAGCCGGCGCGGCATTCCTCTTCCTCCCCGAAGACGGCGAGTGGGTGCTGAGGGCCAAAATCGTCTCGCCCGACCGCGGTGTGAACCGCCGCTTCGGCGATGTCGTCGCGATCCACGACGGCATCATCGCCATCGGCGAGCCCGGCGGCAACGGCTCGCGGGGCCGGGTCCACATCTTCGAGGTCGAAGGACCCGGCCCGCCCCCGCACGGTTTCACGATCGACCCGCCCGGCCTGGAGCCGGTCGACCAGTACGGTCTCACCCTGTTCCTTCGCGACGGGCTGCTGCTCGCGGGCGCGCCGGAGCATGGCTACGGCGCGCCCGGAGAACCCTTCCGTCAATCCGCCGGTGCGGCCTTTTTCCACCGCCGCAATCCGGACGGCACCTGGTCCGCGGCCGGGAAGATCACCGCCCCGCTGAGGCAGAACAACCATCGCTTCGGCGCCCACCGGGTCGCGTTTGACGGACGTCCCGCGCTGGTATCCAGCACCGCCGGTGCCGCCGACGGCGGGCTCGCCGACCTCTTCGGGTTCGACGCCGCATCCGAGACGTGGACGCCCCTCCATCGCATCGACATCCTCTCGGTAAGGGAAAACTTCCCGTCCGAGGCCGGCGTTGGGCTTACCCATACGTTCTCCATCAAAGACGGACTCATCATCCTCGGTCACCGTTTCAACAGCAACTCGGACGGAAATCCCACGGGCGCCGGCGCGGTGTTCCTGATTGCTCTGCCGGAGGATGCTTCCGGGCCGGAGGGATTCGGTGCCTGGGCGGATGACAATGGACTCACCGGCGGCGACGCGGAACCGCTGGCGACCCCTCATGACGACGGGGTGGCGAATCTCCTCAAATACGCCTTCGGCATGGACGGCTCCGGCGCGGATGTCTCGCGGCTCGTCCCCGGCTCCGGCGTTTTCGGCCTGCCTCATTTCGGCGTCGCCGGATCGGATTCCGGTCCGGTTTTCCTTGTGGAATACGTGCGCTGGAAGGAAAGCGATCTGACCTACACGCCCAAGGTTTCCCCGGATCTCACGGCGGATTCCTTCGTTCCGATGACCGGCACGGAAACCGTGACTCCCATCGGCGACTACCGGGAACGGGTGAGGGTGGAGCAACCCCTGGATACCGAAAACTTCCCGCGTCTCTTCGGGGTGGTGGAGGTGACGTTGGGTGGGGATTGAGGGAAGGCCCATGGATGGCGGAGCCGGTCGGGCCACGGCAGCTTCCGCCTCATCGAGACCGGAATCCAGCCACCATTCAGGCGATCCGGGCCGTCCATGTCTTGATCCATCGTCCTTCCCGAACCGGCCCACTGCCAGACCCGCGGTTGCCGGGAATTTGCTTTTTGGCGCTCGGCGTTGAAACACCTGTTGGTCGGACCAAGGGGAGGGAGAAAGGGGGCGTGGACCACGAGGTGCATGTGCCGCTTTTCACCTTCGGCCGGTTGCCGGCGGCGGAGTGGACGGAGCGTTTGTTGTGTGGTGGCGCGAGGCGGGTGGTCCGCCGATTCCGGGGATGTTTTTGCCGGAATCGGGAATCGAGGAGGATGGCGCTCCGGAAGGTGGCTTGGAAGGATGGGGCTGATGACAGGGAGGCTGGGATTCCACCCTGCCGGAGAAAAACAAATACCAATGAAATCGATGAAACGAAGCACCTTGAGTCTTGCCGCAATCGTCGCGGCACTATCCGCACCCGCAGGCGCGGCGATCACGACGGTCCCGGTGACCGGATGGAATCATGACATCGTCATCAATCATCCGGGTCCGTTCAATGAATCGGTCACGGGCACGATGGACAATGGGCCGGGCAATGTCGAGAACTGGACCTGGGTAGCGGCGGGGGATTACCTGTTTCAAACCGAGTTGACCCCAACGCCTTTCGCTGGTTTGGTCGCGGGATCGCACACGAGTGCCGGACCCAGCGGCGCGGAGTTCACGTTCCAGGATTTTTCGGGGAACAACGCGTTGTTCCTGATCGCCGGGCAGTCCGGAACTCTGTCGCTGAACAATGCCGCGCTGTATTCCACGCTTGTCTTCATCGGGGCTGCCGCAAATGGTGCAGCCACGTCGGTGACGCTGACGCTGAATTTCTCGGATTCGACCTCCGCCGTTTTTTCGAGTTCGGGTGGGATCACCCGGGATTGGTTCGATGGCGGCTCTCCTGAAACGGCGTATCTCGTGGGAGGCCGTGCGTCGAACAGAGGCGACGAAGGCTACACGAGTCTCTTCCGGCAAACCAACGGCGACATCCGGCTCCATGAATATGTGATCGGTCTCTCTCCGGAGGATCAGGCGAAAGAGCTGGTTTCCATCGACGTGCTCAACACGGGGAGCGGAACCGGCCGGCTCGCTTTGTTCGCGGTGAGCGGCGAGGTGGTTCCCGAGCCCTCGACCATGGGCTTGGTCGCGCTTTGCGGTCTGCTCGGTTTGGGCCGCCGCCGCCGTTGAGACCTGAATGTTCAAGCGCCCCGATGCTTTTCCTTGGGAGGGCATCGGGGTTTTTCGTTTGCGGGTGGAAACTCAGGCGATGTGGCGTCCGAGGGATTCGTCGGCGGGAAGCGACAGGTGTTGCAGGCGCCAGCGATGGGGCGTCATGCCGTAGGCGCGGTTGAAGTATTCGCACAGCTTCTTGGCGGAGCCGAAGCCGCTCTCCACCGCGATCGCCTCCAGCTTCAGATCGGTATCCCGAAGCAAGCGGGTGACCGCAGCCATACGCGCGCGGAAAATCTCCTCCCGCGGGCAGCGCCCGGTGAGCCGGGTGAACTCGGTGCGGAACTGGCGCTCCGACATCCCGGCCAGGCGGGCGAGGCTGGTGAGCCGGAGCGGTTCCGGGTAGTGCGTGCGGATGTGGAGAACCGCACGGGTAATTCCGGGATTGCTGGTGACGAAGGTTGCGGTGGAAGCCCTGCCTTCCACGCCGCGAGGGGGGACGGTATGGCTTTGCGGCGGCTCGCAGGCTCCATCCATCATTCGTTCCAGGATTTCGGCGGCTTTCCGGCCGGTTTGGCGGCGGTTGAGATCGATGGAAGAAAGCGGCACCGGCGAGAGGTTCACCTCCACGGGGCGGTTCTCGCAGCCGAGGATG
>CAZVSA010000107.1:11657-12447 GCA_964629955.1 uncultured Luteolibacter sp.
GCGGTCGTCGTCGGTCATGACGGCCAGGGGTTTTTCGAGCGCGATCAGGTGGTCGGCGAGCCAGCGGAGGCGGGCTTCGCGCGGAATCTTCAAGGCTTCGCTTTTGTGGTCGGCTTCGAAGTCCAGCCGCGTGCGGCGTAATCCGGCGCGCTTCAATTCGGCTTCAAAGGCGGAACGGATCCGGGTCGTTTCGTCCAGATTGACCAGCGAGTAGAAAGCGTGGTGAAGATGGCCGAGTTCCATCAGGTGGCGGGCTCCGAGCCGGCCGGCTTCGGCGTGGTCCACATCCACCCACGGCACTTGCAGTCGGGGCGGGGTGATGCCGATGTGGACGATCGGGGTGTCCTGCCAGCCGTCCAGCCAACGCTGGACCCGCTCGCCGTAGGCGGTGACGAGAATGCCGTCGGCCTCCGTTTCCGAGGGGAATATCCCATGAAAGCGCATGTTCGAGATCAGTTCCCAGTTTTTTCCCCGGGCGTAATCGGTCACGCCGAAGAGTTTCTCATCCTGATGGAAATCGGTGATGAAGAGAACACGGCGTTTGGGACCTGGGGGAAAGAGCGGGGGCATGATGTCGGGGAAGATCCGGAAACGCGCGGCAACCGTCCGTTGTTGCCGCCGGATTTAGTGGGGAGTTTTCGTTACTGTTCGAAAAACGCAAGAAAGACCGGGAGTTTGTCTTCGGGTCGTTTGGTTGGAAAAATGGCCGGTCGGAGCACATCAATGTCATGATTTCCGCTACTGCGGGCGTTCCTCCAAGGTAGGGCGAGACCGCCGGGCGCGCCGTGAC
>CAZVSA010000108.1:0-12418 GCA_964629955.1 uncultured Luteolibacter sp.
AAATCCCCATGGAAAGGAGCCCCGCATGACCGTGCTGCTCGCCGAAGATGACGCCGTGACCCGCGAGGCCGTCACCGAGCTTCTGGAAAACGAAGGCCACCGCGTGCGCGCCGCCCGCGACGGCCGCGAGGCGCTCGACCTCTGGCACGCCGAACGCCCCGGCCTCGTCCTGCTCGACATCATGATGCCCGGCGCGAGCGGCTACGAGGTTTGTCGTACTATCCGCCGCGAGGATCTACGGGTGCCGGTAATCTTCCTCTCCGCGAAATCCGAGGAAGTGGATGTGGTGCTCGGCCTGGAACTCGGCGCGGACGATTTCCTCCGCAAGCCCTTCGGCAAGCACGAATTGCTGGCTCGCGTCCGCGCCGTGTTGCGGCGGCACGAAGCTCCGGAAAAGGACGCTTCGCTCGCCTTCGGCCCGTGGACGCTTCACCCGAAGCGCCTGCTCGCCACCCACGACGACGGCCGCGAAGTGGAACTCAGCGCCCGTGAAGTGAAGATGACCGCCCTGCTCGCGGCCCGCCCCGGCGAAGTGATTGCCCGCGACGAATTGCTCAACGTCTGCTGGGGCATGGAGTATTTTCCCGAATCCCGCACCCTCGACCAGCATGTGTTGAACCTGCGAAAAAAAATCGAGGAAGACCCTTCCCGGCCTGCCCTGATCGAAACCGTCCGCGGTGTCGGCTACCGCTTCTCTCCTCTCAATAAAGGATTCGCCTCGAATCTCATTGTTCCCGGGCACCCCCGTAAACCCTGAGAGTCTTGCAGGAACCCGCGGCGGAGGGAATGTAGCCCGCAGGAGGGCTGCGGTTCCTTTTTTACAGACAAATGCCGGCCTCTGGGGCAATCACCTATCGTGCTATTGCAAACTTCAGAACGTGTGAGCGGCACGGATGCCGCGTTGTCCGGAACGACCGCCTATCTCGATGCGATCCGGCGGCGGGTCGGCACGATCGTGGTGGGGCAGGAGGTGGTGGTGGAGCGGATGCTGATCGCCCTGCTGACCAGCGGCCACCTGCTTCTGGAAGGCATGCCGGGTTTGGCGAAAACGCTGCTCGTGAACACGCTGGCGCGGGCGATGCATCTCAATTTCCGCCGCATCCAGTTTACCATCGACCTGCTGCCGTCCGACATCCTGGGCTCGGAAATTCTCGACGAGCGCGGCGGCGGTTTCCGCACCCACAAGGGCCCGGTTTTCACCAATCTCCTGCTCGCTGATGAGATCAACCGCGCCGCGCCGAAAGTGCAGGGCGCGCTGCTGGAGGCGATGCAGGAGCGCAAGGTCACGATCGGCAGCGAATCCCATGCCCTGCCGGTGCCGTTTTTGGTGATCGCCACGCAGAACCCGATCGAGCAGAGCGGCACCTTCGAGCTTCCCGAGGCCCAGCTCGACCGCTTCATGCTGTGCCACCGGCTCGGCTACCCGACCGCCGGCGAGGAAGAGGAAATCCTCCGCCGGAACCTCAAGCTCGGAGTGAAACGCGAAGGCTCGGGAGCGGTCGCCCGCACCGAGTTCGACCTGATCGCGGACGAGGCGATCGGCAGCGAGTCGGATCTCGTCTCCGCGATGGAGGCGGCGAACCAAATCCATGTGAGCGAGGTGTTTCTCAAGCATGTGGTCGATGTGGTCGAGCGGACGCGGAAACATCCGGAGCTGGAACTCGGTTGCTCGCCGCGCGCGGGGATTTCGATTTTGAAAGCCTCGCGGGCGCGGGCGCTGCTGCACGGCCGGGACTACGCGGTGCCGGAAGATTTGTTCGCGCTGGCCGAGGACGTGATGCTCCACCGCATCCGGCTGACTTATGAAGCGCTGGCGGAGGGGCGAACGGCGGCCCAGGTGCTGCGGCGGATTTTGGAGGAATCGGTATCATGAAATCTTTCGGCTGATCACTGCTCACTGATCACTTGGCACTAAATGCAAGCCATCCTCCAGCACTCCGAGCCGCTCGACAGCCGCCAGTTTCTGGTGGCGGTGAAACGCGTGGCGGACAGCCTGAGCTACGGCACGGATCGCAGCCCGTTTCTGGGCCAGGGCATCGAATATGTGCAATCGCGCCGCTACGAGGCGGGCGATCCGGTGAAGGCGATCGACTGGCGCGTCACCGCCCGCACCGGCAAGGCGCACGTGAAACAGTTCGAGACGCCCAAGCAGATGCCGGTCTGGCTGGTGGTGGACACGTCCGCATCGATGACGATCGCCTCGAAACCGCCGGGAAAATACGGACTGGCGGTGCAGGTGGCCGGCGGGCTCGCGCTGGCGTGCCTGGACCGCGTCAGCCCGGTGGGCGTGCTCGGCGCGGGCGGACGCGATTTGATCGTACGGCCCAGCCTTTCGCGCGACGTGCTGCTCCAGTGGCTGCACAAGCTGCGCGGCCACCGCTTCGACGAGCCGACCACGCTCGGCCGGCGGCTGCTGGCGCTGGAGGCCTCGCTGGCGCAGCGCTCGCTGCTGATCGTGCTGAGCGATTTCCACGATACCGACGCCCTCCAGGCCTTGAAACTGGTCGGCGCGCGGCACGACTGCATCTGCCTCATTTTCCGCGACGAGGCGGAGGACCAACTCGAAGGCGCGGGCTGGTTCCGCGGCCGCGAGGTGGAGACGGGCCGCGAATTTTTCACCCACGGCAAGCGCCTGCTTTCCACCACCGACACCCTGCTGGAGTCGTTGAAAAAGGCCTCGCTCGACCATTTCCTGATCCGCCCCGGCACGCCGTTTCTCGGTCGGCTCCGCCATTTTCTCCGCGCCCGCGGCGGCGCCACCCGTCGCAACCGCCAATGATCCGGCTCGTTCCAATTCTTTCGCTCGCGGCCGCCGGTTTCCTGTCGGGCGAGGTCCCGACCCAGCGCGTCGGCCAGCCGCTGGTGATCACGGAGATCTACCTGCCCGGCGAGGAGGTGAAACCAAAGCCGCGCCGCGACCGCGAACCGCCGCTCGTGGTCCGCGTACTCGACGCTCGCCCGGCGAAGGATGGCGGCCGCTACGATTTTGAAGTACACGGCCTGGAACCCGGGACCTTCAATCTCGCGGATTTTCTGGAAGGCGAAGGCGAGCTGCCGGAAATCCTGCTGGAAATCACCTCGCCGCTCGAGCCGGGCGTGCTCCACCCGCATCCGCTGGAACGCGGGACGCTGCCATCGCTCGGCGGCTACCGGACTACGATGACTTTCGTAGGTGCGGCCTGGTTGGCGGGATTGATCGGGATCATCGCGTGGCGGAAAAAGAAGCCGGTCGCGGAAAACACCGACCTTCGCGGGCCGACCCTCGCGGAACGCCTCCGCCCGCTGGTGAGCGGGGCCTCGCAGGCCGCGCTTTCCACCGCCGACCGCGCGGTGCTCGAGCGGATGATCATCGGCCATTGGCGGGAGGCCCTGCCGGAGATTTCCTCAAAGCCGCCGGATGAGGCGATGTCGTTGCTGCGCCGCCACCCGCAGGCCTCGCCGCTGATCCTCGCGCTGGAGCGCTGGCTCCACGCCCCGGCCGCGGACATTTCACCGGCGGAAATCGAATCACTGCTCGCTCCCTACGCATGACCTTCGCCCATCCATGGCTGCTCGCGCTGCTGGTCCTGCCGATCGGGCTGGCGGCGTTCCTGTGGAAACGCGGCGGCCGGCGGATTCCCCTGCCCTTCGATCACCAGCCTCTGCCTCGCGCGCGGTGGACCGGCCTGATCCTCCGTTGTGCGGACCTGCTGCCGTCGCTGTTGTTGATGATCGGCATCGCGATGCTGGCGGGACCGCGGCGCTTCGAGCAACCGCGGAGCGAGCGGGAAATGACGAACATCCAGTTCTGCCTCGATGTCTCCGGATCGATGACGGCGCAGTTCGGTTCCGGCTCCCGCTACGACGCGGCGATGGAGGCGCTGAACGATTTCATTTCGTTCCGGAAAGGCGACGCGTTCGGGCTCGCGGTATTCGGCAACGCGGTGCTCAATTGGGTTCCGCTCACCAACGACGTCTCCGCGTTCAAGTGCGCGCCGCCGTTTCTCCGGCCGGAAAATTTGCCGGGGTGGTTCGGCGGCACGAGCATCGGCATGGCGTTGCGCGCGGCCGAAAAAACACTGCTCGCCAGCGACTCGGGCGACCGCATGATCGTGCTGTTCTCGGATGGCGAGAGCTTCGATCTGAACAACGGCCGGGACGTGGCCATCGCGCAAAGCCTGAAGGCGAACGGCATCAAGCTCTACGGCATCCACATCGCCGAAGGCGGCGTGCCGGATTCCATTTCGCTGATCGCATTGATGACCGGCGGCGAGGTTTTCGCGGTGGGGGATCCGGCGGCGCTGAAGGCGGTGTTCGCGCGGATCGATGACATGCAGAAAGCGCCGCTGAAGCGTGTCACGCCGGACCCGATCGATTTCTTCGAACCGTTCTCGCTCGCCGGTCTCGGTGTCGGGGCGATGTATCTGCTCACGCTTTTCGGCTTCCGCCACACGCCATGGTGAACCTCCCGCTGCTTCTGGCCGCCGCTACGCTGGTGCTCGTCACCGGCGCGGAACGGCTGCACGCGCGCAGGGTGAAACGCGTGGCGACGCTGGCGTTCGGCCCCACGGGAAAGCCTTCGCCAGCGGGCCGGTTGGCTCCGTTTCTCCGCATGGCCGCGGCACCGGCGCTGGTCTGGGGGCTGGCGACCTTGCTGCTGCTGCCGCCCGCCGCGCACCGCTCCGAGGTGAAGGAGGTCGAGCCGAAGGAACGGCAGCACCTGCTGCTGGTGCTCGACGTTTCACCGAGCATGCGGTTGCAGGACGCCGGGCCGACGAAAAAGGAAAGCCGGATGGCCAGGGCACGGGCGATCGTGGAATCGGTGATCGCGCGGACCGCGCACGACAAGCTGCACACCACGGTGGTCGCCGTTTACAATGGAGCGAAGCCGGTGGTGCAGGAAACGCGCGACCTGGAGATCCTCCACAACCTGATGGCGGACCTGCCGATGCACCACGCGTTCCAATCCGGCAAAACGCGGCTGTTCGACGGACTGGAGGAAGCCGCGCAAATCGCCGCGAAATGGCCGCCGCAATCCGCGACGCTGGTGATGATCAGCGACGGCGACACCGTGCCCGCCACCGGCATGCCGAAAATGCCGCGCTCGGTCGGCGGCGTGTTGATCGCCGGCGTGGGCGATCCGGTGAAAGGCACGTTCATCGACGGCCGCCACTCGCGCCAGGACGGCACGACGCTCCGGCAGATCGCGAACCGTCTCGGCGGCGAATATCACGACGGCAACTTGAAGCTGGTCCCGACGCCGATGTTGCAGCGGCTCGGCACCCTTTCCATCGATGGCAAGGCGCGTCACATGGACCAACGTGAGCTGGCATTGGCCGCAGTTGTCTCGGGCGGGGCCTTGCTCGCCGGCCTGCCGCTGCTGCTGCATTTTGCAGGCTCGCATTGGAATCCGGGACCGGTGCGCCCGAAAAAAGCCCCATCCGCCGCAACTCCGGAATCCGCCATGGCCGGGTCCGTGTGAATTCCGTTTTCGATCTTCCCCTTTCCCATCCGTTTCTCTAATCTCCGATTTTAAGTGCCATGAAAATCATTATCCTCACCTTGTGGTGCCTGGTTCCGCTGGGCCTTCTCGCCTATCATTACGGACCCGGCCGCGAAGGCATGGTTCTGGATGAAACCGCTTCGTTGCTCGATCTCGCCGCCGGACATGCGGCCTCGGAAGACTGGGCGGCCGCCATTTCCACTTATGAAGACGCGCTCGCCAGGCTGCCGAAAGAGCGGCTCGCGGAATCGCGGCAAATCCGCCTCGAACTCGCCAAGGCGCGCATGGAAAACGCCGAACTTCCGAAGGCCCGTGAGGAACTCGCGGATCTCGCGGCGGAACTTTCCGCCGATCCCGCCGCCGATCCGCTGCTGGTGGATGACTCGCTGGCCACCTTGTCGAGCGCGCGGTTTTACATGACCTATCTGATGAAGCTGGAGGGGCTGCCCGATACCGAATGGGAGCCGGAAATCGACGCCGCCCGCCAGGAACGGAAATGGCTCGTCCACCGCGCCACCGAACGCGGTGACACGATCGCCGCCGCGAAGCACGCGGACGATCTGGAAGCCGCGATCCGTCTCGCGCGCATGGAACCGGAGGAACTCTACGGCAAGGCGATCCCGAAACAATGCAGCGGCTGCTGCTCCGGCAAGTGCGCGTCCAACAAGCCCGGCCGCAAGCCTGCCACCCAGCCTGCGGATGCCCGTGGCGCGAGCGCGGGTCCCCCGATCGACGGCGAAGGATCCTGAGCCGCTTCGTTTCTCCACCTCACCCGCTTTACCGGCCCCCTTATGTACACCCGCCACGTCCTCACCTCGCTAACGGTTTTCACCGCTTCCGTTTCCGCCGCGCAGGAACTCATTACAAGCCAAAGCGCGGCAGCCGGCGTGATCGTGGGAAGCCCCGCCGGACAGGAAGGGGCCGCGCCGGGCGGGGAGCTGGATTTCAACCGCCTGCGCCAGCTCATCGAGCAAAGCCGCAAGCGCCCCGAACTCACCCCCGGTCAACAGCGGCTCGCGGTGATCCGCGAACTGCGCATCGACCGCAGCACCGCCGGCATTCTCGCCGCGCAGGTGGAGGACGCCCGGGCAAAGGAATCCCCCGCGGCGGAAGTGCCGGAGGAAGAAACGCCCGCGCAGGAACTGGAGCGCTTCAAGCTCGGGGCACAAACATTCCGCCGTGATGTGGCCCTGGGCCGTTGGGAAAAGGTGCGGGAGTTTCTGGAAGCGATGCCGGAGGACGTGAAAGCCGAGGTGTATAAAGTCCTTCTCCAGAAACTCGCCTCACCGGTGACGGTGGAAGTTCCGCCCGAATTGGTGGCGCAAGGTGCGAAGCCCCATGCGCAGCCCGTGTTTCTCCCGCCGCACGACCTGCTCGGGCTCGCATCCGCCTCGCCGAACGCGCCGGGAAAAGAGCAGATGGAGATCCTCGCGAAAATGCTACCGGGATCGCCCCGTCCGCCGCAGGAGTTCTTCGCCGCGCTTGAAAAGGGCGTCCGCCATTTCGGAGGCACCGCGGCCGAAGACCGCCGGCGGGCCGCCGCGTTGTTGATCGAAACGGGCTTCGTCCGCGAAGCCGGCGCGTTTCTTCCGGACCTCGCCGAAGCGCGGGAGAAAAAGGATTACGCCGCGCTGAACCTGATCGCGCGCCACCATGCGGAGCTGTCGCAGCGGCACCCGAAGGAAGCCGGCCCGGAGGCGGTTCGGCAGGCTTGGGAAGTTTCCACCTCGTTTCTCACAGACCCCGATGTCCCTGCGGAAGCGCGCGGCGAGGCGTTGTTCCGGGCACTTTCGCTGATCCCGGAGCTGGGCGACGGCAAAGGCCGCGAGTGGTTGGAGAAGACGTTTGAAAATCCGGAAGGCGCGGGCCTGGAATTGCTCGCCTCGCTCGGCACACTCACCGCCCGAAGCCGTGAAAACCCCGAGCCGAAGGTGCGGCTGGAGCAGCTCCGCCTGCAACACGCGGCGGTGCAGGCGCTGCTCGGGCAGCGCGAGTTCGACACCGCCGGATGGTCCGGGATCTTCACGCTGTTTGCACGGCAATGGGTGCACGAGGCGGAGGTGACGCGCCAGAAAGACCAGAGCAACACCCGCCGGATGACGCCGCGATACGACGAATGGGGAAACATGTTCTTCTCGCGTCCCGACGTGGTCCACAGCGGCGATGGTGTGCGCCCGATCACCTCCGGCGAACTGCTCGAATGCCAGCCTGACGAGCCATGGCTCGCCGCGATCGAGCCGGCGGTGCGGAACGAGTGCCTGCTGGGCTCGGCCCGGCTCTTCCTCAAGGTGAAGGAGGAGGACAAGGCGCTCCCCATCATTGGCAGGCTCGCGGTCACGCATCGCGACGAGGCGGTTTCGCTGGTGCGCGAGGTGATCAAGGTTTGGTCGGAGAACCACAACCCGAACAGCGAGCAGGATCATCGCTCCCGCTATTTCTATTTCTACGGATTCAACAACCAGTCCGGCACGATCCCGCTGACGCGCTCGAAGCAGGAACGGAATCTGGTCGAACTCGCGGCATTGGTGAAAGGCATCCATGCTCTCGATCTGGATGAGTCGTTTCATCTCGAACTCGCGAACGCGTTCATCTCGTGCCACAGCCGCGCCGAGGTTTGGCGGGTGGAGGCGGTCGAGGCGGTATTCGGCCGGACCGACGCGCTCGACGCACCAACGCTGGCGGCGCTGGTCGGGCAGATGCGGATCAACCTCGCGGGGCTTTGGCCGAACCCCAGGCTCCAGCAGGATTACCAGACAAAGCGGAAGGACAAGGAACTGCACGAGCAGCTCCTCCACGGCTATGCCTCGGCGATCGCGGTGCTGGATAGGGCGCTTGAGAAAACAACGTCCGAATCGTGGCGGCTCGGGCAGCAGCTCGCATCGCTTCGTTTCGAGGAAAGCAACTACAAGAGCACGCTCGCGCCGGACAACCAGCATTCGGCGGTGAAACGCGCGGCGCTCGACGATCTGGCGGAAGCCGCGGCCGGATATGCACGCACCCTGCCGCTGGACGATCCCACGAAGGAAACCACCGAGGTTTTCGAAACCTGGCTCTATGCCGCGCTCGGCTCGCCTACGCTGGAAGCGTTGAAAAGCCATCATGTCGCCACGCCGGCGGAATATCCGAAGATCAAGGTGGCGCTCGACTCGCTGCCGGAGGAAACCCGCGGACGCCATCTGAAAAGCTTCGCCTCCACGCTCAATACGCGCCTGGCGAATGTCGCGCCGGAGTTGAAGCTGCGTTATCTGGAAGCGGTCGCCGCGACCGCCGGCGGACACGAAGCTCTCCGGGATGCGGCGGATGTTCTGGCGTATTACCGGGATCTGGTGACGGAGATCCAGCTCGATGTCGCCGTGGATGGACCGGAGCGCGTCTCGCCCGCCACACCCTTCGGCCTGCGGGTGAACCTCCGCCACACCCGGGAAATCGAGCGCGAGTCGGGCGGCTTCCAACGTTACCTGCAGAACCAGACCGGCGCGCAATATGTCTACAACTACGGCCGCCCGCCGGAGGACTACCGCGACAAGTTCGAGAAAGCCGCGCGGGCCGTGCTGGAGGAACATTTCGAAGTGGTTTCCCTCACCTTCCATGGCGACAAGGTCGAGTCCCGCACCGATCCGCAATTCGGCTGGCGGCTCACGCCCTACGCATACTTTCTCCTCAAGCCGAAAGGTCCGCAGATCGACCGCATCCCGCCGCTCAAGATCGACCTCGATTTCACCGACACCTCCGGCTATGTCGTGCTGCCGGTCACTTCGCCCGAGGTGCCGATCGATGCCTCCGGTGACGCGCCTCGACCGTTCCGCGAACTGCAGGTCGCGCAGACGCTCGACGAACGATCGCAGCGGGAAGACGGCAGCCTGTTTCTCGAAGTGAAAGCCACGGCACGCGGACTCGTCCCACCGTTGACCGAACTGCTCGCGCTGGAAGTTCCGGGCCTGGCGGTCGGCAACATCGAGGACCGCGACCTGCGGGTGGTGGAGCTGGATGCACAAAGCGACGATCTCGCGCCAGTCTCCGAGCACGAGTGGCGGATCGAGCTGAAGCCGGACGGCGTTCTGCCAGCGAAGTTCCGCTTCCCTGCGGTGAAGCCCGAAGTCGCCGCGGAGGACGGGCTGGTGCTGCAACGTTACGACGATGTCGATCTGTTGCCGGTCACCGCGGAAGTGGATTTGGTCGCGGCGCGACCGGTGATCACGCCATGGGCCGCCGGAGGTCTGGCGGGTTTCCTGGCAATTCTGGGAGGATGGTTCGTGATCCGGAAACGCCGCTCCGCCGCCCCACCACCGGACGTCATCCGCCTGCCGCTTCCCGAACACATCAACCCCGTGAGCGTGATCGGTTACCTGCGGCGGTTGCAGGAGCAGCCGGGGATTTCCGGCGAAACGCGCGCGTCGATCGAAGCGGAGATCGCGGCCATCGAGGACCGCCATTTCGGCCGCGGGGAAGCAACGGCCAAGTTGGAGGCGCTTGAGGAAATCGCCCTGCGCTGGCAAGCCGCGGCATGAGCGCCTACACGGCGGCGGGCGGCATGTTGCCGGTCCTTGGCATCCAAGGATCGAAAAACCGCATCCCAAGTGGCGCACGGCGGTGGGCGCAACGCCGCTAGCAAGCGACGACGGGCACTGGCAAAAACGGTCCGCGGAAAGCGGGTGAGGAGAGATTGTTTGGTCACACTCTCCAACCGTACCCGAACCGGCTTTCCGTCTCTGAATTGCAACGAAATCCGGCCAAACCAAGCGCCATTCCGGGCGGGCCCATAAGTGACGGATCTTACGGTCACCGGCTGAATTTCCCCGGGCGGCTTTGTCAGAGGGGTGTCCGCAGCGTTGACGATAAGGTCAAGTTATACCGGATGCCCACGAGTTCTTCAGAATCCTCCTCAAATGATCGGCATGCTCACAAAAGCGCCGGTAGCAGTGATGCTTGCAGGGGAATTCCGAAATTGGCGCAATCAGCCACCAGCCGGAATTTCATGGCAGGCCCCGTTGCTGAAGCAGGCCCTTCACTGATGATGGCAGTCACTCAGGATGAACGGCGTCTGCGCAAAAGAGCGAGGGCACCGCAGGAAAGAAGAAGGGCGGAGGAGGGCTCGGGAACAACATTCAGGTTCGTTATGAACATGTAATTGTCGCCCCATTTTCCATTGTCTTCATAATTATCCCAGAAGAATTCGAGATAGAGTTCACCGGATAGAGGATCATAGCCGGAAATGGATTCCGCATCCGCATAGATACCGTCGGTGGTGGGGAATTCGAGACCAAGCCCGGTTGCGGAAGTGGTGAGGGCAAATCCGGCGAAAGTGCCTATCCCGTCATTCGGAGTCAGCCACCAGCCTGAAGAGGTCAAAGGGTCGCTGCCGAAGGCGTAGGAGAGAAGCCAACGCCCGGTGGGTTCATCTTG
Source organism: uncultured Luteolibacter sp. (assembly GCA_964629955.1). GTDB lineage: Bacteria > Verrucomicrobiota > Verrucomicrobiia > Verrucomicrobiales > Akkermansiaceae > Luteolibacter. The sequence goes on from CAZVSA010000108.1 coordinate 10,886, forward strand.
ATCGATGGGAGCGAGATTCACGGTGATGAGGGAGGCACCGAGATTGTTTTTGAGCGTGAAACCGAAAGTATCCCGGGCACCCCAGTCCGGATCGCTCAGATCCCAAGCGTCTTCGATCGCGAGATCGAAGGAGACGATCGTGTCCGCCAGATCGAGATCCGTAAAGGATCGTCCGACAGTGTAAGTGTTGTCGTTGGTTGGAACCCCCCATGCTCCCCCCCCGATAAAGGCGGCGTTGCCTTTCGGGTTGAGATCGGCGTCAACATGAACCCAGACGTAGGAAATGGGATCACTGGGATTGATTCCAGGATTGGACTGAGTCCAGCCCAGGGATGTCAAGGGCACGATATCATTGGGGTCCGCGGAGGTCGCTACGCCCCCGAATACATCGACGTAAGCCGTGGCGGCTTGTGCTGACGCGTGGAGGAGAGGGAAAGAGGCGAGTAAAGCAGCAAAAGTAGGAATTTTCATACCACCAAGTTTTGTGGAGCAATCAGAAGGTTCAAAGCCGTATGCCAACCCCTATGGCTGGTTCAGCCGGCCCGGGAAGAAAAATTTATGGAGAAGAGGCGTTTTCGAGAGGCTTGTCGCCTCCGGTCACTGGCGGGGCGATGGGACGGCGCGCAGCCTGGGCACAAACGGCGAGGCCCAAGGTGAACAACAGCACCCAAGTGAGTTTGCCTTGAAGGAAGGAGGAGGAGTATCTTTTCATCGACCCGGGAATGCTGCTCCAATGAGGTTCGTTCGTCAACCCATTAAATGGCCGAAGTGATGCCATCGGCCGAAATCAGGGATTTTACCGTGTTTTCAGGGCTTTTTCGTCGTCGTATGGGTTGGGTTTCATACGGGCTTGTCTTCAGCGTTTTTTGGGGGGAGTTCGCTGAAAAGGCGACTCTTGACACGAGGAGTCCGGGGATGTGATGTGCATGATTCCCAGCCGCTTCGGACTGAAGGCGAGTTTGATGAACCTTTTCGAAAAGCGCCCGCCCGACCTTTTGGAGGCCCGCATGGAGTCACCCGGCTGGTTGTGGGGTGGGGTATGGGTTTTGTTCGCGGCGGGGGCGTTCGCGATATCGACGAACTGGGTTGGCGTCCACGCGGTGCTTTTTTCGGGGATGGGGTTGCTGGTTTTGATTTCGCCTCCGCCGGACCGGCTGCCGCGGGCCTGGTATGCGTTGGCCGCGGTTTTTGCGATCGGGGGATTTGCGGCGTTTTCTCCCGCCGGGTGGGGCGGTGTTCCAGGCTGGCGGCTTGTCCTGGAGAAGGCGGGAGTGGAGACAGGGGGGCTGGCGGCGATCCAGGCCCGTTCGGCGGCGGAGCATCTCGCTCTTTTCCTGTTGATGGGGATCACCTGTTTTTGGCTTGCCGGGCAGAGGGCCGGCGGGCGGGCGCTGCGTTTCTGGTCGCTGTGGTTTGCGGCGGGGGTGGCTCTCTATGCCGTTCTGGCACGCTGGGATCAGGCGGAGGCCGGAGGGCATTTCGGCTTTTTTCCGAACCGGAACCATAGCGCGACATACCTTTCGATGGGGTTGG
>CAZVSA010000109.1:0-7061 GCA_964629955.1 uncultured Luteolibacter sp.
GGAAACCGGCTGACATGGCGGGGAGTTTCCCGGATGCGGGACGGCTTGCTTGTACGGGCTGCGGGGAGGTGGCGACCGGTGATCGCCACTACGATGCGGATGCGCCGCGAAGCCAATGGGGAGCACACGCGCCATCGCGTGTTGTTTCCGGCGCCATCGCCGGAAACCTGGCGGACAATGGCGGGGAGTTTTCCGAATGCGGGACGGTTTGGCTTCACAAGCCACCGGAGCGCGAGGGCGCACTCCGGAACACGCGGGGGCGCGTGTGCTCCCCGATTCCCAAACAATCCGCTCCCCTCCGCAAACGGAATGAATCTCAGGCAAGGGACGGACGCCGGCGACGGCGACGTCTCTCCGCATTCTGTGGCCTGGGGACTTCCTTCCCCGGAGCCGCCCGGCGGCCATCGTCTCCACGGACTTGAGGAGAGAAAAACCCCTCCAAATGCCAATCATGGGAATCATCCACCTCGATTTTCCGGCGGATGAGCTTCTCGATCTCCCGCAGAAAATCGCGCTCATCCGGCGAGCAGAATGACATCGCCTGCCCCGTGGCACCCGCACGGCCCGTGCGACCGATCCGGTGCACATACGCTTCGGGTTCGTTGGGCAGATCGAAGTTCACGACCAAAGTCACCGCCTTGACGTCCACGCCGCGGGCGGCGACATCGGTGGCCACCAGCACCGGCAGCTTGCCGGCCCGGAATTTTTCGAGCGTGCGGTCGCGCTGCGCCTGCGAACGGTTGCCATGGATCGCCTCGGCGGCGAAACCCGCCACCATGATCTGCTTGGCCAGCTTGTTCGCACCATGTTTGGTGCGGGAAAAGACGATGCTCAGCTCGCCCGGCCCTTGTTTTCCCAGCCGCTGCATCAACAGGGCGAATTTGTTTTCCCTGGCCACGAAACACACGTGCTGCTCCACCTTTTCCGCCGTGGTCACCTCGGGCTCGATGGCCACCGATGCGGGATTGCGGAGAATTTCATGGGCGAGCCTGACGATCGGCGGAGCCAGCGTGGCGGAAAAAAACAGCGATTGGCGCTTCGCCGGCAGCAGCGAGACGATGCGCTGCACGTCGCGATGAAACCCCATGTCGAGCATGCGGTCCACCTCGTCGAGCACGAAGAACTCCACTGCCGAAAGATCGACGTGTCCCTGATTCACGAGATCGAGCAGGCGGCCCGGGCAGGCGACGAGCACGTCGACGCCGTTGCGCAAAGCATCCACCTGCGGCCGCTGGCCCACACCGCCGAACACCAGCGCATGGCGGACGTTCATGTGCATGCCATAAATTTCCAGGCTCTTGCCGACCTGGGTGGCCAGCTCGCGGGTTGGCGTGAGCACCAGCACGCGCATCGTTTTCGGCTTCAGGCCGCGTGGGCGGCGGTGGAGCGCATCGAGGATCGGCAGGGAAAAAGCCGCTGTCTTGCCGGTGCCGGTCTGCGCGCAACCAATCAGGTCGCGCCCTTCGAGCAACAGCGGAATCGCCTGCGCCTGGATCGGCGAGGGCGTAGTGTAACCACGCTCGGTGAGCGCGAGTTGGATGGGCGCGGCCAATGGCAGCGCCTCGAACGTATTCGGAGTCATGATGTATTTTCCGCCCTCGTCCGCAAATCGGCGGGGCGGGATTCGATGAGGTTGGATTCAGATGAACCGGGAACCTTTCCTCTCATCGAATGAAGACCGGACACGGGATGGGCCGCTGCATTCGGGCCCGGAAAGTCCGGAATCACTCCGGACGGCGGATCACTATGCGCAGGTTCGGGTTGTAGCAAGCGGAAACGCGTTTCTTTACAATTGGCCTGTTGCCCCGGAAGTTTTGAGACAACAGGGCTCCGTCCGATTTGAATTTCTTTTTTGACAGAGTGGCGCCCGGTCTTAAGGTGATTCGTTTCGTAGGAAGCTCTGTGAGTTCCTTGTCGGCGCTTTAGCGGTTTCGACGCCATCCGTGCGCGGGATACTCCATTCTTCCCGCACAAATCATGGCTTCTCCGCCTGCCCGCCACATCGCTTTCATCGGCAACTACACTCCCCGCCGCTGCGGAATCGCCACTTTCACGACGGATATTTGCGAGGCCGTCGCCGCGGAATTTCCCGCTTCGAGCTGCATCGCGGGTGCGGTGAACGATGCTCCCCCGGGGTACGATTATCCCGGGCGCGTCCGGTTCGAGATCGATCAGGACGATCCGGCATCCTACCTCCGGGCCGCGGATTTCCTTCACATCAACAATGTTGAAGTCGTCTCGGTCCAACATGAATTCGGCATCTATGGCGGGCCGGCGGGATCGCATCTCCTCGGCTTTCTGGAACTGTTGGACAAACCTGTCGTCACCACTCTCCACACCGTCCTGAAAACACCGGACACCGATCAGCTTCACGTCATGCGGGAGCTGGACCGCCTCTCCGAGCGCTTCATCGTCATGGCGGAGCGAGGCCGGCACCTGCTTGTCGATGTCTATGGCATCGACCCGGAGAAAATCGATCTCATCCCGCACGGGGTGATCGACATGCCGTTCGTGGACTCGAATTTTTACAAGGACGTCTTCGACGCGGAGGGCAAAACCGTCCTCCTCACCTTCGGCCTGCTTTCTCCTAACAAAGGCATCGAGACCGCCATCGAAGCCCTCCCGAAGATTCTCGAATCCCACCCGGATGTCATTTACCTCATCGTCGGCGCCACCCATCCCCACCTCCTGGCGCGGGAGGGGGAACGTTACCGGGAATCGCTCGTCGAACTCGCCGCCAAACTCGGGGTGAGCGAGCAAGTCATCTTTCACAACCGCTTCGTCTCTCTGGAAGAACTCAAGGAATTCATCGGCGGTTCCGATATTTATCTTACCCCTTATCGCAACGAGGAACAAATCACCTCCGGCACGCTCGCATACACCTTCGGCGCGGGAAAGGCCATCATCTCCACCCCCTATTGGCATGCCTGTGAACTCCTCGATGAGGAACGCGGAGTCATCGTTCCTTTCGGCGACTCCTCCGCCATCGCCGGTGCCGTGAACGATCTCCTTTCCCATCCCACCCGGATGACCGCCATGCGCAAACGCGCGTGGAAGGAGGGGAGAAAGATGATCTGGCCGGAAATCGCCCGGCGCTACATGGAAAGCTTCGGTCGTGCCAGGGCAAGTCTCAGCGTTTTGCCCCACGCGCCTCCCCCGACTCCGGAATCTCTTCCGGTTCCGGCTCTCAAACTCGATCATCTCCGCCGGATGAGCGATCATACCGGCATTTTCCAACACGCCATTTACAACGTCCCCAACTATCACGAAGCCTACTGCACCGACGACAACGCCCGGGCCTTCATCTTCACCACCTTCCATCAGGCGGAACACGGACCGGATCCGGAGATCGACCGCCTGGCCAGCTCCTACCTCGCCTTTCTCTGGTATGCATTCGACGCGAACATCCGGAGATTCCGCAATTTCATGGGCCACGATCGCAAATGGCTGGAAAGCAAAGGCTCCGAGGACAGCCACGCCCGCGCGCTCTGGGCCGTCGGCACCGCCCTCGGCCATTCCCAAAACGACGGCTTCCGCAACCTCTCCGCGCTCCTGTTCCAGCGCGGCCTCGATTCGGTGAAGCAGTTCAGTTCCCCCCGGGCCTGGGCCTTCACTCTCATCGCCATCCACGAATACCTCCGGGCCTTTGAAGGCGACCGGGCCGCCGCCCAAACGCGCGACCTGCTCGTCGCCCGTCTCATGGATCTGTATCTGGCGAACTCGTCGGACGATTGGAAATGGTTTGAACGTGTCGCCACGTACGACAATGCCAAACTTCCTCACGCGCTCATCCTCTCGGATGACCCCGCCGCCATCGAAACCGGCCTGATCTCGCTCCGTTGGCTGTTGGACGAGCAAACCGGCGCGGAGGGACATTTCTCGCCGATCGGTTGTCACGGTTTCTGGCCCCGGGGGAAGGAAAAGGCGCGTTTCGACCAGCAACCGGTCGAAGCACACGCCATGATCTCCGCCTGCATGGCCGCATCGGAAATCACAGGCGATTCCTCCTGGGAAACCGACGCGCGGCGCTGCTTCGATTGGTTCCTCGGCAGGAACGACCTCGGCCTGCCTCTCTACAACGAAGCCACCGGCGGCTGCCGGGACGCGCTCCTCAGCGACCACATCAATCAGAACGAAGGAGCGGAATCCACCCTCGCCTTCCTTCTTTCCCGTTCGGAAATCACCCGCCGGGCCCGCATCTCCCCTACATGAACTCTCCCATCCCCTCGCCCACCGGCATCCACCTTCACCCGGACAACTCCCGGGTTCTGATCCGCTCTTTCATTCCCGCCGACCATTCTTCCATCGACCGGATCATCAAGCGCGCGCTCGATCCCTGCGAGGAAGAGATTGAAAACCGCCTCGCGGAACTCCGTTCCCAATTCAGCCAACGTCACTCCCGGATCGAATCGGCATGGCTGCGGCACTACGGCCACGTCCAATCCCAGGTCCCTCATGAAAATTCACTTTCTCCCTCGCGTCGCCTTTACATCGGAGCGCTGTTCTCCGGAGAGTATGCGCTGGAATCCGCCGCTCTCTTCAACCCGTCCATCGTTCCTCATCCCGATCAATCCGGGCTCGCCGAGGGAGAGTTGCGCTTCATCATGAGTCTGCGCGCGACCGGCGAGGGCCATATTTCCTCCATCGTCTTTCGCACCGGAGTCATCAGCAACGATCACGCCGTCACCGTCGATGATCGATCCAGCCGGGTATCCGCACCGGAACTCCATCCGGATCCATCCTTCCGGCGTACCGTGTTCTTCCGCAAGCTTGCGGAAATGGAACTGGGTGCTCCCTGGCTGTCCGCTCTGGAGCAATCCCTTGGAGACCGGTTCACCCGCAGCGAACTGGACGCGGCCCTCCACACGGCATCCGGCACCACCCGGTTCGCCGCCCGCAAAGTCCGGATTACCCTCGAATGCATCCGTTGGCTGGCCGATGCCAACTACGAGGTTTGTTTCGATTCCTCCGTTCCCATCTCCGAGCGCGTCATCTTTCCCGTCTCCCCTCATGAAAGCAACGGCATGGAGGACGCGCGCTTCGTCCGCTTCACCGAGGATGACGGAACCATCTGCTATTACGCCACCTACACCGCCTACAATGGCAGGGCCATTTTGCCTCAACTTCTCGAAACCGCCGATTTTGTCACTTTCCGCTCATCCACCCTCAACGGAGCCTCGGTTCGCAACAAAGGGATGGCTCTCTTTCCCCGCCGGATCAATGGAAATTACATCATGATCTCCCGTCAGGACGATGAGAACCTTTACCTCATGCGGTCCGAAGATCTTCACTTGTGGGAAGATTCACAGCTCTTGCGCCGTCCTTCGGAATCCTGGGAATCCGTCAAAATCGGCAACTGCGGCTCCCCCATCGAAACATCCGCCGGCTGGCTCCTTCTCACGCATGGTGTCGGGCCCATGCGCCGATACTGCATCGGAGCCCTCCTCCTCGGCCTTGAAGATCCTTCCATCGTTCTTGGTCATCTCAAATTTCCCCTTCTCGAACCCGACGAACCCCTTCGCAACGGCTACGTGCCGAATGTCGTTTACTCCTGCGGAGCCCTTTCCCACAGGGAAAAACTTATTCTTCCTTATGGACTGAGCGACACATCCATTGCCGTGGCCACCGTCGATCTTCCTGAACTAATCAAAGTTCTCAAATCTCAAATGAAATCATGACAACATTCATCATAATCTCCCGGCACCCGGAGCGACGCTGACATGACAAATGCACAAAATTTCTTCTTCCAATGCACCTTCTCTCAAATAAATTCGCGAATTTGTTTGCATATTCCCCGGACATGAATCACATTTCTCAACTGTGGTCCGCGCCCTGAGAAACTTCAAGGTCTGGTGCATTGCCAGGTGAGTTTCGCGATTCGGTGGCAATCTGAAACCCGACGAACGGGAACAGTCCGCGAAATGGAAAAGGAAACGCAAAGCCACTCGATATTATGAAAATGTACGTGGGAAATCTTCCCTTCAGCAGCACAGAAATGGACCTCCGCAGCCTCTTCGCCGAATATGGCGATGTCACCGATGTCCATCTTCCAACCGACCGGGATACCGGTCGTCAGCGTGGTTTCGCTTTTGTGACCATGGGTTCCAAGGACGCGATGGTTTCCGCCATCAAAGGACTCGATGGCAAGGATCACCAGGGCCGCCCCCTCCGCATCAACGAGGCCCAGGCCCGTGAAGAACGTGGCGGCGGTGGTGGCGGTGGCGGTGGCCAGCGCCGGGACACGGGCGGCGGACGCCGCTGGTAAGGTTCCATCATCTTATTCTTCAAAAGGAGGTGCTTTCCCATGGAAGGCACCTCCTTCTTCATTCATCGCACCGGAGCCCGCACCTGGTGTGGAACGAAGCATCGGCTTCAGCTACCACCAGGCCCGGCGCAGCTTCAAACCCAGCCAGACTCCCGCCGTCATGGCCACGGCGAATGCCCATCCGCAAAGGGAGAGCGCGGTGATGCCGCTGTAGAGCTTGCCGATGGTGCACCCGATGGAAATCATGGCACCGAATCCGAGCAAAACCCCGCCGACAAGAGCGGAAGGAAAACGTTTCCAGGAAATGCGTTCCGGCTCGAAGTGCCCGCCCGCAAACGACGCGAGAAAGGCGCCCGTCACCAGGGACAGCACGAACCACGCGTTCAGGGAAAGCGCCGGACCTTCCCCCGAGGTGCTGCAACCGCGGAAACCATCCAGTCCTTCCAAACGATCCGGCAACCAGCCGAGCGAGTCGAAAAATTGGCGGACAAGGCTGCCCAAAGCGCTCGTCACGCCGATCGGCTCCACCCGCAACAGCATGGTGACGGCGATGGCCGCCACAAACAGGCCCGTGACGAGAACCGGCCAGCGCAGTTTCCACAAAGCCTCCACCCATGACGACGCGACAGGATCGGGCCCGGCAGGCCGTTTCTGCACGAACCGCCACAGCCCCCAAGCCAGCAGGCCGAGAACCAAAAGCTGAAGAAGCGTCGCCCCGGCGAATCCCAGCTTTGCCGGAAGCCACACCACCGGCGCGGTGCTGTAGGAAGCAAGATACAGGGGATTCCACGCATGA
>CAZVSA010000109.1:7071-8285 GCA_964629955.1 uncultured Luteolibacter sp.
CCTGGGATTTCATGCGTGGAATCCCAGGCCGAACCCCACCACGATTCCCGCCAGCGCCACCGGCGACAACCACGATCCTTCGGACAACCGGTAAAGGTGCGCGCTGATGCAGGAACCGGAAAAAGCCATCCCCAACCCGAACGCAAGCCCTCCCAGATAGAGCGGCCATGAAACCGGGCCGATGTTTCCCGCCGGTGGGAGATAACCCGCCGAGGCATCCGGCAGCCACGCGCTGAAAACGATGACCGTGCCGATGGTTCCCGTCGCCAGAGCCGCGATCACGCCCAGCAGGGGCCTGGTTTCCCGCTCCTCGAACGCTTCGCGCAGAATGCAGAAAAAACAGAAGCGCCCGCGCTGGAGCACCAGCCCGAACGCCGCTCCCGCGAGAATGGCCACCGCCACCTCCCTGCCCTGCTCCGCCCGCTCGAACGCAAACCACGCTGCTGCCAGAATCGCACCCGCCAGAAGCAATGCGAAAACGATCCGCAGGATTCTCATCGGGAAGCGCAAGGACGTGATGCCATGAGCCCGGGATTATTTGCCGGTCCAGACCGTGCCAGTGGGATTGGAGATGGGAACGCCGACCGCGTTGCCGTATTCCGTCCAGGAACCATCGTACTGGCGGGCCTTGTAGCCGAGGATCCGGTTGAGCGCGAACCAACTGTGGGCGGAGCGCTCGCCGATGCGGCAATAGACGACCACTTCCTTGCTGCCATCGACGCCTTTCCCGGCATAGATCGCTTTCAGTTCCTCGGGAGATTTGAAGGTGCCGTCTTCCTGATTCACGATCGTTCCCCAGGGGACGTTGACCGCTCCGGGAACGTGCCCCGCGCGGACGGCCAGTTCCTGGATGCCGGCGGGAGCGATGACCTTGCCGGAGAATTCGTCGGGAGAGCGGATGTCGAGCAGGGCCGCTTCCTTCCCGCCTTCGGCGATTTGAACCACCTCGGGCAATCTGGCGCGGAGTTCCTCGTTCACCTGGGTCACCTTGTAATCGGTGGCTTTGAAAGCAGGGGTGGACACATCCAGCGGAAGTTTCTCCAACTCCCATTTTTTACGCCCGCCATCGAGAAGCTGGACGTTTTCATGCCCGTAGAGGTTGAAAACCCACACGCCCCAGGCCGCGAACCAATTGTTGTTGTCTCCATAAAGGATCACTTGGGTTTCAGGAGTGATTCCCAGGCGCGAGGCCAGTTTTTCAAAACCGGCCTGAG
>CAZVSA010000109.1:8295-12354 GCA_964629955.1 uncultured Luteolibacter sp.
TCATACACGCCCGGATCGACACTGACTTCGATCACCCGGACATCCGGTTTTTTGAGATTTCCGAAGAGCCACTTCGCATCCACGAGGGGGCTGTCAGCCGCCCGTGCAACCGCCAGAGTTGAAGCCAACGCAAGAATTACAATCGAGAATTTCATAGGAGATAGTGGGAAATGGGTTCCACTACGTCGGAAGTTGCCGGTACGCGGAAAACCCTGATGAGATTCGCTCCTTCGGCAAGGTGGCGGAAAAATCCATACCATCTGGTAGGAAGAGTCAATCAAATTTCGCGGAGCATGGAAGTTTGCGTCCGGGCGGCGGGGATGCTACGGAGGAAATGCGGTTTGCCCGTTTCACCCGTCATGTTCCTCAAACAGATCACCGACCGCGCTCTGGCGCAGAACGCCTATTTGATCGGCTGCCAAAAGACAGGAGAGGCGATCCTGATCGATCCCGAGCGGGATGTGGATCGATACGAGAAGATCGCGCGGGAGAATGATCTCAAGATCGTGGCCGTGGCGGAGACGCACATCCACGCGGATTTTCTGGGAGGAACGCGGGAGTTTTTGGAGAAGGGGGCGAAAGCCTACCTTTCGGCTCTGGGCGGGAAGGATTGGCAATACGAGTGGGCGAAAAAGGCCAAGCGGGTAAGCTTCCTGAAGGACGGCAGCGTCATCCGGATCGGCGGGGTCGAAATCAGGGCGGTGGCGACGGAAGGGCATACGCCCGAGCATTTGAGCTTTCTCGTGACGGATTTGGGAGGCGGAGCGGATGAACCGATCGCACTGGTGAGCGGTGACTTTATCTTCGTCGGTGATGTGGGACGGCCCGACTTGCTGAAAAGCGCGGCGGGTGTGAAAGACCAGATGAAAGAGAGCGCGAAGCGGCTTTACGCGAGCCTGAGGCAGACGAAAAATCTGGCGGCCTATCTTCAGATTTTGCCGGGGCACGGCGCCGGAAGCGCATGCGGGAAATCGCTGGGGGCGATCCCGCATGGGACGTTGGGATACGAACGGAAGTTCAACGATGCGCTGAAGACTGCCCTTCACAAATCGGAGAGCGCTTTCGTGGAGGAGATCCTTTCGGATCAACCGGAGCCGCCGTTGTATTTCGCCCGCATGAAGCGGGACAACCGGGCGGGTCCGCCGCTTCTGCCGAAGGGGAAACTTCCGTCGCCCAAAAAGCTCGCAGCCGGAGATCTGGATCGCTGGCTGGGGCGGCGGGGCCATGCGGTGCTCGATTTGCGGAAATCGGCAACGGAGTTTCTCGCCGGGCATCTGCCGGGAGCGGTTTTCGCCGGATTTGCGAAGCATAAATTGCCGGACGCGGCGGGCTCCTATCTCGACGAACGGCAGCGGATACTGCTGGTTGCGGAAGAGGAGGCGCAGGTGGACGAGGCGGTTCGTCAATTGGTGAGGATCGGGCTGGACCACATTCCAAGCTGGATACCCGCCGGGCTGGCTCATGCGGCGAAGGAACGCCGGTCGAAGATCCGCAGCATCGAAGCGTCCGGGCTGGCGCAGGATCTGAAACGCCATCCGCAAGCGGCGGTTCTGGATGTGAGGGGCGTGGGCGAGTTCAAAAAAGGCCGCGTGCGCGGTGCGGTTCAGATCGCCCACACGCGGCTGGCAGTGCGGCTGGAAGAGATCCCGGCGGGCAGGCCGCTGTATGTACATTGCGCCTCCGGCTTGAGAGCGGCGATGGCGGCTTCGTTTCTGGCGGGAAAAGGAATCGAGGTGGTACACGTGAACGGAGACTTTGAGGAGATCCCCGTTTCCCTGCGGGAATGAAGTATCTTGCAGGCAGTTGGGCGTCTCACCGCAACACCCGGTCCAGAAAGCCGATCGCCCGGTCCACCGCTTCTCCGCTGGAAAGGAACGCGCCCACATGGCCTTTTCCTTCGATCCAGTGAAGCTCGCCGGCCACCCCCGCATCGTCCAGAGCGCTCTTCATCATCGCCGCATGAACCGGTGGAATCATGCGATCTCTGGTTCCATGATAGAGAAAAACCGGCGGGGCTTCGCGATGCAACTGATGAACCGGAGACACCGCGCGATAACGCCCGGGATGCTCCCCGCGCGATCCGCCGAGCGATTGCCCCACCAGCACCCCGCCCTCGAACAGCATGAGATCCGCGGGAGCCGCTCCCGCCACGATGGCCCCCACCCGTTCGTCCCAAAATCCCGCGAGCAACGCGAGATGACCTCCCGCGGAATAACCGAAGGTGGCGATGCGGGAGGAATCGATGCCATAAGCTCCGGCATTGTTTCCGATCCAGTCCATGGCCGCCATCAGATCCTCGACCGGCGCGGGAAACTCCCAGTCCGGGGCATTCCGATACGTAACGTTCATCACGAAGTATCCCCGGGCGGCCAGCCTCCTCGCGATTCCCCGCATCTGCCAACGCAGGTCCTTCTGCATTTTCAAACCCCCGCCATGAATGAGAATCACCACCGGAGCCGGTGCTCCGCCCGCAGGACGATGGAAATCCGCGAGCACCGGAGCAGGCCACCCGTCCGGCGTATAAACCATGTTCCGTTCCTCGCCGGGCCGTCCCGGCATCGCGCATTGGCTGCCCGCCGCCGCCAACAAACAAATGCACGCCAGCCTCCAAATCGTCATCGGCACGAAGCTAATTCCCGCCCCATGAACCGGAAAGCCTCCTCTGCGCGAAACTTCATAACGCGAGTTCCACGCTTGGCCCTGCGGCATTCCTCCCCAATCCTCCGCCGATGCACCTCCTCACCCTCCCCATCCAGGAACCGTTGCCCGGCATGGTTCTCCCGGAAATGATCCCCGTCGCGGGGGCCGGGGAAGCGGCGAACCGCTACCGGGCGATTGTCGTCACCACGCTCCGGCAGTTGCGCGGGCTCCCCGGCACACGGATCCGCCTGCGGGTCTCCCCCGCCGACGCGGAGGAAGCCGTGCGTTTCTGGCTGCTCCCCCGCCTTGCCGGGCGCTGGCAGGCCGAGGGTTCCGTATTCCGCGCCGAGGGGTGGGAAATCGACCTCTGTGAGGAACCGGTCGGCTTCACCAGCAGCTCGCACGGGGAGGTTCTATGTCCCGATCTGGGAAGCCGGTGGGTGCATGCCGCGCTGCTGGGAATCGGGCGCTCCGTTTCCCGCGTCATCGGCCCGGGCCTCCACGCGGGGGAATACTTCCGCGCCGAGCCCGCCATCGCCAGACATGATCTTCCGGAGCGCATCCTCCCGCCATTGCCGGTGATCCGGGACGACTCCGATTGGCACAATGCCCTGGAAAGCGCGATCGGCAGAAAACTCAAATCCGCCTGGGAAGAGGAAACCGGTCTCGATTTCCCCTCCTGATCAAAGCGCCTCCGCCTTCTTCCAGCCCCGCCATGCGTAGGCGAGGAACGCCGCGGAAAACGCGAACATGAAGAACGAAAGGAACTGCCCTTTCGTCAGAAAATTCTCCACCACCCAGGCGGCGTCCGGCTGCCGGAACTTCTCCGCGAAAATCCGGAAAATCGCATATAACCCGAAAAACAACCCGGTGAGCAATCCATCCGGAGCTTTCGGATACCGCACCCGCACCCACCACAAGATCGCGAACAAAAGCGCCCCCTCCAGCGCCGCCTCATACAACTGCGACGGGTGCCTTGGCTCCAGATACGGCGCGATCGCCTCGGAAACCTCGTCCGACCGCCGGTTCGCCGCGAGCAATGCCTCGAAATACGCCGCATCCGCGTAGCTTCCGCTCCGCTCCGCGTCGATCGCATCGAAAGCCGCCGCCAATTGCGGATCCGCCTGGGCCGCCGACGCCATCGCATCATCGAAGCGGGCGGATTCCGGGGCGGAACCATCCATGAGCGTCCCCGGGAATTTCACCGCCCACGCTACGCCATCCGCCACCCTTCCATAGAGTTCCCCGTTGATGAAATTCGCCACCCGTCCGAAAAACAGGCCGATGGGCGCTCCCACGCAAAGGCCGTCCCCCAGGCCCGTCCACGAAACCCCCGCTTTCCGCGAGTAGAACCAGGTGAAAACCACCAGCCCGAGAATCCCCCCGTGGCTCGCCATGCCCCCCTCCCACACCTTGAAC